>JAIDSX010000099.1 GCA_029060985.1 Clostridia bacterium | reverse complement strand
TTGCTTCCCGCAATGCAGCAGATGATGGCGCTCCCGCCCGCGCAGAGCGATCCGAACGCGTATCAGCAGCCCGCTTACGGTGCGCCTAATCCCGAAGCGGAGGCGCTCCGCGCACAGGTTGCCGCACAGCAGGCGCAGATGGCGGAGCAACAGGCGCAGATGGCAAAACAGCAAGAGCTTCTTACGCAGATACTGCAAAATCAACAGGCGCAGCAGGCCGCCGCAGCCGAGTATGAAGAGGAGCCCGTAGACGATATTTCGTGGCTCGGTCCCAACGATGAGGTCGTGTCGCTGGAAGAGTCCTACGGCAATCTGAACGATGACGGCAGGCGGTGCTATTACGAAATCGGCAGCTATATCATGAGTAAGCCTCGTACCTCGCAGAACGACGGAAGATACGCCGTATTGTTCAAGTACCGCAGTCGGACGATCATTAAGCTCTGTATCAAGGATGACGCTCCCGTATTGTATTATCCTACGGAGAACGGCGGCAGAGGAGAGGTGCGCATTGCAGACGCCGCTTCGCTCGAATTTGCAAAGAGCGTCGTAGACCGCACCGTTTCAAGAGTCGATAACGGACTTTAATAAGAAGTTAGTAAAAAACCCGCTTCGGCGGGTTTTTTATATTTATATAATGTAATCTATAACGGCTTGACAAGAATCACCGTGTTATGATAAAATATTTAAGTAATCCTAAGCGAAGGAGGAGTTATGACGAAAACGGAAAAAATTCGTCGCATCTACGCGATCGCGCTCGGCGTATTTATCGTGGCGATGGGCATTGCGCTCATTTGCGTTGCGGCGGATATTTACTATTCGGGCGAGGGACCGGGCAAGTATTACAGTCGCGAGATCGTCGGCGACCGTCTTAAAAAACTTGCGATTCCGTTGCTTTTCCTGATCGCGGCGATTATTGCAGGCGCGATTTTCCCGATTTGGGAGGCAAAGGGCAAGAACGTTTGGGCAACCGAGGACGCTTTGAAAAGACTGCAAAGAAAGCTGCCCGCAAGCGGCGAAGGAGAGGAATTCGCTACGGCGCAAAAGCAATACCAAAAAATGAAGATGATCAAAATCATTCTTTGGTGTTCGGCGCTTGCAGTGGCTCTTATCGGAGCGATCCTTACGCTCGTCTACGTCGTAAATACCTCGCATTTCGAGGGGAGCGATTTCGGGAAGCAAATGCTCGGACTGCTTAAAGTGGTGCTGCCCTGTCTCATAGTGGCGTTTGCCGTTTATATCACGGTTTCCTATCTGAGCGCCTATTTCTCCAAAAAACAGATTAACTGCTTAAAGACGATGATTCGTTTCGGCTCGGGCGAAATTGCAGAGCCTAAGGAGCAGATAATTCTCAATAAAGTAAACAAAATCGCCTCGCACGATATCACGCTTTGGGTCGTTCGCGGCGTGGTGCTCGCACTGGCGGTAACGTTTATCGGCTTGGGCATTTGGAACGGCGGCGCGCAGGACGTTCTTATCAAGGCAATCAATATCTGCCGCGAATGTATCGGGATCGGTTGAGGTGGCGGATATGGTAATTGCAATTATCGTCGTAGCATTTCTTCTTGCCGCAGGATTGATCGCGTTATTCGTAACCGTTCAAGTTATGTGGCACAGAGCTTACAAAAAACCGCTCCCGAGCGGAGAGGAAAGACCCAAAAAGACCTTCAAAGAATGGATAAAAAGCCATATTCCTTCAAAGCGAAGACTCATTCAGGTGTACGCGGCGCTATTATACAACGCGAATATCAAGGGCTTTATTTCGGGCGACATTTACAAGAGCGAAACGACCAAATATATGTGCGTGCCGGGGCTCAACTGCTATTCCTGTCCCGGAGCGGTGGGGGCGTGTCCCTTGGGAGCGTTCCAAAACGCGCTTGCGGAGAGCAATACGAAAGCTCCCTATTACGTACTCGGCATTATCGGGCTCTTCGGACTCACGTTGGCGCGTACGATCTGCGGCTTTTTGTGCCCCGTGGGACTTGCGCAGGACTTGTTATATAAGATTCGCACGCCTAAGCTAAAAAAGAGCCGCGTGACCCGCGTGTTTTCCTATCTGAAATACGTGATCCTTGCGGTGTTGGTAATTGCAATTCCGCTTGCCTATGCCGTTTGGAGTACGCCGCTCCCCGGATTCTGTAAAACTATTTGCCCTGCGGGAACGTTCGGCGGCGCGGTGTTAATGCTTATCAATCCGAATAAGGCCGACCAGTTTGCAAACCTCGGACCGCTGTTCACCTGGAAATTCTGCTTAATGGTTGCTCTTATTGCGGCGGCGATCTTCATCTATCGGTTTTTCTGTCGTTTCTTCTGCCCGCTCGGTGCGATTTACGGCTTCTTTAACCGAATCGCGCTTTTGGGCGTTAAGGTCGATAAGGATAACTGTATCGAATGCGGCAAGTGCGTGGCGGTCTGCAAAATGGACGTCAAGCGCGTGGGCGATCACGAATGTATCAACTGCGGCGAGTGCATTGCGGTATGTCCCACGAAAGCGATCAGGTGGAAGGGCTCTAAACTCTTTTTGCGCGGCGCAGCGGTGAGAGAAGCGGCGCTGGAAGCCGAAATTAAGCCCATAAACCTTGCGGGCGGCGAAGTCAGAGTGTCACCCGAAACGGAGCAAACGGCGACCGTGCAAGCCGCCGACGCGACCGTGCAGGAGGCGGTCAACAAATCCGACGTGATTACCGCTCCCGCGGGAGAGGAGGTCGCAATCGAAACGCAGGCAGAGGCGGCGACGAAACCCAGAAAGAAAGGCACAAAGTTTTGGTTGCAGCTTTCGGCTTGGATCGGAGCATTGTTGATTTTGATCGGCGCGCTCGTCTATTATAACTTCGTGGACGTCAAGAAGCGGCCGATCGGTTGCGAGGTGGGGGATATTGCGCCTGACTTTACGGTGGAGCTGTACGGCTCGGACGAGAGCTTTAACCTCTACGAAAACCGCGGAAAGCTGACGGTGGTCAATTTCTGGGCGACCTGGTGTACGGGTTGTGTAAAGGAGCTTCCGCACTTCAACGAGCTGGCGGTAAACCGTCCCGATATTACCGTGCTTGCGATCCACGGAGCACCCGCAAGCGGCGTAACGAAATTTATCGAGAATAAAGGTTGGTCTGATTACAAGATTGTCTTTGCGCAGGATAATTTGGAGGGGACGACCTGCTTGACCTACGAGCTGCTTGGCGGAACGGGCGATTGGCCGATGACCATGATCGTGGACGAAGATGGCGTCGTCCTGTATAACAGCGGAATGCAGTTTGAGAGTTACGAACAGCTAAAAGAGCTTATTGATAGCTTTAACTGACATAAAATCTTTATATGAAAACGGCGGCAACCGTAAGGTTGCCGCCGTTATTTGATTTGAGTCGTTAGATTATGCGTAGTAGTAGCAGGGGAACAGCCAAGCGTCTTTCGCTTTTTGATTCGTCGCCTTGATCTCCGTTTGGTTAAGAATGTTGCCTTTATTCGTTTGATAGAATGCTTCAAGGAATTCTTTTAATTCTTGCGTGAGAGGATAAGCGCCGTCTTCGTTTACGTATTTCGCATAATATTCACCGTCTTCGATGTCCTTGGGATCGGGCATTGAATAGATCGTGTTTTGCATATTCTGCGTAATTTTATACTTGTCGCGCGTAAAACCGCGAAGGAACTTAGAGTAATCGGTCGTGAGGATAGAGCCGTCTTCCTTCTCCGAGTCGGCGGTGTAAGTTGCAATGTAGACGCTTGTAAGTTCGATATAAGCCAGGCTGCAACCCGAACTGAATCTGTCCTCATCGAGCGCTTTCGTGAGTTTTACGTAAACGATGGGCGCGTTGGTGTCCGTACCAAAGCGGTAAGCCTTTGCATCTTCGTCGTACGTCAGTTTCTCCGTTGAAGTACCGTCCATGGGAATACCGTGCAGCGTGCCTTCGGGTTTGATTGCTTGCGAAAGCTCTTCCTGGACCGTTGCGTATTCGTACGTGCTCAGCGCACCCTGTTCGATTTTGAGCGTAACGTTGACGGGGTATTCGTCCGCTTTTACCGCAACCGCAAAGTAAATAGGAGTGGAAATCCCGTAGGGCGTTGCTCCCTTTGCAGAAGCGTTCGTTTGATAGTTTTCGTCGGGAATCGAATTGGCAAGTTCGTCCGGATGAGAGGTGGAAGACGTGACGTAAGCGGAAGCGCTTCCCTGTACCGTCGCCGTATAGACTGCGCCCGTATTAGGAGTAAACTCGATGACTGCAAAAGTGTTTGCTCTGCCAACCCTCAACGATACATCTCCGCCTAAGCCTTTATGCTCGACAAAGGAGGAGAAGGGGGCGGCAATCACAAATTCTGCCGTGGTGGGACTGTTGTCGTAATTTTCCGCCGCGATCGTAAATACTTCTCCCGCTTTACAAATGATGGTCGAGGAGAGGTAACCGCTTGCCACCTGCTTATTGGTATAGTGCAATTTACTGTCCGTAAAGATATAATAAATACCTGTTACTTCCGGCGTGAAGGAAAATGACGCCGTTCCCTTCGCGGCCACCTCGGTGGTAAATTTGTACGCGTCGTATTGCCGTATGGTTTCGTTGTAACTCTTGTGGTTGCTTGCATAAGCCGTTTTTTCTTCCGCCGTCATTTTCGTCGTCAACGCAATGTTGAGGTGCAACGAGGTAGATATTACGATCTTTAAGTCCCGATTGGTTGGCGAAAAGTTTTCGCCCGCATAGAAGTCGTCTTTGTCAAGCTCGTATTTTGCGTCCTCGGGTAGACCGAGTAATTTCACGTGGTAGCTGTTTGTCGGATAGTCGAAGAATGCTACGCCGTCGTTCCCGAGAGTAACGTAGTCGTTGCACAGGGTACTGCCGAGCTCGCAAATGGCAACCGATACGTCTTCCCTGTAATAGGGGGTGTCGTCGGGATGGACGAGCTTCACCATATAACCGAACTTTTCAAGCGTTACGGTGAGATCGCGTTTCTCCTCCGTTAAGGAGAGGTTTGCATTGTCGGGCATACGGAAACGTTCGGGCATCGTGTCAAGCTCCACCGTATAGCTGTCGGGCGCAAGATCGAATTCCGTTTTGCCGTTATCGTCCGTAGTCCCGCTGGATAATCTCGTACGTCCTTTGAGAACGTTGACTTTAACGCCGTTTGCGGGCGTTCCGTCGTCTTTGAGAACGGTCACGGTGTAAGGCGGCTCGTCGTCAGTGCCGTCAAGCCCGCCCGGCTTTTCAGTGTCTTCGTCGCAGGCTACCATCATGCCGAAGCTGAGAATAAAGCATAGCGCGAGGAACAGCGAAAGCAACGATTTTTTACAAATCTTTTTCATAAAATTACCTATTATTAGATACAGTACTAATTATTCGGGACGGATCGTGATCGTCAATTCCGTTCTGGTTGCGGTGAGGTTCGAGTCTGCGCCCGCGCCCGTGTAATAGTCTTCCGCGTCGCGGTCGTATCCCATGCCGTCGGGTAATCCCACTATTTTTACGTGATATTCGCCTAAGGGGTAGATCGTGTAAGGCAAAATCGCAATACCGTCGGTGCCGAGCATAGAGGCGGATTTACAGCTTCCGCCGATTTCGCAACCGGCAACCGTAACATCTGCCGCGTAGTAGGGGTCGCCGTTCGTATCAACAAGCTTTACGGTATAGCCGGACATCATCGTGAGCGATACGGTGAGGTCGTGACTGTCCTTTGTCAAAGAGAGGTTTGCATTTGCGGAAACCTCGTAGTGCACGGGTAACGTGGAAAGTTTCACCGTGTAGCTATCGGGTACGAGTTCAAACGTCGCTTTGCCGTTCGCGTCCGTCTTTTCAGAGATCAATCTCGAACTGCCCTTGTGAATTGCTACGGTCACGTCGCTAACTGGCGCGGAGTCCTTGTTTACGGTCACGGTATAGGTTACGGCGTTGTCAGGGTCGAACGGATCGTCGTTTCCGTCGCAAGCGGCGAAAGCGCCGAAGCAAAGAACAAAGCAGAGCGTAAGGAATACCGTGAGCAATAATTTTTTAGTCTTTTTCATAATAGTTGCCTCCAAAAATAATACAATTTTTTATGCTTGCGCCGCGTAAAGCGGCGCAAGTCGGTTAGGGGTTGTTTGCGTTATGCGTTCTGTTGTACCAGCAGAATCTTAACCATTCGTTTTCAAGAGCAGTTTCGATTTTGCCGTCGAAGATCGGGTTTAATCTGAGCTCAAAGAACAGGGTAAGTATATCCACGATTTTTTGATCGACCTTAATAAGTCCCGCATAATCGCCCGTTGTCGGCGCGGCGTCGATGTACGCTTGCAAGGTGGAAGTGTAATCTTTATATTTCTTACCATAGGGGGAAACGTGGGAGTCTCTTTCGGGGTCGTAGGCTACCATTTCACCGTCATCGTCCGTTGTTACGTGATATTGCACGTGGTAACGGAAATCGAACATTTTATAATCGAGATCTTCTCTGCTTTCGGGATCGGTTACGTAATAATCAACGAGTCTGTTCAGAGGGATATTGCCGAGAGCAGACGTGTTCGCGCGTAACACGTCGAGATAGATAAAGTCGCCTATCGTTCCGTCGTGATTGATTGCGTGGAAGTATCCGTCCTCGTCTTTTACGTATTCGACTGCGCCCGCAAGAATGTATTCGCCCGTCGTCCAATCACCGTTCTCGTCTACCACCATCGTGTACAGGTCAAGCGAGGCGGGAACGAGCTCCGTATAGCTCTGACCGATCTTGGTGATATTGAATTCGTACGTGCCCATCATCTGCATTAAGAAGGCTAATTCGAAGTAATACTTGTGCCCCGCCGTCAAATAATAGTAGAGCTCGAAGTTCTGCTCGTTTTCAGCGTTCAGTCTTACGCGCGATTCGCCGTCGTAGACGAGCGGTCTATCGGCGCTCGTATTGTCGTCGTAGAGCCAAATCTGCGCACCGTAATCTTCGGCGTCTTCGTCGGGAATGAACGATTCGAATTTGTATACCGCGCTCTCTTCGGGTGTGAAGGTATAGATCATGGCAGGGAAGGGCGCTTTCATGCGGGTGAGGTCTGCCTCGTATTTCTCCGCCGTGTCTGCCTCAACCTCGATTGCCGTCTCTTCCATAAGTCCCACGATGGGGTTGCCGATCGGGGTACCGACGCCGTAGTGCGAATAGTAGAAGCAAATTTCAAGCCATTCGTTTTCGTGCCAATAATCCGCTTCGTTCGTGACGCTTAATCCTGCCGCGATTCTCGCCGTTTTCTTGACCTCCTTCATGAAGGCTACAAGCATCTTTTGCAGGAAGGCGTCGACGGGAACGCAGAACTTGACTTCCGAAGCAGCAGCCGCAGACAAATATCTGATAATATCGCCCCGGTAGTCCTTCTTTTTGCCGTCTATTGAGAAAATACAGCTGTACACATATTTTCCCGTATTCTCGTCCTGCGCATAAATGAGCTCGCTGATGGAATAATAGTTGTTCCAAGGAGTTACGTTCATCAGGTTGGCGAGCAGTAGGGGACTCTTGTCGTTACCCGCTAATCCCTCGGCAAGTCCAAGCTCGCTTTCTTCGCCTTCAAGAGCGCTTACGTTTACGTGATAGTATCTGTCCGTAAGCGTAGTATCTACGTAGTAACTGTGCTTTCCGTTTGCGATTTCGCCGAAGCCTGCGCCGCGGAGCATATCGGTCGATTCATCTTCCAGTTCGCCGCCCGACTTAAATTCGTTGACGTCAACGAAACGCAAATTGCTGATAAATACGTTGTCCTTACCTACGTTTTTCGCGCTGTCTTTATAGTAGGTGATGGAAATCGTGTGCTTGCCCGCCGTGATTTCGGAGTACAGATAGCAGGTCTTCCAGCCGTCGGAACTGCCCGAAATCTCGCGGAGCATTCTGCCGTCCCAGAAGATATAGAGGATATCTCCGTTCGCTTCCGTATCTGCAAAGTATTCGAAGGTGAGCGCCTGACCCGCTTTAACGGTGACATCCGCATAGAGGATCGACATGGAGTTCGCTTTGCCTTCTCTTTCCCCGTACTTCCCGTCGGAGGTGGCGGGCGACGTTCCGTTGGAAGCGAAAATCACGTAGTCGTCGCTCGAATAGTTCGGATTCGTTTCCGCTTCGAGATCGCTGAACTTTGCGAACAGGAAGGGCCAAGCGTATTCATATTCTTCGTAAATTTTATTTCCGTCTTTATCTACTTCGTCTTTGCGTCTGTCGGCGTATTCTTTTTCGCCGTACCACGTGATAGCATTGCCTTCGGGAAGGGTGTTGCCGTTGAGGAGCGCATTGCCCAACGCGCTGTGGTGCGCATTTTCCTCTTCCACGCTTGCAAACTTAATATCGGGCTTTGCGAGCTCGAAGTTGATCGATTCATTGGGCTTGCCCGGCTCAAAGGTCTGTACGTATTCGTTGCCGATATATTTTTTGATCAAGCGTATCCACGCGTCGGTGCTCGTGATCGCGCCCACTTCGATACGCGCGATTGCGCCGTAACGATCGATCACGATGGTCGTCGGCCAACCGGAAATACCGAATTTCGCAGTAAACCCGTTCACGTCGCGCATCATGGGGAAGGTATAGCCGTATTGATTGACGAACGCTTCTATGGTAGCTACCGAATCGATTCCCTCTCTGGAAGAAGGATAGTTGTCTACGGCAACGATTTCGATTTTGTCTTTATATTCTTCGTAAACTTCCTGCATATCGGGCATTTCCGTTAAGCAGTTGCCGCAACCCGTACCCCAGTTGTTGATGATCAGGGCGTCCTTATTCTGTAAAATTTCCGAAACGGATTTCGACCATATCGCGCCGTTCATCTTATACGATGTGGTGAACGTGTAGTCGTGGAAAATATCGCCTATTACGTAACGCGTGGAAGCGCTCGCCTGCGACGCGCCGATCAGTGCGGACGTCAGAACAAGCTCCGCGCTGGTGACGTCGGCGGAAAGAGCCAAAGGGGTGTAGGTGTAACCGTTGGGGACTTTGGGAAGGTCAATCGTGTAGTCGCCCGCCTCGCTTGTCATTTCAAAAACGCCCTCGTCGTTGGTCGTTCCGCTGTTCCAAAGCTCGCCGCCCCGCAAAACGTTTACGTTATAATTCTTGAAAAGAAGTCCGCCTGCGCTCTTTACGGTTACGCTGTAAGTTACGACGTCGCCGCTGAGTTCGCGCAAGTTGAACGTCGTCGAAGGGTATGCGCCGCTGACGTTCCTGCCGCCGTCATAGGAGTTTCCGAAGGGCAGTTTCGAAAGCGTAACGGTGTAATTGCCGTATTCCAATTCGCACTCGGCTTTGCCGCTTGCATTCGTCGTAGCGGTTTTCGCGGTATTTCCTTTCGTCCAGGTGACGGTTACGCCCTGTGCTGCCGCGCCGTCCTTATCCTTTACGGTGACCGAGTAGGTTACGCGTTTGGCGGAGAGCACGATTTCGGGATTGCGCATTTTAGAGGTTACCGAAATAGCGTCGTAGTCGTATTCCGCAAGGGCGTCGCCCGAAAGCCCGATCGTATAAGTGCCTGCGGGAAGGGAAGCCGTTGCTTTTCCGTCCGCGCCCGTCGTAGCAGTGCCCGCGGTTTCGTTTTGGCTCGTCACCCAGGATACGGTTACGCCGGATATCGGGGTTTCGGCAGGAGAAAGCACGGTTACGCTGTAATCGACCTTCTCGCCCTCCGTTCCGTCATCGCCGTCGCACGCCATTAAGAGCGCCGACAAGCCGAGTACCAGTGCAATGATCGAAACGAGTGTTAAAATTCTTCTTTTCATGCTCCACCTCGAAGAAGGCAAACGTATTATAGATTGCCTATCTTAATTTATTCTATCATAAATGATACCATATTTTTTCGATTTCCGTCAAGTAAAAAACCCCCGTCTCGTCGTATCGGCGTGAAACTGGTTTAGAACTATAACAAAAACAAAAGCCAAACTAAAAAAGTATAAGTACACCTTATAGTTCCCGCCGTTTTTTTGCGTTTCTTTATAATAAAGTAAAGAAAACACAAAAATGGCGGCGAATAGTATAAAAAAACTTCTACAATATCAGTTTGTGCAATTCGGGTATTTTTTGAAACAGCTTTGCAAAAAATCGGCAAAAAAGGGCTCTCGGAAAGGGATTTTCCGAGAGCCCTTTTTCAGATGGATTTCAGCTTTTCTTTTCGTAAATTTCGCGCTTCAAAATTCCCACGTAGGGGAGGTTGCGGTATTGCTGTGCATAGTCCAAGCCGTAGCCTACGATAAAATCGTCGCCGATCTCGAAACAGGAAAAATCTGCTTGAACGGGCAATTTTCTGCGCGCGGGTTTATTGAAGAGAGTCACCACCGTAAAGGACTTTGCGCCGCGCCCCAAAATCAAATTCTTCATTTCCACGAGCGTGTGTCCCGAATCTACGATATCCTCGATCAGAATGACGTCTCTATTTTGTACCGGGGCGGCAAGGTCCATAACGATTTTGGGTTTTCCAGAGCTTTTGGAAGAGTTACCGTAGGAGGAAACGGTCATAAAATCAAGTTGAACGGGCGTGCGCATGGCGCGCACTACGTCGCACAAGAAAAAGACGCTGCCCTTCAAAACGCCGATCGTCAAGGGGGGAGTGGCTACATTTTCGAATCTTTTGTCGAGCCATGCCGCCGCTTCGCTGACTTTCTTTGCAATCTGCTCTTCGCTTAAAACGACGCTTTCCAAATCTTCGTTCATTTGCTTTCCTCACTTGCTCATGTGCACAAATCATATAAAAAAGAGGGCGACGCCCTCTTTTTTTTAAGAATTTACGTTCTCGCAGCCTCTTCTATACAGCTCAACACGTTGAGCGTGCGGGGGTAGCCGATATAGGGCAGGCAAGAGGAAACGATTTTAATGAGTAGCGATTTACTGTTTCCAAGGCGGATATTCGTCTTTGCGTGCGAAACGAGCTGAGGCTCGCACCCGCTCTGTGCGGCAAGGAAGCAGAAGGTGATGATTTCGCGCTGTCTCAAATTGAGTCCCTTGCGGGTGTAATAATCGCCGAAGCAGTTTTCCACGAGCCAACGGTTGATATGCCTTACGTCCTCGTTGCCCGAGAACGCAAAGCCGCGCATACCTTCTCCGAACGCCGCCACCTGTACTTCTTCGCCCTTTTCAAGACGGTTTGCCTTCGTGGTCGTCGCCTGTTTTTCAAGCGGAAGGGGAATGCCGAGCTCCGTAAAGACTTCGTTCGTGGCGAGCAGGAAGGGGTACACCCTGCCCATGCCCAAATAGGCGACCGCCTGATAGACGATTTCTTTCACTTCCACGGAGGTCACGCCGAAGTTCATCGCGGCGGGCACCATGATACGGAAGTGATCGAGTCCCTGACAGCCTATGAGCGTTGCAAGGATCGCAGTGAAGCGGGTCTTGTCGTCCAGCTCGTTCTGATCCAAGGCGTCGTCGTAGGCGAAATTGAGAAAGCGTTCAAAGAATTCGGGGTCGGTCTGTGTGAACGAGAACTCCTTTTTCGGGAACATTTTTTTGTGATAGCTTTTCGCTTTATCCGTAACTTTCATAATAAATCAGTATACTCCTTCCTTATCATATTACTTATTTTAACATATATTCGAAGAAATAGCAAGAGCTATTGAAAGGAAAATAAAAAGAGCCGATAAAAACTATTTGTTTTTATCAGCTACAGAGCTCCCGAAAAAAGACGAAGTATTTTTTCGGGAAGAGGAGCTGCAGGCGTTATAACAAAGCGGTTGCCAAGTAGGCAACCGCTTGTAATGTGCGCCTTGCGGCGACGAGGTGGTGGACCTGCGCAGAATTGAACTGCGGTCTTACAAGGTTCCTCCGCGGACACTACACGCTTAGTCTGCGATCAAATCTCGCCCTGAAAGAGTCCGCAGACGACTCTTTTTCGGGCATACTTCCCTAAATTCATTTTATCCGAACGGAAGTTTTTTCAAATAAAACGTTCCCCACTAAGTTGACGCCCTGTTTCCGACCGTAGGCAATCGGAAGAGGACGGAGCCTAACTAAGTTAAGCCGCAAGCGCTACGCGGCGAGCCGAAACTCTGCGGGTTGCGCTTCTTCTGCTTTTATTATCAGCAATTAAATGAATTCCGTTTTTACGGAGCCGAGCCTCCGGCGTGCGTCCGACGAAATCCGCTTGCAATCGAATCCAAAACAGGCCCGTTTCGTCTTACTCTACTATTATAGACGTTTTTTAGAAATATGTCAACGAAAAACGGCGCGGGACATTTTTCCGCGCCGTTTAAGATTTTGTTCGGTTTTAGCGAATAATAAGGCTTTTTCCCGTCATTTCTTCGGGCACGGGAAGTCCCATGATTTCGAGAAGAGTGGGGGCGATATCCGCAAGTACGCCGTCTTTGCGAAGCCGTACGTTTCTATACTTTTCGGAAATCAGAACGACGGGCACGGGATTCGTCGTGTGTGCCGTGAAGGGGGAATCGTCCGTATCGAGCATTTTGTCCGCGTTGCCGTGATCGGCGGTAAGAATGGCGCTACCGCCCATGGAAATAATTTGATTCACGACCCGCATGACGCACTCGTCCACCGTGTGCACCGCTTTCACGGCGGCGGGGATCACGCCCGTGTGACCTACCATGTCGCAGTTAGCAAAGTTCAATATCATCACGTCGTATTCGCCCGAACGAAGCTCTTGGAGTACGCGGTCGGTGACTTCGGGCGCGGACATTTCGGGCTGCAAATCGTAGGTCGCAACCTTGGGGGAGTTGATGAGAACGCGCGTTTCACCGGGGTTGGGCTCTTCCACGCCGCCGTTGAAGAAGAAGGTGACGTGCGCGTACTTCTCCGTCTCCGCAATGCGAAGCTGTTTTTTGTTGAGTTTTGCAAGATATTCGCCGAGCGTGTTTGCCATGCTCTGCTTGGGGAAGGCGATTTTTACATTTTCGAACGCCGCGTCGTAGCAGGTAAAGCAGACGTAGTCGGGCTCTAAGAATCCCGTTTTTCTTTCGAACGCCGTACCCTTGGGAACAATAAATTCCTTTTGGGAGAAGGCGCGGGTGATTTCGCGCGCTCTGTCGGGGCGGAAGTTAAAGAAGATGATCGAATCGCCTTTTTCGACAAGTGCGACGGGCTTTCCGTTCTTTACGATATTGGTGGGCAAAACGAATTCGTCCGTTACGCCCTCCGCATAGGATTCTTCAAGCGCCTTTACGGGATTTTCCTTCTGTAAGCCCGTGCCGAGCGTGAGCATATCGTAGCTCTTTTCCACGCGGTCCCAGTTGTTGTCCCTGTCCATGGAATAGTATCTGCCCGAAAGGGAGGCGATTTCCCCGTAGCCGAGCGCTTTCATTTTATTTTGCAGTTCTTTTACGAAGCTCACGCCCGAGGTGGGGGAGACGTCGCGCCCGTCCATAAAACAGTGCACGAAGGTCTGGGGCACGCCGCGCTTTTTCGCCATTTCGAGAAGGGCGAAGAGGTGCGTCAAATGGCTGTGCACGCCGCCGTCGGATAAAAGCCCCCAAAGATGAAGTTTTTTATTCTTTGCTTTTGCGCCGTCCATTGCGGAAACGAGCGCCTCGTTCTTGAAGAAGTCGCCGTCGCCGATAGACTTGGTGATTTTCGTCAAGTCCTGATAGACGATGCGCCCTGCGCCCATATTGAGGTGACCGACTTCCGAGTTTCCCATCTGTCCGTCGGGAAGTCCCACCGAGAGCCCGCTTGCGCCGAGCCGCGCAGAGGGATATTTTGCTCTGAGTTCGTTTACGTTCTTACTGCCGTCCATGAAGATGGCGTTTCCCTTTTCTTCGGGATTCAGACCGTAGCCGTCCATAATGATGATCGCATAAGGTGTTTTCATAATAGTACCTCTCAATTTGGGTTATCTACATTATACTATAAAATTGGTAAATTTTGCAAGCGCGTGGGGGCAATTTATGAAAAAATATCAAAAAGAAAAATCGGGGAAACGCTTGACAAGGCACGGGGAGGGTGTGATAATATAGTTACGTTCGTATGAAATACGGATCGAGGTCGTTATGAAAAAGATTTGGATCACAATTTGTTTGGCTGTTACGAGCCTTTTGGCGCTTTTCTCATTGGCGGCTTGCGGTGCGGATTATTCGGAGATCGCGGGCACTTACGAATTACAGGATATCACAGGCACGATCAATAACGTGACCTTAAAGACGAATATGTATTCGTATTACCGCATTATTTTAACGAAGGACGGCAAAGTGACCATTCAATCGAAGCGTTCGAGCGTGGACGCAGAGGAAGGGGAAAAGAAGGGTACGTTTACCTATTCTGCGGAGAAAGAGAGGCTCTATATCACGACGAAGAGCGGAACAAATACCGTAACGGAAGAATATACCTGTACGGAGGGCGTGATCATCTATAAGGTGGAAGAGAACAACAAAAATTACACGATCACCTTTGCAATCGAAAATGATAAAGGATAACTAAGAACGAATAAAGAGGCGGCGGCGCAGAAATCTGCGCCGCCGCTTTTGTTATTGGTCGCTCAATCCTAAAATATAGTTGGCAGAAAGATCAAGCTCTTTGCACAGCTTTGCAAAGGTATCGAGCTTGGGCAGTTTTTTCGTTGTAATGTATTGCGTGATCATTTCGGGAGAGACGCCGACTTTTTTGGCGATTTCCTTTTTTGTAAGACTGCACGCAGTCAACTCTTCGATCAGCCGCTCTTTGATCAATTCTTCCATGGCTTTTTATCATTCCCTTTTTTCTTAAAATTTATAACTAACAGTTAGTTTTTACTTGACAAATAACCGTTGGTTAGTTACAATAAGAAAAAATCCCACAAAAAGGAGAAAAATTATGAGAGAAACAAAGACGGTCCAAGTCTATCCGAGCGATGCAATCGTAAACGCGACGATAGAGGAGTATGGCAGCTTCGGCTGGGAAGTAATCGGAAACCAACGCTGTCAAGAATACGAAGGGCAAACGCACGGAACAGACGGCCGCACCACAAATCACTATTCCTCGTTCAATAAGATCACGTTTACACGGGAAAAGAGTGCGGCATGGTATGACGCGGTGTCCGATCTCGAAAAAGAGTACCATGCGGCGGGGGATACGATTTCGAGTTATAAACGTTACAAGCCTGTGTTAAGAGAATTAGAGCCGATAGGGGGCGTAATGTTTGCGGTAGAGTTCTCGCTTTATTTTTGGGGAATCATTCCCGGTATCATTTTTTCAATCGTGCGTGCCAGCGTGCGCGCGGACAAAAAAAAGAAATATCAAAAGCAGTATCGAGAAGCGCTCACCCGATACGAACAGGAATATCCCGCTAAAATTAAAGAATTGGAAGGGAAGCGTTCGGAACTGCGCGCTCGTTCGGAAAAACTTATTTTGGGAAAAGAATAATGCAATCAAATAAAAAAAGCCTCTGCAACAGCAGAGGCTTTTTATTAGTAAGAATTATTTATTATAATTTGCGATCGTGGCAAAGTCGTTGGGTTTGAGCGACGCGCCGCCGATGAGTCCGCCGTCGATTTCAGGCATCGCCATGAGCTCTTTGCAGTTGCCCGCGTTCATGCTTCCGCCGTATTGAATGCGTACCTTTTCCGCGCACTTGGGGCAGAAGACTTCCGCGCACTTTTTACGGATATACCCGATCGTTTCGTTCGCCTGCTCTGCGGTTGCCGTCTTGCCCGTGCCGATCGCCCATACGGGCTCGTAGGCAATGCCGATTTTAGAGATATCGTCAATTCCTTTCATGCCCTCGGTGATTTGTTTGTCGAGCACGGCTTCCGTCTTGCCCGTTTCGCGCTCTTCGAGCGTTTCGCCGATACAAACGATGGGAATAAGTCCCGCATTGAGAGCCGCAAGGGTACGTTTATTGACGGTTTCGTCCGTTTCGCCGAAGTACTGGCGGCGTTCGCTGTGACCGATAATGACGTATTTTACGCCGTATTCTTTGAGCATATTTGCGGAAATTTCACCCGTGTACGCACCTTTTTCGGCAAAGTGCACGTTCTGTGCGCCGAGCGCGATATTCGAGCCTTTCAAAGCCTTCGCAACCTCGGGAATATCGATTGCGGGAACGCATACCACGACTTCGCAATCGGCTTTTTTTACGAGGGGCTTCAAGGCTTTTACAAGCGCCACGCCCTCGCTTGCGGTGTTGTTCATTTTCCAGTTGCCTGCAATAATGGGTGTTCTCATTGATAAATTCTCCTATGAAAAAATTTCTTCGAGTATTATATCACGAATCAAAACGAATTGCAATACGTTTATAAATTTTTTAATACAATTCCATTGAATCCGAAAAACAAAAATACCCCTCCCGAAAGTCGGGAGGGGTAAAGGGGAAAACTTTATTTCTTTTCGTTGAGGCAAGCGATACCGGGAAGTACCTTTCCTTCGAAGAGTTCGAGGGAAGCGCCGCCGCCCGTAGAGATATGCGTGATCTTATCCGCAAAGCCGAACTGCGTGCAGGCAGCAGCGCTGTCGCCGCCGCCGACGATCGTCGTGCCCTTCGCCTGAGCAAGCGCTTCCGCAACCGCGATCGTGCCCGCCGCAAGGGTGGGATTCTCGAACACGCCCATAGGTCCGTTCCAAATGACCGTCTTTGCCTTTGCAACCTTTTCCGCAAAGAGTGCGCGCGTCTTTTCGCCGATATCGAGACCCATCATATCCGCAGGGATCTCCATAGAGGGAACCGTCTTGATTTCGACGGGTGCGTCGATGGGGTCGGGGAACGTCGAAGCCACGACGGTGTCGATGGGGAGAAGGATCTCCTTGCCGTTGTCCTTCGCCTTTTTAAGCATATCCTTGCAGTAGTCGATTTTTTCGTCGTCCACGAGCGAAGTGCCTACCGAGCCGCCCTGCGCCTTCAAGAAGGTGTAAGCCATGCCGCCGCCGATAATGAGCGTGTCGCACTTTTCAAGCAGATTGGAAATAACGTTCAATTTGTCCGCAACCTTTGCGCCGCCGAGGATGGCAACGAAGGGGTGCTTGGGATGTTCAAGGGAGTCCGCCATGACGGTCAGCTCTTTCTCGATGAGGAAGCCGCAGACAGCGGTATCGACGAGACCGTACTCGACGATCGCCGCCGTGGAGGCGTGGGAGCGGTGCGCCGTTCCGAACGCGTCGTTTACATAGATATCGCAGTAGGAAGCGAGCTTTTTGCAGAATTCCAAATCCTTCTTCTCTTCTTCCCAGTGGAAGCGGAGGTTTTCAAGAAGCACGCATTCGCCCTCTTTGAGAGAGGCAACCTTCGCCTGTGCGTCCGGACCGACTACGTCGTTAGCGAACGTAACTTTTCCGCCGAGGAGCTCGTTCAAACGCTTTGCAACGGGAGCGAGCGTGAGCTTCGTAGGCTCGGTCTTCTTTGCTTTTTCGATGATCGCTTCCGCGGTGGTTTCTCCCGCCTCGACCTTCTTCTTATCCTTCTTGTTGAGCTTGACCTCGTCCGAGAAGATGGAGTGGGGTTTGCCCATGTGCGAGCAGAGAACGACCTTTGCACCCTTGTCCAAAAGGTATTTGATGGTGGGGCGCGCTCCGTTGATACGGTTTTCGTCGGTGATGACGCCGTTCACGATCGGCACGTTGAAGTCGCAGCGCACCAAAACGCGTT
>JAIDSX010000098.1 GCA_029060985.1 Clostridia bacterium | reverse complement strand
GCGTAAACTGCTTTGACTGCGCAGACGCCTACTCTGGCGGAGCTGCGGAACGGTGCTTGGGGAATACGCTTGCACGCCACAAGCGGAGCGAATACGTCGTTTCGTCTAAGGTGTTCTTCCCTATGGGGCGCGGCGCAAACGAATGGGGACTTTCGCGCAAGCATATTATCGAGCAGCTTGACAACACGCTGAAAAATATGAAGCTCGATTATCTCGATTTATATTTCTGCCACAGGTTTGACCCCACCACCCCCATCGAAGAGACCATGCAAGTTCTTTCCGACATGGTGGACAAGGGCAAAATTCTCTATTACGGCGTTTCGGAATGGTCGCCCGTCAATATCACCGAGGCAATTCATCTTGCAAAAGAGAACAATTTACGCCCTTTGAGTGTGGTACAACCGCAATACAACATGGCGGATAGATATATCGAGGACGAAATTATAGGCATCTGCGAAAAATACGGCGTGGGAATCACGGTATTTTCGCCGCTTGCACAGGGACTCTTTACGGGAAAATACCGCAAGGGCAAGCCCATTCCCGCGGGCTCTCGTGCAACCTGGCAGGAGGATAAACAGCTTGTCAATCTTTTGACGGACGACAACCTTGATAAGGTCGAACGGCTGATCCCCATTGCCGAAGAACTCGGCGTTCCCCTCTCTACGCTCGCTCTTGCTTGGATATTGCGAAAGAAACAGATCACTTCCGTCATCACGGGCGCAAGCAAGCCCGAACAACTCTTATCAAATACAAAGGCAAGCGGACTCGAACTTTCCGAAAATGTGCTTGAACGAATCGACGACATTCTCGACTATAAACCCTTTTTCAGAAGAATCGGTTAAATAATGATAAAATAGGCGTAGCCCCCGCAATTTGCGGGGGCTACTATTTATCTACTCCACCGTAACGCTCTTAGCAAGGTTACGTGGTTTGTCAGGATCGTTGCCGCGGGCAAGCGACGTGTAGTAGGCAAGCGCCTGCAGCGGGATTACGGACAGAATGGGTGAAAACGTTTCCTCGCAGGCGGGAATCAATACGCTTGCCGTCGCCTCTACACTCTTTGCCACTTCAGGCAGAGAAGTTATAAGAAACACCCTTGCACCTGTCGCTTATCCACATCTGACGCTGCCGAAGAATAGCCTTGTGTAGATGTCGGTGGT
>JAIDSX010000097.1 GCA_029060985.1 Clostridia bacterium | reverse complement strand
ATACTCGTGGAAGAGATTCTGTATATGATATTCCACGTAGCCGCTCCAGAGCCATAAAATTCCCGCCTCCGTGCGTTCGGAATAGGAAAAACAGGCGGGATCGTCGAATCTTCCTATCACGCGCTCCCGCGCTGCAAGTCCGCAGGTAGGCAAGACCTCGTAATCGACGTAATTCCCCACGCCGATTTCCGCCGACTCCACCCGATCGCTCGTCTTGGGCTGGTTCTTAAAATCGATGATGATTTTATCCGTCGCAAGGGAGCATATCTTTTGCGTGCCGCGCGTACCCGACGAGGTGGCAATTTCAATCAACCCCGCCTCGTACAGCTTCTTCACGTGCGCCGTGATCGCGCCGTTCGACACGTTGAACTTCTTCGCAAAATACGCAAGATTCAGCTCTCCGTTCTTTAACAGCTCGTCCAGAATGCCCAGCCGCACGTCGGACGCAAGCGCGTCGTAGAGAATTGCCCCCTGCTTAAAATCTTTCAGATAAATCATAAATCCGTTCTCCCTTGTTCTATTTATTATAAAAAATACCGCATATTTTGTCAAGAGAAAACCCGATTTGTTTTAGAAAAAAATAAAATAAAACCCCCGAAGCATTTTTGCTTCGGGGGTTTATCGTGTCAGCTTTTAATCATAAGTTTTATAATCGTTTCGTCGGTCTCGCGCATACTGTCGTGCGCGATACTGCCCACGCCGTCGATCGTTTCCTCCACGCTGTCGAAAAGGATTCCGTCGCCGCTGCTGAAATTCGTACCGCTGAGCGCCATTTCCATGCCGACAAGTCCCGACTCCACCGCCGAAGCGATCTTTGCGGCACAGCTCGATTTTGCGCCGTCGCAAATCATGCCCGAGTCGATTGCAATCGCGTTTACGATCGCGTGGGAAATTTCGCTCGCGTTTCCGCCGCGCAGCTTGCATACGCCCGCCGCCGCGCCGCACCCCGCGCTCACCGCACCGCAGTACGCCGACAGCCGCCCGATCCGCGCCTTCAGACGAATGGTAACGAGGTTAGAAAGGACGAGCGCGCGGAGCAATTGCTCGTGCGTGCATTGAAGGTGCTTTGCAAATACAATCACGGGAAGCGAAGTCGTCATACCCTGATTGCCACTGCCCGAAACGATCACGACGGGCATGGAGCAGCCGTTCATTCTCGCGTCCGAGCCCGCGGCGGCGGTCGCCTTGGCTACGTTGTGAATATCGTTTCCGAAATTTTTCAATAAGAGCTTTCCTACGCGTGCGCCGTAGTCGTTTTTAAGCCCCTCTTCGGCAATGGCGGTGTTGTATTCGATCTGCCGCTCGATGACTTCTTTCACGTCGTCGAGGTTTACGT
>JAIDSX010000096.1 GCA_029060985.1 Clostridia bacterium | reverse complement strand
ATGCGCGCACGGCGGCGGCTCGTTTTCGGGCAAGGACTCCACGAAGGTGGACAGATCCGCAACCTATATGGCGCGTTATTTGAGCAAGAACGTCGTGGCGGCGGGGCTTGCCGACGAAATCGAAGTGCAGATCGCCTACGCCATCGGCGTAGCGAATCCCGTTTCGGTATTCGTAGATACCTTCGGGACGGGCAGACTTCCCGACGATAAGATCGCCGAAATCATTCAAAAGGAATTCGATCTGCGCCCCGCGGCGATCATCGAAACGCTGGGGCTTCGCAAGCCCATTTATGCGAAAACTTCTTCCTACGGTCACTTCGGAAGAGAGGACTTCCCTTGGGAAAAGTGCGACCGCGTGGAAGCGTTAAAGAAATATTTATGAACGAAAACGCACAAAAAGTAAAAACGAATCGCAAACCGCGTATAAGAAGCGCCGCCAAAGAGGCGGCGTATCTTGCGCTTGGCGTTGCAATTCTTACGGTGTGCGCCTGGATCACGATCCCGTTCGGGACGATCCCCGTAACCTTGCAGACCTTTGCGGTCGCGCTCATAGGCGCGCTGTTGGGCGCTGTAAGGGGCGTTACAGTCGTTTTGGTATATTTTATCATGGGGCTTATCGGCATACCCGTATTCTCGAATTTCAACGCGGGCGTGGTTGCGCTCCTTGGACCTACGGGCGGGTATTTGATAGGGTTTGTGTTCTCCGTCGCGATAGTCGGGCTCTTTTCCATGATTCCCGTCAAGAATAAGATCGCAAAGACGGCGACCGTCTACGGCGGCGCGGTGTTGGGAATGATGATTTGTTACTTCTTCGGCACGCTGTGGTTTGTTACGGTGTACAACCGCGGAGGCGCGGAGACCGTGAGCATTGCCGCCGCTCTTATGCTCTGCGTGGTGCCGTATCTTTTGCCGGACGCTGTAAAACTCTTTTTCGGCGCACTTCTCGGCGTAAGACTGAAAGGGGTGGTTAAAATAGAAAAAACTCATAACAAAAAAACCCGCTGAACGCGGGCTTTTTCGTTTGGATAGTTAGTTATTGCAGCCGCATCCGCCGTTTCTTCCGAAGATCGAGCCGAGCGTACCGTTCTTCCACAGACAGTACCCAAGAGCCAAAAGGAAGGGCCAGCCGCAACCTGTAAAGATGCTCGAAGAGAACACGCCGTTGCACGTTCCCAAAATGAGCAGGATAATGAGAATCCAAAGATAGCAGTTGTTGCTCAAGCAATTCATAGTTTCCTCCGTCGCCGCAGAGTATATGTATCGTTTTTTTGACTGCGGTTTTATATTAAATCTTATGCCGCGGCGGGATAAAATGTTCCGCGAAAACTACCGTTCATTTAGTTGCCAAAACAATTCCGATTTGGTATAATTCAATTATGATTGCAGGCTAAGGAAAAACACGGAAACGGTTTTATCCCTTTTGCGGCAGTCAAATACATATTTTTGTCTACGGATATCGGGAGACCCGAATCCGATGGAGGAACAACAATTGAAAGCAAAAGAGATGTTTTCGGCAAAGAACCTTGTGTACCTTGCAGTGCTTCTTGCACTCGTCGTCGCGTTGCAGTGTCTGAGCGGATTCTTTGTCATCGGCACTACGAGCCTGAGCTTCGTGCTCGTGCCCATCGTATTGGGCGCGGTTTTGATTGGCTGGTGGGCGGGCGCGTTTTTGGGATTTGCGTTCGGGTTTATCGTACTCATGTACGGCGTTGCGGGTACGGACGTATTCACGAATATCCTGTTCGTAAACCAACCCGTTTTAACGATTCTTACCTGTTTGATTAAGGGGATTGCGGCGGGGCTTGTACCGGGGCTTGTTTACCCGCTGATTGCGAAAAAGAATAAACTTGCAGGCGTTATCGTGGCTTCCGCGCTTGCGCCCGTTATGAATACGGGACTCTTTATTATCGGCGCGCTCTGTATGAGCGGAACGATTACCGCAAATTTCGTTGCGGAGGGCTCGACGCTCGTCTATTTCTTATTCATCGCCTGCGCCGGCGTAAACTTTCTAATCGAGTTTGCGATCAATCTGTTGCTTTCGCCCGCCATTCACCGCGTGGTATTGGTAGTCGAAAAGCAAATCGGCAAAAAGAAGAAAAAGCCTATTGCCGAAGGACAAGAGACTCCCGTTGTAGAGGATAACGCGGAAGAATCCGAAGGACCTTTGAAACAAGAGCCGAAAGAGGAGAAGGTAGAATGATTCTCTGTATCGACGTTGGAAACACTAACCTTAAATTTGCGGTATTCGACGGGGACGAGCTGAAATGCTCCTGGCGCGCCGCAACCGATTTGAAGCGGACGTCCGACGAATACGGGGCGCACCTCGTGGAGATGCTTAGTATCAACGGGCTTTCGAAAGAGAACATTACGGGCGGGATTTTTTCTTCGGTCGTGCCCTCGCTCGACTATACGGTGGAGCATTTGTTTTCCGCATATCTCAATATTACCCCCCTTGAAATTGCTCCCGGGCTTAAAACGGGCTTAAAAATGCGTGCGGACAACGCAAAGGAAGTGGGGGCGGACCGCGTTGTAAACAACGTGGCGGCAATCAGAACGTACGGCGCGAACAAGCCCATGATCGTCGTAGACTTCGGCACGGCGACGACCTTTAACGTGATTGACGCGGAGGGCGCGTTCATCGGCGGTGTGATCGCTCCCGGAATCAAGGGCTCTTTGGACAGCCTTGTGAGCGGAACGGCGAAACTCCCGCGCGTCGAGATCGTTGCGCCCAAGAGCGTGATTGCGACAAATACCGTCACAAATATGCAGGCAGGTATTGTTTTCGGCTTTGCGGGGCTCGTAGAATCTATTGTGGCGCGTATCAAGGCGGAGCTGAAAACCCGCGACGTCATTACGATCGCGACGGGCGGTTTTTCGGAAACCATAGCAAAAGAGACGAAGTGCATCGATATTATCGATAAAACCTTGACCCTGAACGGGCTCAAATATTTATACTATCTGAATACGGAAGAGGCATAAATTACGTGCGTATTTCCGTAAATTAGGAGGCGAAACCTTATGAAAAAAATCGGCGTGGCAATTTTGGGACTCGGAGTCGTCGGCGGCGGCACTTACAAAATTTTGACGGAGCACCGCGAATTCTATAAGAAAACGCAGGGCGTGGATATCGACGTCGTGAGCGTTTTGGAAATCAATCACGCCTGCGCGGAGACGTTGGGCGTTCCCGAAGAAAAAATTGCTTCTAACATTGCGGAGGTCGTGTGCAATCCGGACGTCAATATCGTCGTGGAATGTATCGGCGGTGTGACCGCGGCAAAGGAATACGCGCTTGCCGCGCTCAATATCGGTAAGACCGTCGTGACGAGCAATAAGGAATTGTATGCAAAGCATTCCCACGAGTTGGAGCACGTCGCAAAACGGCACAACGCGGGGCTCTACTTCGAGGCGAGCTGCGTTGGCGGCGTTCCCATAATAAGAACGCTTTTAGACGGCTTGCAGGGGAATAAGATCAATTCCCTAATGGGCATTATCAACGGCACGACGAACTACATTTTAACCAAGATGACGAACGAGGGGCTCAGCTACGAGGAAGCGCTGAACGAAGCAAAGACGCTCGGCTATGCGGAAGCCGATCCCACCGCAGACGTAGAAGGCTTCGACGCCGCGTATAAGCTCTCCATTCTCTCGTCCCTTGCCTTCCACACGAAAGTGCCTTTCTCGAAGGTGTTCCGCGAGGGGATCACGGCTCTTTCGAACGAGGACGTTTTAGACGGAAAACAGCTCGGCTACGTCTTAAAGCTGCTTGCGATCGGTAAGAATACCGACGCGGGGATCGAAGTGCGCGTGCACCCGACGTTCGTTCGGCGCGACCACCCGCTTGCAAGCGTTTCGGATTCGTTCAACGCGGTGTTTGTAGAGGGCGACGCGGTGGGCGATATCATGCTCTACGGCAGAGGGGCGGGCTCTCTTCCCACGGGAAGCGCGATCGCAAGCGATATCATCTACGCCGCGACCCATACCGATATGAAGTATTCACCCTTCAAGAACGAAGAGGTGGCGGATAAGGATACGAATTTCGTAGACGACTTTATGAGCGCGTATTATCTGCGCCTTTCGGTTGAGGACGAATCGGGCGTGCTTGCAAAGATCGCCTCCGTTTTAGGGAAAAATCACGTTTCTATCAAGGAAATGATCCAAAAGAAAAAGAAGGGCGGCAAGGCTTCGATCGTGCTTGTCACGCACGAAACGCACGAGCTTGCCGTGAAGAATGCCGTCGAAAAAATCAATTCGACCGAGATTGCACAAGTGGAATCGGTGTTGAGAGTGGTTTCATAAAAGAAAATAAAAAGAGGACGGCTATGAGCCGTCCTTATTTTTTTAGAAAGGTTTGTCCGAAACGCGCATACAATAATTGCGTGAAGCCTGTTTCGAGAAAACGGAAAATAAAGCGCCGCGTGATATTTGCAGTCGTGGCGGCTATTTTGATCGCGCTCATTATCATCGTGCACAAGAACGTGACGAACGTGTTAAAGTCGATTGCGGAGGCGAGTATGCGCTCCATCACGACGGTTGCTGTAAACGACGCCGTCTATTATACGCTTTCCGACAAGCTTAGATACGAGGACTTGATTACGATCGAGCGCGGAAACGACGGGGAGATACAGGCGATTTCGTCAAATTCCTTCCAAATCAACCGCATCGCCCGCGACGCCGCCTATATGTCGCAGGAGAATTTGAGCAGCATGAGCGAGAGCGGGGTAGAGGTGCCGCTCGGCGCGTTTACGGGGGTCTCCGCCTGGGCTGGCTTCGGACCTAAAATACACGTGAAAATTATTCCGATTTCGAACGTCTCCTGCCGCTTCGTCTCCGCATTCGTGGACGCGGGAATCAATCAGACGAAGCACTCCATCTATCTCGAAATCGTCGCCGATATTTCCATTATCATGCCGACGGGAACGAGCAATTTTGCTTCGCTTACCGAGGTGCTCGTTGCCGAAAGCGTGCTCGTCGGAAAAGTGCCCGAAACCTTTTTGAACGCCGATTTATTCGGCGGGGGATTTACGCTTGCGCCGGCGGAGTAGCGGCGTATTTATCGATAAGGCTTATAATATTCGAAAGGCCGTTCCCGATATGCGCTTCTTCGAGCGCATTTTTTAACGCTTCGTCGCGGTGGGTTTTCATGAGCTCCTCAAAGAGAAGGGGAAGGCTGCCTTCGTCCAACACGCGGCACAGACCCTTTTTTTCGAAATAGAGGGCGTTTTCAAGCTGGTCGCCGCGCGAGCCCTTTTTAAGCGGAACGAGCAGGCAGGGCTTTTTGAGCGCCAATAGCTCGAAGAGGGTATTGCTTCCCGCACGGCACAAAACGAGGTCGCAGGCGGCGTAGGCGCTTCCCATATCCTGTTCGAATTCACGCTGGATATAGCCCTCGGGCGCGTCCTTGATAAGGTTTCCCTTGCCCGTCAAATGTAAAATGTCGAAGTGGGAGAGCAATCTTTTCAAATCGGCGCGCACGGCTTCGTTGATCGCTCTGCTCCCGCTTCCGCCGCCCAAAATAAGAAGAACGGGCTTTTCGGGGGAGAGGGAGAATTTCTTTTTGGCGCGGGACCTTTCGCCGCGAAGAATTTCTTTGCGGATGGGAGAGCCCACGTATTCCCCGTTTTTGAAGAGCTTTGCGGTTTCGGGAAAGGAGGTCAAGACCCGTTCGCATTTCTTGGCAACGAGCTTGGTGCACAGTCCCGCGCTCAGATCGCTTTCGTGCGTGAGTGCGGGGATCTTTAATTTGTGCGCCGCGGCGACGGCGGGGTAGCTTACAAACCCGCCCTTCGAAAAGACGAGGTCGGGCTGTTCGCGCTCCAAAATCTCCCGCGCGGCGTTCACCGCTTTTTTCAGGCGAAAGGGGATCGTAAGATTTTTAAGGCTTAAAGAGCGGACGAGCTTGGGGCATTCGATTTCGAAAAAGGTGTAGCCCGCCTTTTCCACGAGCCCGCGTTCGATTCCGTTCGTGCCCATGTATATGACGCGGTGGGAGTAGCGGATTTCGTTCATGATCGCAAGATTCGGCACGACGTGCCCCGCGCTCCCGCCGCCCGTAAAAAGAATGGTTTTCATATCTTTTTCAGTATATTCTTTTTGCGGGAATTTATTTCCGAAGCCAAAACAGCCCGCACGTTTGTGCGGGCTGTTTTATAATTCAATTTAACCTACGATAAGGTTTATGAGTCGTCCTTGAACGACGATACATTTTTTGACCTGTTTATCGCCTACGCGCTCTTTGATTTCGTCGAGGGCAAGGGCGGTCTTTTCCATCTCTTCGTCGGAAAGTCCGTTTTTGAATTTCGCGCGTACGACAATTTTGCTGTTCACCTGAACGGCGTACTCCGTTTCGTCGAGCACGAGTTTTTCCTCGTCCTCTTCGGGGTAGTCCTGATCGAAGATAGAGCCCTTGCCGCCGATTTGTTCAAACAGCTCTTCCGCAAAGTGGGGAGCGCAGGGGGCTAAAAGGAGCACCAAATCCTTTGCCGCCGCCCGTAAGAGCGCGCCGTTCTTCTCGGGCAGAGCCGCATACTTCGTTAAAGCGTTCAAAAACTCCATCATGCGGGCGATCGCGGTATTGAACGAGAACGCCTCCATATCCTTTTTTACACGCGAGATCGCATAGTTGCGGGCGTAATCGAGCGCGCGCTCGTTGTCGCCGTAGAGCTTGTCGCCCGTCGCCTTTTCTTCGTAAGCGGAGAGCACCGTCTTTTCGATTCTGTCGAGGAATTTTGCGATCGACTTAATGCCGTCGTCGCTCCACGGTCCGCCCTCGGTGTAGGAGAAGCCGAACATGAGGTACAGGCGGAATGCGTCCGAGCCGTAGGTTTCTACGTATTCGTCGGGGGAGACCACGTTTCCGTGAGACTTGCTCATGCGGTTTCCGTCCGGTCCTAAAATGACGCCTTGGTGTACGAGCCTTTTGAACGGCTCGTCGAAATTGAGATATCCCATATCCCTTAGAGCCTTTGTGAAGAAGCGCGCGAACAGAAGGTGCATACAGGCGTGTTCCGCGCCGCCCACGTAGACGTCTACAGGCAGGAGCTTATCCACGGCTTCCGTATCGAAGGGCGCTTTTTCGTTGTGTGCGTCCGCGTATCTTAAATAGTACCAGCTCGAACATACGAAGGTGTCGAGCGTATCGGGATCGCGCCTTGCTTCACCTCCGCAAACGGGGCAGGTCGTGTTCATGAACGCCTCGCATTTTTCGAGAGGGGACTTGCCGTCGGGACGGAACTCGACCTCCTCGGGAAGCCGGACGGGCAAGTCTTTTTCGGGCACGGGCACGATGCCGCAGTGCGGGCAGTGTATCATGGGAATGGGCGCGCCCCAGTAGCGCTGACGGGAGACGAGCCAGTCGCGCATACGGTAGTTGACTTTCTTGCCGCCCCTGTTGAGCTTTGCGATCTTGGTTGCGATTTCGTCCTTGGCTTCTTCGGAATCGAGTCCGTCGAACTCCATAGAGTTGACGAGGTGTCCCGTCTCCGTAAAGGGGAGCTTGGTTTCGCCGTCCTGTCCTACGATGACCTGTTTGAGGGGCAAGCCGTATTTTTCGGCAAAGGCGAAGTCCCGCTCGTCGTGCGCGGGAACAGCCATGACTGCGCCCGTGCCGTAGCTTGCAAGCACGTAGTCCGCAAGATAGATGGGAAGCTTTGCCCCCGTCATGGGGTGATAACAGTAAGAGCCCGTGAATACGCCCGTCTTTTCGCGGGTGGAGGAGAGGCGGTCGATTTCGTTTGCACGGGAGGCGTAGTCGATATAATCTTCCACCGCTTGAAGATTCTCTTCCGTTGCAAGCGCCCTTGCGAGCTTGTGCTCGGGTGCAATTACGACGTAGGTGACGCCGAATAAAGTATCGGGGCGGGTCGTGAATACGGAGAGCTTTTCGCCGTTTTCAAGGTCGAATTGTACTTCGCAGCCCGTGGATTTGCCGATCCAGTTCTTTTGCATGAGTTTGGTCTTTTCCGGCCAATCGAGCTTGTCGATGCCCGAAAGGAGCTCTTCCGCGTATTCGGTGATTTTGAAGAACCATTGCGTAAGGTTTTTTCTGACGACCTCGGTTCCGCACCTGTCGCACACACCGCCCGCCGCCTGCTCGTTCGCAAGCACGGTCTGACAGCTCGGACACCAGTTTACGGGCGCTTCCTTGCGGTAGGCAAGTCCCTTTTCGTAGAGGCGCAGGAACATCCATTGCGTCCATTTATAATAATCTTCTTCACAGGTTTTGATTTCCGCCGACCAGTCGAACATGGCGCCCATCGCCTTTAACTGTTCTTCCATCGTGGCGATGTTCTTTTTCGTGGACTCTTTGGGGTGCACGCCCGTCTTGATCGCGTAGTTTTCGGCAGGGAGTCCGAACGCGTCAAACCCGATGGGCTGGAATACGTTGTAGCCCTGCATCCTCTTAAAGCGCGCGTAGGAGTCTGCGGGACCGTAGTTGTACCAGTGTCCGATATGCAGCTTCGCGCCCGAAGGATAGGAGAACATTTCAAGTGCGTAGAACTTGGGCTTACCCGATTTTTTATCGTAGCCCGTCTTGTTCTTTTCCCAATAAGCCTGCCATTTCTTTTCCGTGTTTTTGAAATCCATGAAGTGCCTCTTTCAAAAAATAACTTCCTTATATTTTAATACTTCGAAGAAAGGAAGTCAAGCGTTTGAAATTGATTGCTTTTTTTCGCCTTGTCCGCATAAATAATTCTTTTTATCCGGCATACAATAATGTTGTGGAAGAAATCGTCATCACCGAACGCAAGGAGAGAAGCTCCTATATCACTTATATTTACAACGCTTTAATGAACGATATCGTAAGGGTCGGAGGAAAGGGGGAGCTCTATTTCGGGGAAGAGAGAACGGCTTTGCGGCTGAATCTTTCTCCCGCGCTCTTGAAGAGGCTCAAAGTCGTGCTTGCCGAAATTTTAGGGATCGGCTATAAGTACGAGTTCCTGCGTAAAAACTTACGCGTTTCCCTTTCCAAGCGGGAGAAAAAGCTCCTCGCGGCGGCGCTCATTGCGGCGGACTTCGAAGGGGATAAGAGCTTTATTTTAAGAAAACTTTCGAGCTCCGACGAATATGCGATCGACGGCATTTACGC
>JAIDSX010000095.1 GCA_029060985.1 Clostridia bacterium | reverse complement strand
TGCATACCCGTCTGACGGGGCATACCTTCGAGCCTCAGCCCCATATCGATGACCCGCTTCAAGGTCTCGTCCGACTCGTAAATTTCAATAAAGTCGGAATTGCGCTTCCCCTCCTGATCGGCGAGCTTCTTGACCGCCTCTTCGTGTTTATCGGGGTCGTTTGCAGTTTCTTCGACCTTCTTTCTGCATTTTTCGATATTGAGACCCAACAGTTCCCGAATTGAGGACTTTCCGTCCATGAGCTTGGTGACGCGGTCGGTCTCGGCGTATGGAACACGCATGACCCGCCCCACGTCCTTGATGACGGCGCGGGAGGCAAGCGTACCGAAGGTGACGATCTGCGCGACGTTTTCCTCGCCGTAGCGGTCACGGACGTATTCGATGGTTTTTTCACGCTTTTCCGTACAGAAGTCCACGTCAAAGTCGGGCATCGAAACACGGTCGGGATTTAAGAAACGCTCGAAGAGCAAGTTATAGCGAAGCGGATCGACGCTCGTGATTCCGATTGCATACGCAACGATACTGCCTACGCCCGAGCCCCGCCCCGGTCCGACGGGAATATCGTGAAGGCGCGACCAGTTGATGTAGTCCCATACGATCAGGAAATAGTCGGCAAAGCCCATTTTGATAATGATGTCGAGCTCATATTCCGCACGCTGTCTGATTTCGTCCGTGACGGTTTCGTAGCGTTTGGGGAGCCCTTCCCACGTGAGCCTCTTCAAAAATTCGGGCGAAGGCGTGCCGTCGTCCGCAGTATATAACGGAATCAGCGACTTATCATAAATGGGCGTGCCGTCCTCTTTCAGATTGAACGGCGTATCCGTATCGGAGACCTTGTCCGCAATGACGCGGGTATTTTTGATCGCCTCGGGAAGATTCGGAAAGAGCGCAGCCATTTCGTCGCCCGATTTCATATAGAATTCGTGCGTCTGCATTTTCATGCGCGTAGGATCGTCGAGCGTCCTTTTTGTCGCAATGCACATGAGAACGTCCTGCATTTCCCAATCTTCTTTCTTCAAGTAGTGCACGTCGTTCGTAGCGACGAGCTGAATGCCCGTTTCTTTGGAAATACGGACGATATCGGGCAAAATCTGTTTTTGTTCGGGAATCCCGTGATCTTGAATTTCAAGATAGAAGTCGTCACCGAATATTTCCTG
>JAIDSX010000094.1 GCA_029060985.1 Clostridia bacterium | reverse complement strand
CCATAACAAGCGGTGCGTCCGTTAGAACAGGCGCACCTTTCTCGCCTGCTACGTAAGGAAAAACTTCCGACTTATCCGTCTTATGCCCGCTGACGCAACCGACGTAATCCGCTCTTCCCAAAAGCGCCTCGTCAACGATATTGACGGAGAGCACCTTGTTTTCGATGATGCCCGCATTGATATAATGCGGCTTTGCAAGACTGACCATAATATGATCGTGCCCCATAATGCCCAAATGCCCGACAAGCGTCCAGGTGGGCTTACCCTCCGAAAACGTACCGACAACGACGAGCGGCGTAGGATACAACACCAAAACCGAACCTAAATTTTTCACATTCATTCCTCCTTACGCCGTGTTATTTATGATTGAATTGCATCACGCCGACGAGTTTATGCGGAACGTAGCTTTCTTCCAGATACTCGATTTCATCTGCCGTAAGCTTAACGCCTACCGCCGCGACCGCATCTTCTATATGCTTGACTTTCGTTGCGCCGACGATGGGCGCGGTCACTTTGGAAAGCAACCACCCCAGCGCGACCTGCGTTCTCGAGAGGTTCTTCTTTTCGGCAAGCTCGGCGACCCTCGCTATAATGATCCCGTCTTGCTCTTTCGTAGAATCGTACTTGCTTTTCGCAACGCCGTCCGTTTCGAGCCGCTTCGTCGTTTCGTCCGCCGTTTTTACGAGTCTGCCCGACGCAAGCGGGCTGTACGGCGTAAGTGCTATTCCGTTTTCTTCGCAGCACGGGATCATCTCGCGCTCTTCCTCACGGAATAAAAGATTGTAATACCCTTGCACCGAAACGAATTTCGCCCAACCGTTGCGTTCCGCGATCGCATTGGCTTTTTCAAGCTGCCACGCATAGCAGTTCGATATGCCGATCGCTCTTGCCTTGCCCTGCGTAACGGCGGTGTTTAAGCCTTCCATAATTTCTTCGATCGGCGTGTGATAGTCCCACATATGGCAAATGTATAAGTCAACGTAATCCGTTCCCAATCTCTTTAAGCTATTGTCAAGACAATCGGCAACATGTTTTTGCCCGCTCACGCCGCCGTCGATTTCATCCTGCGTTCTCGGCAAGAACTTGGTCGCAATGACCGCGTTTTTTCGGGTCGTCAGTCCTGTCAAGGAGCTGCCGAGATATTCCACGCGCGTACCGC
>JAIDSX010000093.1 GCA_029060985.1 Clostridia bacterium | reverse complement strand
CTTTTTTACAGGGGCTCTCCGCACGCGCCTTCGCCGCCCTCTTTTCAAATCTTCTGTTGCGCGGTACGTCGTAAATCTTTACGATATTGTTTGCAAGCGCGAAGAGCGCGGGAAAGAAGAAGGGCATTGCCGCAATGATGACGTAACGGAAATAATTCGCAAGCCCCGTGATCTCCTTTGCGCCGAACGTAAACCCGACGCACACGCCGAAAATGAGCGCGACGAGCAAAAACCAATACACGCCGCATACGCGCATCAACCTCCCCGTCCGTTTGACGGGCACTTTCAGGGCGCGCCGATCGGAAAAGCGGAATAAAAGACACATTCCCGCAAAGGGCGCGAGCGAGATAAGGTTTGCCCACACCGCGTCGAGGAAGGAAAAACACAGATTAAAGAGCGCCGTCAACAGAAACAGGCAAAGCGCAAGCAACGCGTGTCTGCCCAAAATCATGTTGCCGCGCTCGTAGTACCATTCGAGGAAGCCCTCCCCCGAATAGCCGCTCTGCTGCATGATCGCAGGCATAGACGAAGCGGTCAAGCATAAGAGCGTTGCCGCCACGATCGAGCCCGCAGCAATGTAAAGCCAAAGTTCCGTGGTCACTTGAAAAACTCCTCTGCCGCCAAGTTAAAGGCGAGCGGATTATCTAAATGCGCAAAATGTCCCGCCGAGCGAAGCACTTTTACCCTGCTCCCCTCGATCGCTCTTTCGTAGATTCGAATGGAAGAGAGCGGGGTCTCCCGATCCTCTTCGCCGTTGATAAACAATACGGGAACGCGAATTTTTGTAGCGTCCTCTCTCAGATCCTCGTTGACGATTTTTTTATAGCTCTCCTTCATGATAGGAGAGAGCGAACGGTATTCCTCGCTTCCGAACTTGCGCTCTGCGTATTTCGGTGCGATCTTTTTTACGAAGCGATAAGTTTTTACCCGCATTTTATAGCGTAAAGTTCGCTTCGGAACGATGCCCGCACAGCCGCACAGGACGGCGCGCTCGAACAGGTTTCCCCGCGAAAGGCATTTTACGGCGACCCTGCCGCCAAAGGAATGCCCGATCACGAAGGGATTTTCGATTCCCCGTTCCCTTAAAAAATTCTCCGTCCAGTCGGCGTAGTCGCTCACGGAATACGCGCTTCTCAGCGGCTCGGCTTCCCCGAAACCGGGAAAGTCGAACGCGGTCACGCGGTAGAATTTCGAAAAATATTCGATTTGGGGATAAAAGCTCTCCTTCGAAGAGAGATATCCGTGCAGAAATACTAAGTCCTTTCCTCTTCCGCGTTCGATAACGCCCGTCAAGCGAGCTCCTTTTTCATGACGAGAGCGTCCTCTCCGTCCGGATAGTAGCGGGAGCGGGCGTATAAGCCCTTAAATCCTTTTTTGAGGTACAAAAGCTGCGCCGCCGCATTGGAGACGCGCACCTCCAAAAACACCGCCTTCACACCGCGGCGCTTCGCTTCTTCGAGAAGATCGTCTAAAATCTTCCCGCCGCGCCCGCAACGGCGATACATTTCGGCAGTCGCTATGAGCTCGATTTCCGCCTCCTCGCCCACGATATGAATGCCGCCGTAGGCGGTAATGCCGTCCTCTTCTTCCTCTAAAAGAGAGCCGAAAAAACTGCCCGAAAGAAAGGAGTCGGCAAGCATACGCTTCGTCCAAGGGTCGGGAAAGCACTCCTCTTCGAGCTTTGCGATTTCAGCTAAGTCCTCCGTCGTCCACTCACGCCCGTTCATTGAAACTCCT
>JAIDSX010000092.1 GCA_029060985.1 Clostridia bacterium | reverse complement strand
GTTTCACCGTATCCACGATCGCCTTTACGATTCCGTCCCGACCTTCTGCGGGGGTCAGCATATACAGGCGCGACATATTTTCGCTTCCGAAGCCCTTGGGAAGAAAGGTCACTGTCACTTTGTCGCCTTCTACGATTTCGGTATGCAGATAGGCGGGCGTATTGTCGCCCGTGTTCACGCGGGTGAGTGGATCGCAGATACTTTTTCTGAAATTGCCCTCGCCGTACGCTCTTTTGACCCCGTCGTTCACGGCTTCGGAAAGGGGCGCGCCTGATAAACTTACTTCCTGCCCGATTTCAAGCAAGACGACCGCCATGCCCGTGTCCTGACAGACGGGCATTTTTTCCCTTTGAGCGATCTTCTCGTTCTCCAATAAAGATTCAAGCGCGAACGCCGCCGCTCCGCTCTCTTTTTCGGAAGCGCTTGAAAGGGCGGTTCTGCAAGAATCGGTGAGGGTCAGCCCCGCCTTCAAAGCAAGGCGGTATACGCAATCGGAAATCGTTTTCGTGTCGATGATTCGCATGGGAGCACCTGTTGAAAATAACTTTTTCTTTCATTATATAATAAATTCGGGAAAAAGCAAAGTTTTTATTTGAACATTTTACGATTTTCCTGTATAATGGCGGTATGAAGAAGCAGGAAGAGTTAAAGAGCGCGGAAGAGGTGGAACAAGAGTTCCGCAAAAAATGCTTGGGCGAGGCGGGAATCGGCTATTCCGCCGGCGCGGCGTTGATTATTTTGATTTCGGTGCTCTTTTCGCTGATCGTGGGAGCTTCCACAAAGTTTCCCACCAATATCGTAACGGGCGAAATTATTTATCCCGATTGGTATTTATATTTTTCCTATCTGCTTCCGCAGTTTTGTCTGTTCGGTGCGGCGCTCATGTATTTTCTGCGTACGAAAGAGCCCGTCCGTACGGTCACGAAATCCTGTAAGTGGTACTACTTTTTGATTGCGATCGCCCTGCAAATGGGGCTGATGTTTCCCGTTTCCGAACTCAACGATTTGTTCGTCGAGGGATTAAGTAAAATCGGCTATCACGGTTCGGGCGTAAACGTTCCCTCGCTTGACGGGTGGAATCTTCTGCCTGCGATCCTCGTGATCGCGGTGCTGCCCGCGATCTTGGAGGAAACGCTGTTCCGCGGAATCCTTTCGCGCAATATGCACGCGAGCGGTTGGGGACTCGTGCCTACGATTTTTGTTACGGGTGCGCTCTTTTCGATCTATCACGGCAATCCCGAACAGACCCTGTATCAGTTCGCTTCGGGCGTGTGTCTTTCGTTCGTAGCGGTCAAATCGGGGAGCATTTTCCCCACGGTGGTCGCGCACTTTTTGAATAACGCGCTCATTCTCATATTCGAAGCGACGGGCTTTGGCGCAAGCTGGACGATGTCGCTCGGTGTGTTTATCGCATTGATCGTTCTCTCGTCGCTGCTCTTTTTGGGCGCGCTCGCCTTCTTGATTTTCTTTGATAGAAAGGGCAATCAAAAAGGGAAGGTCGTGAACGGAAAGCGTTTCTTCTTCTGTGCGGCGGCGGGAATCGGGATTTGCGCCATCGAATGGGTCGTGCAGCTCATCACGGGATTTTTGTCATGATTAAAATCAATTTTGTGTGCGTGGGAAATCTCAAAGAAAAGTTCTTCGAAGAGGCGGCAGGGGAATACCTTAAACGCCTTTCCCGCTTTTGCAAAGCGGAAGTAAAGGAGCTTCCCGAAAAAAATAATCCCGAAGAGGAGGCGGAGAGCGTCCTTCGCGCCTTGAAGGGAAAGGTGATTGCGCTCGCCGTCGAGGGAAAGAAGTGCTCTTCGGAAGCGTTCGCAAAGGAAATCGCGGAAGTTACAAACAGGGGCGAGGAAATCACCTTTGTGATCGGTTCGTCGGAGGGGCTTTCAAAGCGCGTAAAGGAGCAGGCGGACGAGCTTTTGTCCTTTTCGGATATGACCTTTCCGCACAGGCTCATGCGCGTGATATTGTTGGAACAGGTGTACCGCGCGTTCATGATCAACGCGGGGGCGAAGTATCACAAATAAGAGCGTTATCATACGATAGCGCATGGACGTTTACGAGGCGGTCACGCATTATTTCGAACGCTATCGCGGCGAAAAGCGAATTATCGGAACGAGCGCGGAGGGGCGGAAGCTCTACGCGATGTTTACGGGAAAAAGAGGCTCTGTGGTTGGTATCAGTCAATACGCGATCCACGCGCGGGAATGGGTAACCGCGCTTCTCGGAATCGAGCATTTACGGCGGAGCGTTACGAACGGCGGCGTGTGGATAGTGCCGCTCATGAACCCCGACGGCGCGCTTCTTTGTGATAAGGGACTGAAAACAGTATCCTTTGAACGGCAGGGCTTTTTATTGCAGCTCAACCGAAAAGAGGACTTCTCGCTGTGGAAGGCGAATGCGGAAGGAGTGGACTTGAATCTCAATTTTCCCGCACGCTGGGGAAAGGGCAGGGGAAATATTTTTACGCCCGCCCCGCACGGCTACGTGGGAAGCGAGCCTTTATCTGCCCCCGAGAGCCGCGCGCTTGCGCTGTTCACCGAAGAGATCGTGCCTAACTACACTGTGAGTTGGCATACGAAGGGCGAGGAGATCTATTGGAAATTTCATCAGCCGCTCTCGCGTATGAAGCGGGATAAACGGCTTGCAAAGGTGCTCTCCCGCGAAACGGGCTATCCCTTAAAGAGCACGCCCTTTTCCGCAGGCGGCTATAAGGATTGGTGCGTGGAGAGTTTGAAAATTCCTGCGTTCACGGTGGAAGTGGGCTCGGACGAAAAAAAACATCCCCTCGGGTTTGAAGATTTACCCGATATTCTGAATAAAAATTTAGACGCATTGGAAAAATTAAACGGGGCGATAAGTTAGTTTATCGCAATAGGGGGAGTTATGAAAAAATTTTACGGTGCGTGCGCAGCGGTGCTGTTGAGTTTGTTGTTCGTGTTTGCGGGGTGCAAGGCGAACGGCTCAAAGGTATTTAAGTATCTGAAAGCGGAGCAGAATTTTGTGGGAAACCCGACCTACAACGGTGGGAAGTATACGGCAAGCTTTACCGTGAAAGACGATCTTTCCTATTCGTTGAGCGTTTCCGACGAATATGACAGCGCATTAAAGGATTACAGTGCCGAAGGCACGAAAATGGAGTATTTGGGGCAGCGCTCGGATAGTGGTTCATATACTTCGTGGGGAGTTACGGTTGGTTGGACGACTTATATGCACATAGTCAAACTGCCCGAGGCGACGGTGGAAAAATACGGGAACACGCTTGCGTTTTATCTGCTTGCGGAAAGTGATTCCAAGCACGGCGATATAACCATGCTAAAACTTGTGGTGAAGCCTGCGGCATACGGTGAAAATGATATCGGGAATTTCGAGATCAGTGTTTACGGCGGATATGCACTCAAAAAGGCGTAACGCTATTTGGGACAAGCTAACGAAAGAATTATGAAAGAAGAATTTATGCGCGAGGCGTTGCGCCTTGCCCAAAAAGCGAAGAAGAAAGGGGAAGTGCCCATCGGCGCGGTGGTGGTCTTAAACGGTAAAATTATCGGAAAGGGCTACAACCTGCGCACGAGGTTACAGCTTGCCACGGCGCACGCGGAGCTTCGCGCAATCGAAAAGGCGTGCAAAAAAATGCACTCGTGGCGCTTACCCGAAGCGGAAATTTACGTCACCTTAGAACCCTGCCCCATGTGCATGGGCGCGATTCTGAACGCGAGAATCGATAAGGTATACTTCGGGGCGTACGAGCAGAAGGGCAGGAGTTTGACGAGCGAGCTCGCAAACGCGAATCTTCTCAACCACACGGTGGAAGTCACGGGCGGCGTCTTAGAAGAGGAGTGTAAAGAGGTTTTAAGCTCCTTCTTTTCGGAAATGCGGTTAAGAGAGAAAAATAAAAAGACCCGACGCTGAGCGTCGGGTCTTTTTGATATTAAAGGTCGCTTTCGCCTTTTTCGATGGAAATAATATAATCGTACTGATTGATCGTATTGGTGACGAACGCCGCGTCGATTTGCTTTTTCGTATGAATGACCGCGTTGTAAACCAATTCTTCTTCGATGCGTTCCGCCTTAAATTCGGTAAAGGAGGTTATTTCAAAAAGTTTTTTGATCTCCTGCACGCTGTCGTCCGCCGTTACCTTGAATACGATTTTTATTTCGTTCAAATGCTTCGGTTTGAGAAGGCGTAGCGGCAAATGCAAAAATACCTGTACTAAAATCGTCAATACGGTAGCGCCCAACGTCAACCAGTACATTCCCGCGCCGATCGTCATGGCGATTGCCGCCGTAAGCCAAACGCCTGCCGCAGAAGAAAGTCCGTGTACGGCGTTCTGCCTATGCATGATAGTACCCGCACCGATAAAGCCGATTCCCGTTACGACCTGAGCAGCGATACGCGCAGTGTCCGATTTCGGAAAAGCGTATAAGGAAACGATGGTAAAAAGCGCCGCGCCCGCCGCAACGACGACGTGGATTCGGATTCCCGCTACTTTCAGACGAAGCTGGCGTTCGACGCCAAGCGCAAAGCCGATAAGGATTGCAAAAAATACTCTTAAAAGGCATTCCAGCCAAAGCAAATTTAACTCTTCGGGAATGATATAAAAGGTTATCATACGCCACCTGTAAATTTATTGTTATTCCGAAATGATTGTATCACAAAAATAAAAATAATTCAAGTGATTAAATCAGCGTTCCGTATTCCTCGTACAATTTATCGGATTCTTCTTGGAGCGCGTTCAGCTTTTGAGTAATTTCTTTGACCTTTGCGTAATCGGCGGCGTTAGCGATAAGCTCCGCGTTCAGCGCCTCCTGTTCTTCTTCGATTTTCGGAAGGCGCGCTTCGATTTCGGAAATGCGCGTGCGTAGCTTTGCCTGCCGCGCGCGCTCTTCCTTGCTCCTGTAACTGTCGTTCTCCGCTTTTTTTGCGGGCGCGGGCGCAGGTTTCTCTTCCGCGGGTTTCGCTTTTCTGCTTTCGAGAAAGGCGGGATAGCTGCCGTTGAATTTTGTAAGCGTGCCGTTTTCGATACAAATAACGCTTGTTGCAATGGATTCGATAAACCGCCTGTCGTGCGACACGAAGAGGAGCGTGCCGTCAAACTCTTTGAGCGCGCTTTCAAGCGCCTCGCGCGATAATAGATCGAGGTGGTTGGTCGGCTCGTCGAGTGCCAAAAAATTTCCCTTTTGCGCCTGCAAAATCGCAAGCGCGAGCTTCGCTTTCAGCCCGCCCGAAAGCTCTTTTACCTTTTTCAAGGCGTCGTCGGAGTCGATGCCCGACTGCGCCAACAGCGAATAGGCTTCCGTCAAGGGGAAGAGGGGAAAGCGAAACCGCAGGTCGTCAATGACCGCTGCCTCGGAATCGAGGGCGGCGTTCTCCTGATCGTAGTAGGCGCACTTTACGAATTTACCCACCGAAACGAGCTTATCGCCCGAAAGTAAAAACTTCAAAAGCGTGCTCTTGCCCGTGCCGTTGTCGCCCACGAGCGCGCATTTCTCGCCGCGCATTAGAGTAAATTCCGCATTTGTTAAGAGCTGTTTGTCGCCCGCATATAAATCGAAACGGGGCGCAAAGAGCACGCGTTCGTAGGGCTGCGTTTCGTAAGTAAAGCGGAAGCGGGGCGGCTCTTTGGGCGGGATCGGCTTTTCGAGCGTGATTTTATCGAGCTGTTTGACGCGGCTTTGCGCGCTCTTGGCAGTCGTCGCGCGCACGAGGTTTTTATCGATATACTCTTGCAGCTTCTTTGATTTTTCAAGCTGCTTTTCGTATTCGCGAAGCTCCGTTTTGTAGCGTTCCTCTTTGAGTACTTTATATTTGGAATAGTTACCCTTGTAGGAGCTGAGTTTGCCGTTTTCAAGTTCGAGCGTGCGCGAGGTGAGCTTATCCAAAAAATAGCGGTCGTGCGAAACCACGAACAGCGCGCCCTTGAACGAGGCAAGATAGTCTTCAAGCCAAAAAAGGGTGGAAAGATCGAGGTGGTTTGTCGGCTCGTCCAGGATGAGAAGGTCGGGCTCTTCGAGGAGCAGGCGGCAGAGTTTGAGTTTCGTCTTTTCACCGCCCGACATGGTGGCAACCTTTTCTTCGCTCCGCCCCATAAAGCCCATGCCGTTCAATACCGTTTGGATTTTAACCCCGTAATGATAGCTGTCGCGGGAGGTGATTTCCCGTTCCAGGGCTTCCGCCTTGCGCATAAGAGAGGGGAGATTTTCATTCGTTGCCATTTTCTCTTGCACAGATTGCAGCTCGCTTAACAAAAACTTGTCCCGCTCGAACACCTCTTCCATTGCAAGGCGCACGGAATTTGCGTGCTCAAAGCCGCCGCTCTGCGGAAGGTATCCGAGGCGTATCCCGTTCTTTTTTACGACCGTGCCCTGTTCGGGATTGAGCTCGCCCAATATGAGTTTGATGAGCGTGGTTTTTCCTTCGCCGTTCCCGCCGATAAATCCCACGCGTTCGCCCTCGTCAATGGAGAGTGAGACGTCCGAAAAGATTTTTTCGCCCGTATAGGAAAAGGTTACGTTGTTAAGTGTTATCAGCATAGTTTTTACCGGAAAGAAAATACTGTCGTTATGAAAGAGACAAAGTTTGAAAAGCTCCGCCGCCTCGAAGAGCAGCTCACTTATGCCAACCCCAAGGAGAGCGCAAAGCTCACCAAAGAGCTCGTGCGCCTCAAAAGCGAATGGATCGAGGAGTGACTATTCGTTCCAATCGGGAATAAACGCCTTATCCGCGCTTGCCTTATCCTGCGTATAGAGCGAAGAAAAGCCCAGGGAAAGCGCGTGATCCTTTACGCGGCGGTACTCCCTGTCGGTGAGCGTTCTTTGAAGCTCTGGAAAATTCTGCGTATCGCCCATGGGCGTATACTGCCGCATAAGGCTTACGGGCGCTTCTTCGGGAAGCACGCTTTTCAAATAATCCAAAACCTTTATGGAATCCGAAGTACAGCAGGGAAGGATCAAGTGCCGCACGAGGATTCCTTTTTTCATTTGTCCGTTCTCGAATAGAACGGGCTTTTTTGCCATAAATTCGATTGCCTTCGAGGCGTACTCGAAATAGTCCTTCCGCCCCGTATAGCGTTCGGAGAGCTCGGAAGAGAAAAATTTCAGATCGGGCAAGTAGATATCGATATAGGGGTCGATTTCCTTTAACGCTTCGACTTTGCAGTATCCGCCCGAATTGTAGATAACGGGCACTTTTGGCTTATAAATGGAGAGCGCCTCTGAGACATAGGGGGAGAGGTGGTCGCCCGTTACGAGGTCGATATTCTCCGCGCCCATTTCTTCAAGTTTTTGAAAGATATCCGCAAGCTCCTTCGGGCTTACTTCCTTTCCGAGCTTGGCACGGGATACCTCGTAATTCTGGCAGAACACGCAACGCAGGGAACAGCCGCCGAAAAAGATCGCGCCGCTCTTGTGGTTTGGCGAGAGGGCGGGCTCTTCGAAGGCGTGCAGGCAGTACTTTGCGACCGTGATCCCTTTCACGCCGCACGCGCCCGCTTGTTTGTTACGCTCTGCTTTACACCCGACGGGGCAGAGAGTGCACTGTTCCATATCCCGATTATATCACGCTTTCCGCGGAAAAGCAACTTGATTTCGGTTGACAACTCCGCGCGTATTTTTTATAATGAAATGGATTGACAAAGGAAGATATTATGAAACGGTTTTTTACAAGTGAAAGCGTGACCGAAGGACACCCCGACAAGGTGTGCGACCGCATTGCGGACGGCATTTTAGACGAGCTTTTGAAACAGGATCAATTTACGCGTTCGGCGGTGGAGTGCTGCGCCGCCTATGATACGCTGTTTATTACGGGGGAAGTGGCGAGTTCGGCAAAGGTCGATTATAAAAAGGTTGCGCGCGAGGCGATCAAGGAGATCGGCTACGACTTCGGCGGCTTCGCGTTTGATAAGTGCGATATCATCGAAAAAATTCACGGACAGTCGCCCGATATTGCATTGGGCGTAGACAGCTCACTCGAAAACAGGTCGGGCGGGGAACGCTTCGATTTGATCGGTGCGGGCGATCAGGGGCTCATGTTCGGTTACGCCTGCCGTGAAACGAAGGAGCTTATGCCGCTTCCCATCGTGCTTGCGCACCGCCTTGCCTATGCGCTTACGGCGGCGAGAAAGGATGGAAGACTCCCGTACCTTCGTCCCGACGGAAAGACGCAGGTGACCGTCGAATACGACGGAAATAAGCCCGTGCGCATCGATACGATCGTCGTCTCCACCCAGCACACCGAAGAGGTCACGCAGGAAGAGATCGCAGAGGGGATTCAAAGGGAAGTTATCAAGAAAGCCGTTCCCGCGGAATATCTTGATAATCATACAAAATACTTTATCAACCCCACGGGCAGATTTTTGATCGGAGGACCGGAGGGGGATTCGGGCTTAACGGGCAGAAAGATCGTCGTAGATACCTACGGCGGAAGATGCGCGCACGGCGGCGGCTCGTTTTCGGGCAAGGACTCCACGAAGGTGGACAGATCCGCAACCTATATGGCGCGTT
>JAIDSX010000091.1 GCA_029060985.1 Clostridia bacterium | reverse complement strand
GGCGGAACACCGCCTCGTTGAGTCTTCTTAAAAAGGAGATCGCTTCGAGGTTTTTATTTTCGCCGTAGATATTCGGCACCCATTCCCCGTCGCGTTTATCATAATCGAGATAGAGCATTGAAGCCACCGCGTCCACTCTGAGCCCGTCCACGTGGAATTTATCGAAGAAATAGCACGCGCCCGAAATCAGGAAGGAAATCACTTCCTCCCTGCCGTAATCGAAGCGGCGGGTGCCCCAGCTCTTGTGCTCCATTCTGTCCCACTGACTGCTTTCGTAGAGCGGCTGACCGTCAAACTCGTAGAGCCCGTGCTCGTCCTTGGGGAAATGCGCGGGCACCCAGTCGATGATAACGCCGATCCCAGCCTTATGGAAGGCGTCGATCAAATACATAAAGTCGTGCGGCGTTCCAAGGCGGGAAGTCACGGCAAAGTAGCCCGTGACCTGATAGCCCCAGGAGCCCTCGTAGGGAAATTCCGTAACGGGCATAAACTCGACGTGCGTATATCCCATTTCCTTCACGTAGGGAACAAGCTCCCGCGCCAAGTCGCGGTAGGAAAGAAAATTTCCGTCCGGATAGCGTTTCCATGAAAGGAGATTGACCTCGTAAATATTCATGGGAGACGCAAACACGTTTTGTGATTCGCGTTTTTTCATATACGCTGAATCATTCCACTCATACCCTTCCGTGTCGTACAGCTTGGAAGCGTTTTGGGGAGCGGTCTCCGCATGGAACGCAACGGGATCGGCTTTCATGAGTTTTCTGCCGTCCTGCGCCGTTATGCAGTATTTATAAATGTCGTACTGTTTAAGTCCCGCGATAAACAACTCAAAGCATTCACCGTCGATCATGCGGTGCATGACGTTCCTGGAATCGTCCCACTCGTTAAAATCTCCGACAACGGAAACGGATGCGGCGTGCGGCGCCCAAACGCGGAATTCGTAGCCTGCTTGTCCGTCTACTACTTTCGGATGTGCCCCGAAAATCTCATAGATCCTATCGTTCTTTCCGTGGTGGTACAGATAGAGAGGAAAATCCGTCTCCCTCTGTTTTTCCTCACTCGCCATTTTTCCCCTCCTGTCTTTCCCCATTACAGTATATAGCATACCGTACATTATTAT
>JAIDSX010000090.1:8816-9531 GCA_029060985.1 Clostridia bacterium | reverse complement strand
TCTCGATATTCCCCTGCAACATTCCGAAAACCGCATTTTGAAGCTCATGGGAAGAAAGGGCACGCGGGAAGAATACAGTAAGCTCTTTGAAACGCTTCGCAAGGAAATTCCAGGAGTCGCGCTCAGAACGACCTTTATCACGGGTTTCCCCTCGGAGACGGAAGAGGAGCATAAGGCGCTTTTGTCGTTCATCAAAGAGCAGAAGTTCGAGAACGCAGGAATCTTCGCTTATTCGAGAGAGCCCGAAACGCCCGCCTATAAAATGAAGGGACAGATCCCCGCAAGCGTAAAGAAGCGCAGACAGAGAGAGCTCTACGAAGCGCAGCGCGAGGTTTCGAAAAAATACTTGGAATCCTTCGTCGGAAAGACAATTTCCGTCGTGTGCGACGGGGTGAACGAAGAGGGCACGGGGTTTGTGGGAAGAGCTTACTTCCAAGCGCCCGAAATCGACGGAAATGTATTTTTCACTTCTCCCCGCGCAAAAGAGGGCGAAATATACCATATTAAGATAGAATCGGCTTTGGATTACGATTTGCTTGGAACGGCAGTTTCCGAGTAACGGAGATAATATGAATTTACCCAATAAAATTACGTTGACAAGAATCTTTATGATCCCCGTGTTCGTCGCGGTGTTCTATTGCGGACTTTTAAGCGCGTGGTGCTTTTTGGCTTCCGCAGCCGTCTTTTTATTGGCGGCGCTCACCGACGCCGGTCT
>JAIDSX010000090.1:0-8806 GCA_029060985.1 Clostridia bacterium | reverse complement strand
TTGCAAGAAGCCGTCACCTCGTGACCGACCTCGGCAAGTTCCTCGACCCCATTGCGGATAAGGTGCTCGTATCGACCGCGTTTATCGTGCTTTTAACGATTCCCGCGGCGTTCGTGGTAGAGCCTTTCGGAACTTACGGACTCATCGTAGCGGGCGTTCTGATCGCGCTCGTGCTTGCGCGAGAACTCATTGTAAGCGGATTCCGCATCATTGCGGCGGGGAAGCATTTGGTGCTTGCCGCCGACAAGCTCGGCAAGATCAAGACGGTGTTTCAGGACGTTTCCATTGCGCTTTTGCTTGCAAGCATGAGCTTTATGCAGTACGGCTTGGCGGGCGAAATTATCGCTTATATCGGGCTTGCGTGCTTTGTGATCTGCGCGCTCATGACGGTCATTTCGGGCGTGAACTATCTTGTAAAAAACAAAGAAGTACTCAAAGATAAAGTGGCGGAGGAGAAAGAGGAGGAAAATTCGTGAAATACGCGGCGATCGTATTGACGAACAACAAAAATCCGCTCTCCTCGGTGGACTATCAAAGCGTTACGGACGCGTTTCTTTCGGGCGGGGTGTTTCTCGACGAAACGATCCTTTTGCCCTACGACGCGCCGGGCGTGCTTTCGGGGCATATTTCAAGGCTCTCAACGGAGTGCGACGGAATCTTTATTATCTGCGAAGGCGTATTGAGCGACTACGCAAAAGAGACTCTGGGCGCTCTTCCCGGTGCGAACGGCAAGTTCGAAGGGGTGTTAAAGGAGACGCGGGAGCATATCTTAGGCGTGATCCCCGCAGGCAAAGAGGGGGCGAAAACGGTCTCCACCGAGGTCGTGCCCCGTATCGACAGAAGAAGGCAACAGCGTTACTGCCGCGTAGTTTTGGGCGCAGCCGCCGCGAGCGAAGAGCGGGTACAGCGCGCGCTGTCCTTTGCGGAACTGGCGGCGCAGGGAAAGCTCTTTCTGCACGCGAACGGCGAATACGGCTTGACGCGTATCGAAGTTATCTATAACCGCGAGACGCCCAAAATGATTGCGGACGAGGTGGTGCGCGTTCTTGCAAGCGAGCTTCATGAATTTCTTTTTACGGTCAACGGCGAAACCCTTCCCGAGCGGCTCGTGGACGCGTTAAAGCTGCGCCGCATGAAGGTTTCCACGGCGGAGTCCTTTACGGGAGGCGGCGTAGGCGGCGCGATCGTATCCGTGCCGGGGGCTTCCGCGGTGTTCTACGAGGGAATCAACGCCTACGACGGAAGAGCGAAGTGCGCGCGGCTCGGCGTAAACGAATTTACGATCAAAAATAAGGGCGCGGTGTCCGACGAGACCGCCTACGAAATGGCGGCGGGACTTCTTACAAACGGGACTTGCGATCTTGCGATCGCAACGACGGGCGTTGCGGGACCCGACTCGGACGGGTCGGGCACTCCTGCGGGCACCTGCTATCTTGCGGTGGGAACGAAGGCGCGCATCCGCGTATTCCGCTACGACCTTATCGGCGATCGGGAGACGGTTACGAAAACGGCGATCAATTTCGCATTATTCCATGCTTACGAGGAGATCAAGTAAATTATGAAAAAACGTTGGTTATTGGTTGTTACTTTGCTCACTTTGATATTCGCGGCAATTTTTGTCGCCTGCGGAGAAAAGCCCGTAAAATATAAAATCTCCGTATCTTCGGGTGCATACGGCGGGCATATTGCGCTGAGCGCCACGGAAGCGGCGGCGGGCGAAACAGTGACTGTTACCTGCATTCCCGACGAAGGGTTTATATTCAGAGAAAGCTCCTTAGAGGTGAATGGTGTGCCCGTGGAAGGTCATTCCTTTGTAATGCCCGAAAAGGACGTAGTCGTCACCGGCGAATTTGTTTCAACGAACTATCAGGGGACGTACGTCTACTACGGTTTCCACGGCGGCGGCAACGCTTACGTTTTCGAGTTTATTCAGGTAAACGAAAGTACGCTTACGGTGGGCGTTACGTACGCCACTGTTGACAAAAATTACGATTACGAAATTTACGAGAACGTTCCTTATGAAGTGAATCTCAGCAAGATCACGGCGACCGTAAACGACGAGGCGTGGAGTGCGGAAATCGGAAACGGCAAACTGTTCTGCGGGTCTTACGAATACGAATTATGCGAGGACGTAACGCTTAGCGGAACGTATACCGAAATTCCCGACGCAAGCACAGAATTTTGGGTGCGCAACTACACCTTTAACAACGGAACGCTTGTTATAACGACCGACTATGACGGCAGTTCCGAAACGGAGAACGCAACCTATAAACAGTTCGGAAGCTTCCTCTATATCGAGTTGCCGGATACGACATATGCGGAGAACCGCATTGAATACGGCGTGCTGCATATGAACGAGGATTATTTAGCGTTCCTTTCTAATTACCGCTACGAAGATACTGCATTCAACGAATCGCGTATAAACTGTTTCAAATCAGCCTTCTATCCCAAGAGCGCGACAATCACGCTTAAAACGGGCGGCGCGTACGTATTCAAAGAAGAGACGGACTGTTTCAGCGGAGAAAAAGAGGGTGCGCCCGCTTGCTACGACTTTATATCCCTTACGAACAACAAGCTTGCATTCAGCCGTCACGGCATATACGTTGACGACAATTTGCACTACTTCGACAAGGATACGGCGTTCGTAAGAGTGGGCAACGTATTGAGAGTTTCGTACACGCTTAGCGGCAATAATGTGAAGCTGACCTTCCATATTATCAACGAAAACCTGATTATTTTGAAAGACCGTTTCAATGCAATGCAGAAATTCGTCTTTACGGAAAACAGCTCTTTTGCGGGCGGCAACGGCGCGAAGTATTCGAATACGGAGTGGGCGAAGGCGGATTATTACGAGGACGGCAAGTTCGGCGTAAAGAAGTACGATAATAACGGTGCGCTGTTAGAGACGAGTGAATATGGCTCGTATACCGTCTACGGAAATCTGCTTGTATGCGAGCAGAACGGCGGAGAAGTGCGTATCGGCGTAATCGAAGAACAGCCCGCAGGGAGCGAGTGCGACTATCTCTATCGTTACAAAAGAGTCGAGTGGAACGATAACTGCGATTCGCAAAGAGAAACGACGGAGAAAATTTGGAAGAGCAATTAAATTAACGCTGTAAAAAATATTAAGGAGTAATACATATGAACGAAGAAAAATTGAAGGCGCTGGACTCCGTACTTGCGCAAATCGAAAAGGCTTACGGAAAGGGCTCTATCATGAAGCTCGGCAACAATGCGGGCAATACGGAGATCGAGGTCATTCCCACGGGCTGTTTGTCCCTTGATCTGGCGCTTGGCATCGGCGGACTTCCGCGCGGAAGAATCGTAGAAATTTACGGACCCGAATCCTCGGGTAAAACGACGGTCGCTCTGCACGCGGTCGCGCAGGCGCAGAAGATGGGCGGCATTGCGGCGTTTATCGACGCGGAGCACGCGCTCGACCCCGTATATGCAAAGCACCTTGGCGTAAACCTTGACGAACTCTACGTTTCCCAACCGGATACGGGCGAACAGGCGCTCAATATCGTGGATTCCCTCGTGCGCTCCTCGGCGGTGGATATCATCGTCGTGGACTCCGTTGCGGCGCTCACGCCCAAGGCGGAAATCGAAGGGGAAGTGGGCGATTCCGTCGTCGGCGCGCAGGCGCGTTTGATGTCGCAGGCACTCAGAAAGCTTGCGGGCATTGCGAATAAGAGCAACACCTGCGTCGTGTTCATCAACCAGCTCCGTGAAAAGGTCGGCGTCATGTTCGGCAACCCCGAAGTAACGACGGGCGGCAAGGCGCTCAAATTCTACGCTTCCGTACGTATCGACGTAAGAAAGACGGAGGTCTTGAAGGATACCGACGGCGCGGCGGGCAACCGTACGCGCGCAAAGGTCGTCAAGAATAAGCTTGCGCCTCCCTTCCGTCAGGCGGAGTTCGACATCATGTTCGGCGAAGGCGTATCGCAGGAAGGGTGCTTGATCGATTTGGGTACGCAGTACGACGTCATCAAAAAGAGCGGCGCATGGTTCAGCTATAACGACAACAAGGTTGCGAACGGCAAGGAGAAGATGCGCCAGTTCTTAAAAGACAATCCCGAGCTTGCAGCCGAGATCGAAGCAAAGATCCGCGTTGCGGCAAAGGGCGCGCCCGTAGACGAAGTCGCGGGCTCGGAAGAGGATAATTAAATGAAACACGGTTTTGTAAAAGTAGCGGCGGCGAGCCCCGAACTTCGGGTCGCCGATCCCGCATATAACGCACAAAAAATCATAGCGGTTATCAAGGAGCAGGCAAAGGCGGGGGTGGAGATCCTCGTCTTTCCCGAGCTCTCCCTATGCGGTTACACCTGCGGAGACCTGCTTTTACAAAAAACGCTTTTGGACGGGTGCCTTGCGGCGCTCAAAGAGATCGCTTCGGCGACCGAAAAGCTGAAAATGCTTGTATTCGTCGGGCTTCCCGTCGAAGCGGAGGGCGGAAGAATTTACAACTGCGCCGCCGCGATTGCAAACGGCGAAGTAAAGGGGCTTGTTCCCAAGTCCAACGTTCCCAATTACGGCGAGTTTTATGAAGCACGCCATTTCTGCCCCGCGCCCGAAGAGGGTGCGTTCGTGCCGCTGTGGGGCGACGAGGAGGCGTATTATGGGAACGATATCGTTTTCGAACAGGGCGAAGTTTGCGTCGCTTGCGAAATCTGCGAAGATTTGTGGTCGCCGCGGTCACCGTCTACCGAACTTGCCTTGACGAGAGCGAATATTATCGTAAACCTTTCGGCAAGCAACGAAACGGTGGGAAAACGTGAATACCGTAAAACGCTCTTATCCGCGCAGTCGGGCAAGTGCGTATGCGCATATGTATATGCGGACGCGGGGGTTTCGGAAAGTACCACCGACCTTGTTTTTTCGGGCAATCATTTTATCTACGAAAACGGAAAATGTCTTGCGGAGGCAAAGCCCTTTTCAAAGGGGATTTGCGTAGCGGAAATCGACGTAGGCTTTTTGCAAAACGAACGCCGCAAGATAAATACTTTTCACGATCAGTACGGGAAGGATTATTGTATCAAAAAAGCCGACTTTCTCGGCGACGGCGACTTAACGCTTCGTAAAATTTCTCCCACGCCCTTCGTTCCCGAAGAGGACCTTTCCGAGCGTGCGGAGCTCATTCTCAACATACAGGCGCACGCGCTTGCAAGAAGACTGAAAACGACCCATTCCAAGACGGCGGTGATCGGCGTTTCGGGCGGGCTGGATTCCGCGCTTGCGCTGCTCGTGACGGCGCGCGCGTTCGACCTTTTGAAAAAGGACAGAACGGATATTTTGGGCTATACGATGCCCTGCTTCGGCACGACGAACGAGACGAAGAACAATTCCGTTCAGCTCATGCAGGCGATGGGCATTACTTCCAAGACCGTGAATATCGCCTACACCGTCAACAGTCACTTTAAGGATATCGGGCACGATCCCGAAAAATACAACGTCGTCTACGAGAACGCGCAGGCGCGCTACCGCACCATGGTCTTGATGGACGTTGCGAACGAAACGCAGGGGCTCGTCGTGGGCACGGGCGATTTAAGCGAGCTTGCGCTCGGCTGGTGCACCTTCAACGGCGATCATATGAGCAACTATGCAGTCAACTGCGGCGTTCCCAAAACGCTCGTAAAATACCTCGTGCGGGCGGAGGCAAAGCGCCTCGGCGGTAAGACGGAGCGTGTGCTCGAAAGCATTCTGGGAACGGAGATTTCGCCCGAACTTCTTCCTCCCGGAAAGGGCGGGAAGATTGCGCAAAAGACGGAGGATTTGATCGGCAAATACGAAATCAACGATTTCTATTTATACGGCTTTCTGCGCCGCGGGGACGATCCTCCAAAGGCATTGTACCTTGCGGAGCGGGCGTTCAAGGGCAAATACTCGCGCGAGCAGTTAAAGACTACGCTTATCAACTTCTATAAGCGTTTCTTCTCGCAGCAGTTCAAGCGCAACTGCGTGCCCGACGGCGTCAAGGTGGGCTCTGTTTGCCTTTCCCCGCGCGGCGACTGGCGTATGCCCTCCGACGCGGAAGCGGCGCTCTGGCTCAAAGAGATAGAGAATTTGTAATGATTAAGAGGTACTAAAAATGGCGTTTAGTAAGGATTTTGCATGGGGCGTTTCCACCGCCGCTTATCAGATCGAGGGCGGCGCGTTCGAGGGCGATAAAGGGCTCAACGTCTGGGACGTGGGCTCCATGACGGAAGGGCGCATTTTCGAGGGACACAGGGGGGACGTGGGTTGCGATCACTTCCATAGATTCCGCGAGGACGTCGCGCTCATGAAGGAGCTTGGCATCAAGCACTACCGTCTTTCCATCAACTGGTCGCGCCTTCTTCCCCACGGAGTAGGAAAGGTCAGCGAGGAGGGAGAGGAGTTTTATTTGTCGCTCTTCCGCGAACTCAACGCCGCGGGCATTACGCCCTGGGTCACCCTCTTTCATTGGGACTATCCCTACGAGCTCTATCAAAAGGGCGGCTGGCTGAACGGCAACAGTCCCGCGTGGTTTGAGGAGTATGCCGGGAAAGTTGCGGCCTGCTTCGGGCAGTACGTCGATAAATTTATTCTCATCAACGAGCCCCAATGCTTTATCGGCTTGGGACACAGTGAAGGCGGGCACGCGCCCTTCTTAAAACTTGCCGACCGCGACGTTTTAAGGTGCGCGCACAACGTGCTTCTCGCCTGCGGAAGAGCGGAGAAGGCGATCCGCAAAATCTGCGGGGAGGACGTGAAAATCGGCATTGCCGAAGCCTATTGGCCGTCCCTTCCCCTGAACGAAGAGGACTACGAAGCCGCAAAAGAAGATACCTTTGCCTGCCACCGCAATTACGGCGGCGCGGCGCTCTGGCTCGATCCGCTCGTGTTCGGCAAATACCCCGCCGATGTTCTCGAATGGATGAAGGAGAACGATTTCGTGCCTCTGCTTCGGGATATGGCGCTCATTCGTTCCAAGCTCGACTTTATCGGCTTCAATACCTATTCGGGCAACTACGTGACGACGAAGGACGGCGTTCTTACGCCCGTAACGCCGAAGCCGAGCGTTCCTAAAACGGATATGCGTTGGAACGTCCACCCCGACTGTATGTATTACGGACCTAAATTCTTATACGAACGCTACAATCTTCCGCTCGTGTGTACGGAGAACGGGGTCGCGCTTTCGGAATGGAAGGACCTCAATGGAAAAATTCTCGATTACAGCCGTATCGACTTTTTGAAAAGATATCTCAAAAGTCTTTCCCGTGCGGCGGACGAAGTGCCGATCGAAGGATATTTCCAATGGTCGTTTATCGATAACTTCGAGTGGGCGGAGGGCTTTTCGAAGAAGTTCGGGCTCGTGCACGTCGACTACGAAACGGGGGAGAGAACGCCCAAGGAGAGCGCGTACTTTTATAAACGAGTTATCGAAGCGAACGGAGAAAACTTATAATCAAAACCCGCGGTTGATCCCGCGGGTTTTTTGGAATAATTTTCCTGATAGGGCGGCTTTCTTTCCGTTATCTTCTTGACAGAAAAATAAAATCGTTGTATAATAAATTCAAAGTGCCGTATTTCGGCTTTTCGGGTACGGCAAAAGACGAATTTATTATTCAAGGAGGCTGAAACATGCAACAATTTTTCGGTCTGCTCCTTGACGTAGCCATGCCGGTTGCGATTGCGCTGTTCGTCGCTCTTCCCGTTGTGGGGATTGCGCTCGGCGTACTTGCGGCGTGGTTGATTCTGAAAAAAGTTTCCAAAAAGAAATCCGAAAGAAGGCTCACCGACGCGGAGAAACGTGCGGAAGAAAAGCTCGCCGACGCGGAAAAGAGAGCCAAAGAGATGCTCGAAACTGCCGAAACGCAGGCAAAGCAGATCAGAAAGGAAGCGCAGTTAGAATCCAAGGAACAGGACATCAAAAGAAGAAACGATTTCGAACACGAGATGAAGGAGAAGCGCGCCGAACAACAGCGCACGGAAGCCCGTCTCAACCGTCAAGAGGAATTTCTCGAAAAGAAAGAGACCGATCTCAACAAAAAGATGACCGCTCTTGACGAACAGCGCGAAGCGCTTTCGCGCCGCACGCAGGAACTCACCAAAAAGGAAGAGGTGGTCGCCCGCCAGCAGGAGCTCATGACGCAGGAGCTCGAAAGGGTTGCCCAGCTCACCAAGGAAGAGGCGAAGAAACAGCTCTTGGAGGACATTCTCGAAGAGACCCGCCGCGACTGCGCGGTGCAGGTGAGAGCCCTCGAACAAGAGGCGAAGGAAGAGGCGGATATCAACGCGAAGAATATTATTTCGCTTGCGATCCAGCGTTGCGCTTCCGACCATGCGTCCGAAACGACGGTTTCCGTCGTGCCGCTTCCCAACGACGATATGAAGGCGCGCATCATCGGGCGCGAGGGCAGAAATATCCGCGCACTCGAAAACGCAACGGGAATCGAGCTCATTATCGACGATACTCCCGAAGTCGTGATCCTTTCGGGATTCGATCCCGTTCGGCGCGAGGTTGCCCGTCTTACCCTTGAAAAACTCATTCAGGACGGCAGGATCCACCCCGCAAGAATCGAAGAGACGGTCGAGAAGGTACAAAAAGAACTCGATCAGCAGATCAAAGCGGCGGGCGAAAACGCCATGTTCGAAGTCGGCATTTTCGGACTTCACCCCGAAATCATCAAGCTCATCGGGCGGCTCAAATTCCGCACGAGCTACGGGCAGAACGTATACCGTCATTCCATCGAGGTCGCAAACCTTGCGGGACTTATGGCGCAGGAGCTTGGGCTCGACGTGAACTTTGCAAAGCGCGCAGGTCTCTTGCACGATATCGGTA
>JAIDSX010000009.1 GCA_029060985.1 Clostridia bacterium | reverse complement strand
CCCGAAATCCCCGAAAAGCCCGACGATAACGACCGCAAAGAAGGCGACGAAGAAAAGCCCGAAGAGCCCGTCCCTCACGAACACAGAAAATTTCCGCGCCGCAGAAGGCCCGTGAAACCGAAGCCCGTGCCCTATCCCCTGCCGCACGACTGATCCAAATAAAAAAAACCGCGCTTTCAACGCGCGGTTTTTTGTTAGTATTATTTTTTCTTCTTTTTATTCCGCAACGAGACGACCACGATCACCGTGACGACCGCCGCAACACCGGCAAGCGCCAAAAGCGTTACGAACGCCCATGTAAGCGCGGGGTGCAGAAATTTTTTGCCGAACAAATTAAAATCGCTGTCGGCTTCGTCCTTCTCCGTCAAAACGAAGGTAAGCTCCCCCTGCGGAAGGGAGGAACGGTGATAAGAATAGGTAAACCCCTTTCCGCCCTCTTTGTCCGTTTTGGTAAAATCGAGCGAGCCGTTCGAAAGATAGTAGGGCGTATCGATTTTGATTTCGATTTCCTTGAAATCCGCCCACTTCCCCGCGGGCGACAAAAGATAGGAATATTCGTATCTGGGATTTCTGTTTCCCTCGACCGTGGGATAGAGCGGCGCGCGCACCCGATTCACTCTGCGCCCCCCTGCGGGAATGCTCATTTCGTATTCGTACCAACGCATGAGGTCTTTTTCTTCGAGACAATAACCGTCTACTGAGCCGTCCTTTCCGCTCCTGTCGTTTAGCATATCAACGAAGGCGTTATACCAATCGGTATCGCCCACCTCCAAGTTTTCGCTCCGTTTGGATAAGACGAACTCGGAAAAGGTCGTATCCGCACTTGTCAGAGAAGAAACCGCGGCTATCTCATTGTCCCCGTTATACAGCTTGGGATCGACGGTAATAGGCACGTCGCCCGCGGCGTAGAACTCAAAGGTCTTATCCCCTGCCTCTCTCATATATGCGCAAGCGTACATATCGCCGTCCGAAATGCTCAGCCGCGTATCGCTCTCCGACGGAAAGAGTACGCGGGTCTTTTTGGGGTTAAAGCTGAGTTTGGTTTTTAACAGGGGATAAACGTCTCTCCCCTCGGGCACGTTCACCGTAATTTGGTAGTGCATTACGGGCGTATCTTCCGTATAAAAGGGATCTTTCTTTTTCTCGTCCTGAACGCGCGCCATATCTCTATCGATATTAAAATCGTAGGGAGCGTAGGAATAGCGCACCCTGCACGCCGTGCTCTCTCCGTCCACCGTTACGGCGGAAACCTCGTCGTTCGCTCCCTCCGGAACGTAAGAGGGAAACGCGCCGAACGGGAATAAAAGCGTCATATCGACGTTCAAATCGGTCGGGTTATAAAAGGAATATTCGGCAATCGCCTCCGCGTCGTATTTTTCAAGTTCAATTTGCCCGCCGCGCGGAAGCGAGGAAATATTCAGATTCAGGACTTCCTTCTCCACGACGACGGGGCAGTTCTCCCCCTTGACGATCGCGCCCGAAGAGGACGTCCCCTCCCAGTAGGGCGGCGCGGAATTCGCCGCGGCTTTGATTGCATTTTTCGAAAAAAGCATTCCGCTTGCAAGCGGAAAAACCGCCGCCAGAGCAAAAAGAAATTTGTATTTCACTCCCCGTCCTCCGAACTTTTTTTCTTTTCTCTCTTTTTCTTTTTTGCGGGTTCCTTTGTCCGCTCTTTGATTGCGTCCTCTTCCGCAGGCGCGGGGAAAAATTCCACCCAAAAGGTGCTCCCCTTCCCCTCTTCGCTCTCCACGCCGAAGGGATAGCCGTGCGCCTCTAAAACGCCCTTGACGATCGAAAGCCCCAACCCCGTGCCCTTGACGGGGCGCTTGTGCATTTCACTCGAACGGTAGTAGCGATCCCAGATCGTGGGAATATCTTCCTGCTTAATTCCCGCACCCGTATCGATCACCTCGAAACGAAGATTTTCCCCTTTGACAAAGAGCCGCACTTTGACCTTTTTATCCTCGCCCGTATAGTTCACGGCGTTGCCGATCAAATTATACAAAACCTGTTCGGTGCGGGCGCGGTTTGCATGGATATACAGATCGCTTTCCACTTCCGTTTCGATCTCGTAGCCCGCCGTCTCTTTCAGATAGTCAAACCGCTCCGCGACGCGGTACACCTCTTCCGAGAGGTTGAACACGGCTCTCTCGTCCGACCCAAAGCCCGCGCGGAGCTTTGAAATATCCAACAAATCCACGACGAGCGCCGTAAGCCTGTCGCTCTCGTCGATAATGACTTTTGCGTGCGCGTCCCTCTTTTCCTTGTCGTCGCCCGAAATTTCGCGGATCATTGAGGCGTACGCCTTGATCATGGTGAGCGGCGTTTTGAAGTCGTGCGAAACGTTTGCAATCAGCTCCTGCTGCATCTTGTCCGCCTTGGAAATCTCGACGCAGGCGTAATCGAGCGCTTCGGAGAGCTCGTTGATTTCCCTGCAAAAATAGTTTTCCTTGAAATCAAGGGAGTAATCCCCCCGCGCAAGCTCTTTGGCACGCGCCGTCACCTCGTTCACGGGCTTCGTGACGAGCATAGCGACGAAGCCGCTTGCCGCAAAGGATAATACGATCGCAACGAGCACCATGACGAAAGAGATAAGTCCCATGCCCTCTTCCAAATCGGTCAACAGCTCCAAAGTTTTCGTAACGCAGAGATAACAGCTCTGTCCGCCGTAGGTGGTTTCGGTTGCATATATGAGCGTATTCCCATAGGAAATGATAACGCTCTCGCCCTCTTTTTTCAACTCTTTGTTTAATACCTGCGCAAGCGCGGGATAGCTCTTTTGATCGGTCAGATCGGAAAAGAAGCTCTGTCCGTCGGGCGCAAGCATATACCCGCTCACACCATATGTTTTATACGCTTCGACGAACAATCGAAGCGCCTCTTGCTCGTCGGTATTCGGCTTGATCGCGCCCAACAGCTCAACGCCCGCCGTCTCCAAATTTTCCACCGTCTTTTTGCGGTAGTGCCGATCCACCAGAGCGTTCTGCACGACGGTAAATATGAGAACGACGACGATTGCAAACAACGAAAAACAGAACCACAGTACGAGGTTCAAACTTCTTCCCGTTTTCGCTCCGTTTTTCTTCTTCCCGAACATAGCCTTACACTTCGAATTTATAACCGAGCCCGCGAAGGGTCACGATAAATTTGCGATACTCCTTTAAGTTGCCGCGCAGCATTTTGATATGCGTATCCACCGTGCGGTCGTCCCCGTAAAAATCGTAGCCCCAAACCTTGTTCAAGAGCCGCTCCCTCGTGAGCGCCACGCCGCGGTTTTCAACGAAATAAAACAAAAGCTCGTATTCCTTGGGGGTAAGCTCCGCCTTTTTTCCGTCAACGTATACGTTGCGCCCCTTTATATCGACTTTCAACCCCTCGAACTCGTAAATATCGCGCGGGGCTTCGCTTGCGCTCGCACGCTTCATGACGGCGTGTATGCGCGCCATGAGCTCCTTGGGTGAAAAGGGCTTCGTCACGTAGTCGTCCGAGCCGATTTCAAACCCGAACAATTTATCGTACTCCTCGCCGCGTGCCGAAAGCATAATGACGGGCGTATTCTTGAATTTGCGGATCTCCTTGACGGCGGAAAACCCGTCGAGGCGGGGCATCATCACGTCCATCACGACGACGTCGTAATCGTTTTCGCGGCACTTTTTGACCGCTTCCATGCCGTCCTCCGCTTCGTCCGTCTCTCCGCCCTCGAACTCCACGTATTCCCGAATGACCGCGCGGATCATCTCCTCGTCGTCTACGATCAGAACCTTCATATTACTCCTCTCTCGTGCGTTTTGCCCATTGTAACGTGCCTACTTTATATCCGCTTTATCGTTTTGTGAAAGATAAGTGAAAATATTATACCACGAAACTTTTCTTTCCGCAAGAAAAAAATATTTGAAAATTGCGAACGAACGTTTGACAAACATTCGTTCGCATGATATACTGAAACTATGATTTCGGAAGAGAAGCTGAAAATTTTAACCGAGGGCGCAAAGTACGACGTATCGTGCTCCTCTTCGGGGAGCAAGCGGAAGAACGGCGGCGGCATGGGCAACGGGTACGCCGCAGGGTGCTGCCATTCCTTTACGCCCGACGGAAGGTGCGTTTCTCTTTTGAAGATCCTCATGAGCAACGACTGTATTTTCCGCTGTAAATACTGCGTAAACCGCGCGGGCGAGGATATTCCGCGCGCCACCGCCACGCCCGACGAAATCTGCGAGCTCGTCATGGACTTTTACAAGCGGAACTATATCGAGGGGCTATTCCTCTCCTCCGCCGTGTTCAAAACGCCCGACCATACCATGGAGCAGCTTCTTTTAACGGTGAAAAAACTGCGCACGGAATACGGGTTTTACGGCTATATCCATTTGAAGGGAATCCCCTATGCGGACGGCGCGCTCGCCCACGAAGCGGCGAAATACGTGGACAGAATGAGCTACAATATCGAGCTCCCCTCCGAACGGAGCTTGAAGCTCTTAGCACCGCAGAAGAGCAAGGAGAGCGTGCTCGTCCCCATGAAAAAGCTCACTTACGAAACGCAGGTCTTCAAGGAGGAAAAGCGCAAGGGGCACTTCCTTCCCGCGGGGCAGACGACGCAGATGATCGTGGGCGCAAGCTACGAATCGGACGGACAGATTTTGAAGCTCTCGCAATCCCTCTACCGCGCGGCGGGACTCAAACGGGTGTACTATTCCTCCTATCTTCCCGTCGTGCACGACGCGCTTCTGCCCGAAAAGGCGGCGGGAGCTCTGCGCGAGCACAGGCTCTATCAGGCGGATTGGCTACTGCGCTTTTACGGCTTTACCGCCGACGAGATCGCAGACGATAACGAGAACTTACCCGTGGAGTACGACCCCAAATGCGCCTGGGCGCTTAAACACCCCGAAATCTTCCCCGTGGAAGTCAACCGCGCCCCCTTGGAGCTACTCTTGCGCGTGCCGGGGATCGGCGCGAAGAGCGCGTATAAAATCACTTCCGCAAGAAGATACTCCTCTCTCTCCTTCGAGGACTTAGCAAAAATGCGCGTCGTTCTGAAACGCGCAAAACACTTTATCACCTGCAAAGGGAAATTTTACGGAGAACAAAAACAGGAGCAGGTAAAGCTCCTCCTTGCGGGCGCGGAGGCAAGAGAGCACGCCGAACAGCTCTCCCTGTTCTCGTCGCCCGAAACGGCGCTCTCCGTACTGACGGGGGAACTATGATTTATTTATACGACGGCACGCCCGACGGCTTTTTGTGCGCCTTTCTCGCTGCATATTCAGATGAAAACGCAATGGTCGCCTCGGACGGATTCCAGCTCCCCATCGGCGCGGAGGCAGTCAATATTGCAACTGTACAGGAACAAGCCGAAAAAGTAAAAAAGCGTTTTTTGTCCTTCGACAAAAACGCTATACATGCCCTTGAAACGATTTTGAGAAGCGGAGACAGCGACAAGGACGAAGTCGCCTTTCGCTATTTCAGATTTCTTGCAATCAAAAAACGCCCCGTCCTTGAAATGCTCACGGAAGAGGCTGTTCGGCGTGCGGACGACTGTATCCGCCGCGTGGGATTTGAAATTCACCGCATGAAGGGATTTATCCGCTTTTTCGAAACGGAGAGCGGCGCGCTGTATGCGGCGTTCTCGCCCGATAACGATATCGTCGATTTACTCCTTCCCCACTTCCGCGCAAGACTTCCGCACTTCCCCTTCGTCATTCACGACGTGAAGCGGAAAAAGGCCGCCGTGTGGGACACGGAGCACAGTTTTCTTGCGCCCCTCGAAAAGGGGGAAATCGTGATTTCCGCCGACGAGGACGCGTGGCAGAAGCTGTGGCGGCGCTACTATAAGAGCGTGAACATTCCTTCGCGCGAACGCTTAAAACAAATGCGCGGGTATCTGCCCGTGCGCTATATGAAGTTTATGCCCGAATTCTCTATTCGCAGCGACTGAGCTCCTCTTTTATGCTCTTGAAGGCGGCAAGGTGCGCCTCCTCGTCCTCGATAATGCGCTCTATGAGCGCTATCAGCGTTTTATTCGAAATGCAAGTGAGTATTTTGCGGTAATCGGCGATCGCGTTCGACTCCGCAAGGATATCCGCTTCGAGCATTTCACAGGGCGACTTCGCATAGTTCACGTTGGACGCGGAATAGTACCCGATGGGATAGGGAAGGCACGCGGTGAACGCAGGCGGCGCGCCGAGCATGGTGATCGCAGTACCCAAAAGTTCGAGGTGGCGCATTTCGTTTATCGCAATGTGGAGAATCGTTTTGCTTATCTCCTTTTTGCCGAGCCTGCCCAAAAGGATAGATTGATAGACGTACTGCAAGATTGCCGTAAGCTCCCCTCTTCCTCCCGCATAGGCGGGCGAAATCACCCGAAGCGTTTTATAATCTTCCGTGATCCCGTCAAGCGACGGATATTCCTTATCTGACTTAAATTCCATCTTCCGCACCCCCTTCGGCGTTTCTGCCATAGTATGCGGAAGAATTTTTTTATGTGAAAACAACGAAATTCTTTGTTTAACGCTTGACTTTTTAATTTGATATTGTCATAATAACAAATGACATTTCAAGGAATTGTCATAATTGTGTAGGAGATTTAACAATGGATCTATTTGAAAAAACGCAAAAAAAGCAAAAATACGACGTTGCGAAGGAGCAAAATATTTACCCCTACTTTCATGCGCTCACAACGGGGCAGGATACCGAAGTCGTGATGGAGGGAAACAAGACGGTCATGATCGGCTCCAACAACTATTTGGGACTGACCGCCGATAAGCGCGTGATTGAAGCGGGAGTCGAGGCGTTAAGAAAATACGGAAGCGGTTGCAGCGGCTCCCGCTTTTTGAACGGCACTTTGGATATTCACAAACAACTCGAAGAAGAGCTGGCTCAGTTTTTACATAAAGAAGCCTGCATGACCTTTTCCACGGGTTTCCAAAGCAACCTCGGTATTATCTCCGCGCTGTGCGGAAGACACGACGTCGTCCTCTGCGATAAAGAAAATCACGCGAGTATTTACGACGCAATCAAATTGAGCTATGCCAAAATGGAGCGCTACCGCCATAACGATATGGAGGATTTGGAAAACCGCTTAAAGGACGTTCCGCCCGAATTCGGAATCCTTATCGTAACGGACGGCGTGTTCTCCATGAGCGGTGAAATCTGCAAGTTACCCGAAATTGTCGCTCTTGCCAAAAAGTACGGCGCGAGGGTCATGGTGGACGACGCCCACGGTTTGGGCGTGCTCGGCGAAGGCGGCAGAGGTACGGCGGAATATTTCGGACTCGAAAACGAGGTCGATATCATTATGGGAACTTTTTCAAAATCCCTCGCCTCTTTGGGCGGATACATGGCGGCGTCCCGCCGCGTCGTCGACTTCGTCATGCACACGTCGCGCCCCTATATTTTCTCTGCGAGCATCACGCCCGCGTCGGTTGCCTGCGCGCGCAAATCGCTTCAAATTCTCCGCTCCGAGCCGCAGCGCGTAAAGGCGTTGCACGATATATCCGACTATATGCGGGAAGGATTAAAGGCGCAGGGCATTGCGATCATCGAGAGCAAGACCCCCATCATTCCCATTTACGTCTACGACGACGAAAAAGCGTTTATCGCCTGCAAGCTGCTCTTAGAGCGCGGCGTTTACGTAAACCCCGTCGTCTCCCCCGCAACGCCTGAAGGGTTTGCTCTCTTACGCACGTCCTATACGGCAACGCATACGAAGGAGCAACTGGACTACGCCATTCAACAAATTAAAGCGGTATTGACGGAATTAGGCAACTGAATTAAGCGAATATAAAAAAGCAGAGTTTGCAATGCAAACTCTGCTTTTTTTATTTTCCTTTGACACGGGCAACTTCCGTATTGTCTTTCTTTCTGTCGGAGAGGGCGCGGATCGGGTGATCCTTATCCTGCAACCGCCAGTCGTTGCCGAAGCTCGCGATCGCCTTGTCGATGACGAGGTGCGTGCCGACAGAAGTGGGCTTGCCGTTCGTCTTAGCGTTGTAGCCGAAGTAGCGGAAGCCGTCGGGCACTTTGTCGAGCTCTTCCCAGCCCTCCTCTACGCCCGTCAGGCGCACGCTCTTCAATACCTCGCGGATATAACTCTTCTGCGATTTGAACTTCAACAGTTCGGGGAACTCGCCGCCCGCGGGGAAGCACTGCTGCCATACCTTGCCCTCGTACGTTCTTAAAAGCTCTGCCGCCTCGTGCAAATGCGCGACCTCCTCTTCGAAGTGCTGTTCCCAAATCTTTTTGATGCGCTCGTCCTTCTCGTCCATATAACAGGAGTAATACAAGTAGCACTCCGTATACTCGTTCATTAAAAGCCCTTCCCAGAAGGTCGCCGTGGGGTCTTTCAAAGAACCGTAACCCGTGACGTGCTGTTCCTCGATCATAGCGATCTCGTTATACAGCTTTCTGCCCAAGGGCGAAGCGTACAGATTTCCGACATTCATATAGAAGTTCATCGTCTGCTGTTCCGCCGCCGTGATGATATTGATATTCAGCTTCGTCTTGACGTCGTTCAGATAGTTGTTGATATAGAAATCCACGTCGTCGTAGGGATGACGGTATTCCGAAACGGTGGGACGGCCGGGCATGATCTCCGTATAGTCGCCCACGAGCTTTTTGGGGTCTCCTCCCTTTTCAAGCTCCATTAAATCGGAATAGCGGTAGAGGTGATCGAAGTCCTCCAAGAGCGCGAAATCGAGCTGCTTTTTCACGTAGGAGTTTTTCTCGCTCAAAGCGAGGTTTGCGGTGAGGTCTACGGCAAGCTGCTCGTAGCCGATGGTGTGTTCGAGAATGGTCTCGTTCGCGGGCTTCAAGCTCGCTACGCGCTTTTGCTGGATCTGCTCTCCGCGCCGCATGAACGCGAGCCTGCGCCTGACGTCGTTATTGGGGCAATGACGGTTGAACGCGTGCGAATAGCGCACCGATTCGAACTCCGTGCCCGACATTAAAATAACTCTTAAACGTGTATAAGGGTCTACCGTGTGCTTATCGTAGGGCTTGACGAGCACCTTATTCCAGCTTGTAAAAATTTTGTCCGCCTTTTGCGGCTTTAACTCAAACGGATTCATGAATCCCTCCTCTTGCGTTAATTATTTACAACGCAAAAAAGTTTATACAAGGGGATTGACTTTTGTGGAAAAATCCGTTATACTGTTTGCGTTATGATGATGATTTTCATGAACAACTTTTATATGAAAAAGACCCGAACGGAATAACGCTATTTGCGTTTTTAATCTTTTTTACCGTTCGGGATTTTCCGAGCGGTTTTTTTATTATTTTTTTAAGGAGATATTATTATATATGAGACCTACAATAAAACAACCCCTCTTTATCGTTTCGGGCGCGTCGGGAGTCGGAAAATCCACCGCCTCAGAACTGCTCTTCCAAAAGGAAAAAGACTACGTAGTTTTGGAAAGCGACTTATTATGGAACTCTATTTACAATACGCCCGACGACAACTACCGTGAATACCGCAGAGTCTGGACGCGCGTTGCGGCAAACGTGGCGCAAATCGGAAAGCCCGTCGTTCTATGCGGAAGCGCAGACCCCGAACAGTTCGAGCACCTTCCCGAACGCGAGCTGTTTACGGATATCCACTACCTTGCCGTCGTGTGCGACAACGAAGTATTAGAATCGCGTATGCGGAAGGGACGGAAGATCACCGACGAAAATTGGATTCGAAGCTCCGTTACCTTCAATAATTGGCTGAAAGAAAATGCCGATAAGACCACCCCGCAAATCACTTTACTCGACAACTCCGCACTATCCCCCTTAGAGACGGCGGAACAAATCGAGCGTTGGATTCGGGAAAGACTGTAACGCATAACGATAGCCGCAACCCTTTGGGTTTGCGGCTTATTCGTTTTTCTTTGCTTGTCAAAACGAGGAATATATGCTATAATCGTTTTAAGATGAAAATGAAAATAAACAGCAAGCTATTCACGATTTTACTGCCGATTGCAGTAATTCTCTGTTTCACGCTGTGCCTTCTCGGCGCGCACTATCATATGCAGATTCTTATATATCTCGGAATTGCGGTTATTTTCGGCACGATATTTCTGACTCTGATGATCGGCACGACCGTAAAGTTCGTCCGCAGCTATAAGCACGGCGACGACTTGGTGGATTGGTCGGACCCGAAAGCCCTGACGGTAGACGACACCTACGTCGTTGCGGAATACATCTTCGGGCGCGGACTTTTCGGCTTCCGCATGGCGCCCAAAAAAGCGAAGATATTAAGTTATATCTTAATGATGTTCGTAATTTTGAATTGCTTCTGCGGAATCCTGCTCTTGTTTTTGCACTTTGAAATTGCGGGAACGATATGTCTTTGCTGCTTCGGCGTTACGCTTTTTATCTGTATGCTCTCCGCCGTCCTCAGATTTATTTTTTCGATTGGGACGGCAATGAAAAAGGAGCGGGACGAAGAGGCGCAAATCGATCGGGAGCATAAAGAAATATTAAAAAAGTTTGAGAACGAAGAATTCGATTATAAGATTGCAACGGTAATAAGCTGTACGCTCCTTCCCCCTTCCGAAAACAGACTGGAAGACAAGGAGAGAAAATGGTATGAATTCGTTCTTAAATTCGACGGAAAAGAGCATACGGTGCGCCACCCCGACGATGATTACAAAGCGGGCTCGCTCGTCGTGGTGTATTCCATAGCGGACATTATATTTATCCATGATCCCAAAACAAGAGAACTGCAACAACAGGAGGTAATAAAAATATGATAGGCTGCGTCATTGCAATGGACAGCGAGGCGGAAATTTTGCTCTCGCAAATGGAAGTAGAGGGAATTTCTTCTCTGTACGGAAAACCCGTCTACACGGGCAAGGCGTTCGGAAAAGATATCACGCTCGTCGTGTGCGGCGTGGGCAAGGTGAACGCCGCGGCGGGCGCGTGCGCCGCCATCTCGAAGGGCGCGGACGTTATTTTGAATTTCGGCGTGGCGGGCGGTTTGCACGCCAACACGGAGGTTGCAGAAGTGTACGCAATCGAAAAAGCCGTGCAGTACGACTTTGACTGCACGCAATTAAACGGTTCGAAGGTGGGCACGCTCGACGGCGAAACGGAGAACTTTATGCCCCTCTTCGTTCCCGATAAATTTGATTTTCCCCGTAGAACTTTGGGCACGGGCGACAGATTCAACGACAGCGTAAAAGACCACGAACTTTTAATTGAGCTCGGCTGCGATATCCGCGAAATGGAGGGAGGCGCAATCGTCGAAGTGTGCAAGTACGCAGGCGTGCCCTGCGTTTCGGTAAAGGCGATTTCCGACGTATACGGCACGGGAAGCACCACGGAGCAATTCAGAAAGAATCTGAAACTTGCGCTTTTGAACTTGAAAGCGCACTTACCCGAAATTTTGGAGGCGCTTGAATGATAGACCTCGGCGAATGGAACGAGCCACTCGCGCCCCTCTTGGCGGACGAGCGCTACAAAAAAATCCGCGAATTTCTCAAATACGAATATTCGCACTATATCGTCTATCCCGATATGTATGATTTGTTCAACTGCTTCCGCTTTACGCCCTTTTCGAAGGTGCGGGTCGTGTTGTTGGGGCAGGACCCCTACCACAACGAGGGGCAGGCGCACGGGCTGTGCTTTTCGGTCAAGGACGGCGTACCCAAGCCCCCGTCTCTTGAAAATATGCTCAAAGAGCTGAAAGACGATTTGGGCTTCGACGCGCCCAAATCGGGAAACTTAACGAAGTGGGCAAACGAGGGCGTGCTCCTTATGAACACCGCGCTCACGGTGCGCGAGCACCAGGCGAACTCGCACGCGAACTGCGGGTGGAGCTGGTTTACAGACAGTGTCATTTCCCTTTTGAGCGAACAGAAGGAACACCTCGTGTTCATTCTCTGGGGCGGAAACGCAAGAAAAAAAGTTCCGCTTATCGATAAATCGAAGCACTTGATTTTGGAGTGCGCGCACCCCTCGCCCCTCTCCGCCTACAATGGATTCTTCGGTTGCAGGCACTACTCCAAAACGAACGATTATTTGATAAAAACGGGACAAAAGCCCATTGATTGGAATTTGTGTAATTAAAAAAAGCGGCTCAAATGAGCCGCTTTTTTATTTTAATGATCTTATTCCTCGTCTTTGATAAATACGAGCTCGCCGTTCTCCACGTCCACGACGACGGTGTCGCCCTTTTGGAAGTTGCCCCGCAAAATCTCTTCGGCAAGGCGGTCCTCCACGAGCTTTCTCACGGTACGGTTTAAAGGGCGCGCGCCGAATTCTTCGCTGTAACCCTGCTCCACGAGGTACGCCTTGGCGTCGCCGCTGAGTTGTACGCGAATGCCCATTTCGTTGAGCTGCCCGCTGAGTTTTTCCAAAATCTTATCGGCAATCTTCGCCGCCTCGTCTTTACTGAGCTTGCGGAACACGATCACGTCGTCCAAACGATTCAAAAATTCGGGCTTGAACTTAGCTTTCAAGGCGTCGTTGATGCGCTCCTTCATATCGGTATACGCGCTCTCCTCGTCCGAAGAACGGAAACCGAGCGAGCTCACTTCCTTGACCTCGTGCGCGCCGACGTTGCTCGTCATGATGACGACGGTATTCTTGAACGAAACCGTTCTGCCCTTGCTGTCCGTGAGCCGCCCGTCGTCCAAAAGCTGCAAAAGCACGTTGAACACGTCGGGGTGCGCCTTTTCGATTTCGTCAAAGAGCACCACCGAATAGGGTTTCTTTCGAATGCGCTCCGTAAGCTGACCCGAACCGTCCTCATAGCCGACGTAGCCGGGAGGCGCACCGATGAGTTTGCTGACGGAATACTTTTCCATGAACTCCGACATATCGAAGCGCACCATAAATTTTTCGTCGCCGAACAAGCTCTCCGCAAGCGCCTTGGCAAGGTCGGTCTTACCGACGCCCGTAGGTCCTACGAAGATAAACGAACCGATGGGACGGTTAGCGGATTTCAGTCCCACGCGGGCGCGCCGTATCGCCTTGGAGACGGCGGTCACCGCCTCGTCCTGTCCCACGATACGCCTATGTAATTCCTCTTCCAAACGAAGAAGTCGGTTACTCTCCGATTCCGTCAGACGGGAGACGGGTACGCCCGTGCGCGTGCACACGATTTTGGCAATTTCCTCCGCGCCGATCGCAAGGTGCGAGGCGTTGAGCTTGGTCTCCCATTCCCGTTTGATTTCGTTCTTCTTTGCGGAAAGCTCCAAAATTTCGCGGTTGATTGCCGCGGCGCGGTCGTAGTCCGCGCGGATATTCAAGGACTTTCTGTAATCCTCGCTGAGTCTTGTGAGTCTGTCCTCTATTTCGTGCAGCTCCCTCGGTCCGTTGTAGGAATCCAGCCTTGCGCGGGAAGCCGCCTCGTCGATCAAATCGATTGCTTTATCGGGAAGATATCTGTCTGTAATATAGCGGGAGGAGAGTTTGACCGCCGCCTCAATCGCCTCTTCGGTGATGACGACGGTGTGGTGCGCCTCGTACTTATCTTTGAGTCCGCGCAAAATGGTGATCGCGTCCTCGATACTCGGCTCTTCCACCATGACGGGCGTGAATCGGCGTTCCAACGCGGAATCCTTTTCAATGAATTTGCGGTATTCCTCGACGGTCGTCGCGCCCACCGTCTGCAACTCGCCGCGGGCGAGCATGGGCTTTAAGATGTTCGATGCGTCCATGGGGTTTTCGGCAGAGCCGCCCGCGCCCACGATCATATGTATTTCGTCGATAAAGAGAATGATATTCTTATTGCGGATAATGGTCTCCATGACGGACTTGATGCGCTCTTCGAATTCGCCCCTGTATTTCGTGCCAGCCAAGAGTCCCGTAAGATTCAAGGAAAAGACGATTTTATCCCGCAAGAGCTCGGGCACGTCGCCCGCCACGATCGCACGGGCAAGTCCCTCGATGACGGCGCTTTTGCCGACGCCCGGCTCGCCGATCAAAACGGGATTGTTCTTCGTTCTGCGGCAGAGGATTTGAACGACCATTTCGATTTCCTTACTTCTGCCGATAACGGGATCGAGCTTCCCCTCCCGCGCACGCTTGGTTAAATCGACGCCGAATTGCAAAAGCTCGTCGCTGATCTTCGTCGATTCCTCCTCGTCGTCGTAGCGGGACTGAGAGCCCCTCTTTCTCTGGGAATTGGTGTATGCGTCCCTCATTGCGGGAGCGTCGTCCTCGTCGTCATCGTCCGCCTCGCAGCCTAAAACGCGTTCGGTATTTGCGATCAGCTCTTTGATTTTTTCCACGCCGATGGACTGCCGCAGGCACTCCATGCCGATACAGCCCGAACAGTTGAGAATCGCAAACAGCAGGTGCTCCGTGCCGATGAGCGTTTTGCCCGTAGGAGAATAGTTTGCCGTTGACAGCGCGATCTTACGCGCATTCTCGATAATACTCTTGGTGCGCGGCGTGAGCCCGACCGTTTTGGTGTTGTGATTCAGGGAACGCTTAAAGATCGCCAAATACTTTTCGGGGTCTACCTGCACCGCGCCGAGTAAGTAGTTTGCCGTGCTGTCGCGGGCTTTGAGCATACCGTAGAGAATGTGCTCGCTGCCCACGTACGTCACTTCGAAGCGGCGGGCGAGTTCGTCCGCATAGCCCATGACCTGTTTCAAATGATCGGAATACCAAGCCGTTTCCATATTCTTTTTCCTTCTTTATTAAAGATAAAGTTTCATTTCTTTGAGCATTTCCGCCGCCGCCCGTGCGCGGTATGCGTCGCGCTCTTCGCCGTCTGGTTTGATGCCGCTGAGCTTTTTCAAATTCGCAGGGCGCATTTTTACCATAAAATCGTCGAGCTCGCCGATGAGTTTTTCGCCGTCCTTCTCGCCCTCGATATAGCCGAGCGCAAGCCCGAGCTTGATATCCGCCACGCGCGAGGCAAGCTCCGTTGCCGTAATTTTTTTACAGCCGTACAAAATGCCGTAAGACCTGCCGATTTCGTCAAGCAGGGAAAGTCCGCCCTCCGCCTTCATGCACATTCTTTCGCGGATTTCTAATTCCGTCAGGGTTTCGACCGCCCGCTCCACGAGATCGAGAATGTCTTCTTCCGCAAGCCCCAACGTCTTTTCGTTGCTGACCTGAAAGAAATCGCCCTCCGTTCCGCTCCCCTCGCCCGAAGCGCCGCGCACCGTAAGTCCGCCGTGCGAGAGCTGGGGCGCCGTCTTTTTCATAAGTCCGCGGCGGGACAATGCGGGCAAAAAGAGCATAACCGAAGCTCTCAGCCCCGTTCCCAAATTCGTGGGGCAAGCCGTCAGATACCCAAGTTCACTGTCGTAGGCAAAGGGTATGGTTGCGGAGATCATATCGTCGATTCCCGAAACCCGCTCGAACGCCTTGTTGAGGTCGAGCCCCTTCATAAAGTACTGAATCCGCAGATGATCCTCTTCGTTGATCATCACGGAGATATGTTCGTCCTCGGAAACGAGCGCCGCGGAGATACGGTTGTTTGCAATGAGATCGCGGCTTATAAGGTTTTTTTCCTGCAAGAGCGCCGCCGTCTCTTCGCTGACGGACTTCATTTCATAGAGACGAAAGATATCCAAACGGTTGAGCTCCGTCGTAAGAATACTCACCATTTCGTCCGCCTGTTCCTCTGCGTGCGCGTCGCGGAGAAGAATATTCGGGAAGGGATAGTCCGCAAAGTTGCGCGCGAGGCGCATTCTCGTGGACGCCACGACGCTTTCAAAACTTTCTAAAACGTCCATACTCACACTTCCCCCGCAACCGTAAGTTTTTCGCGGATCGTTTGCAAACGGCGTTTGAGCTCGGAGACGAGCTTATAGTCCTCCGCCTGAAACGCAAGGTCAATCTGCGCCTTGACGGATTCCTGTTCGCGCACCAATTCGCGCACCAGCTCGTACTTCTCCTCCGTCGCGCCGTTCGGCTCTTTGCCTCTGTGAATGGCGTCCCATTGACAGTAGCGTACGGAATGGTCGATCTCGCTGCGGAACGCCGTATAGCAGCCCGTACAGCCCAAAAGCCCCGACCTTCTGAACTCTTCGAGCTTCATTCCGCAGGACGGGCAGACTTTTTTCTTCTTCGTCTTTTCGCCGCCGCTTCCGAAAAGGTGCGCAAACAGCTCCGAAGCGTCCGACTTCGCATAGAGCTTTTCGTAGCATTCACTGCACAAGCACACCTGTATTTCGTCGCCGCCGACAACGCGCGTATGGATTTGTGCGGAAGGGCTTCCGCAGTTCGAACACTCCATAATACTCCCTCAAAAATATTTACGCTTCTTTACTTTTGCACTTTTCGGGAAAACGCTTTTCTATATATTCGTACAATCCGTCAAAGTCGGGCACGGATAACACGCAGTAGCCCAAACGGAATTGAACGATATAATCCACCTGCGATTGCACCCTCTCCACGCACTCCACTTCTTCCCATGCAAAATACGCTTTTTCGATTGCAAAGGGCGAGGTCGTGCCGCCGTAACCTGACTTACTTCTGATTTTAAGATATACGCCCTTATCGTAAATTTTGACTTTGCTCCCCAGCTCCTGCGACTTGATGACGACGACGGCAAGACAGGGCAGACAGAAAATGCCGAATACGATCGCCAAAGTATCGTTCGCAGTATGCAGAAAATGATTGATAAGGAACATAATGATTGCGCCTATAATAAGCGCAACGACCACGAAGACGGAGATCGCAACGATCCTGTGCGCGATTCCGCCGTCCTCACGAAAGACCTTGTACAGCATTTTGATGCTGTTCGCGCTGCTTTTTCTGTCGCTGACGGAAATACCGTATTCCCTGATTACCTCTTCCGCCCTCTCCTTTTCGTCTTGACTGAACTCGTACGTGAAATAATCTTTACCGTCCGCCTTGAAGCGGTAACGGTTATAGCTCGTTAAAGAAGGCACGGGAATCGTCAAAAACAGCTTCTCCTGACCTGTACCCGAAGTTCGCTTATGGGAGACGGCGCGGTAAAATTTTACGTCTTCATACGAATAGAATATTTCATGCCCTTCCTCGTGAAGCGTACATTTTACGCCGTCTTTTTCGAGCGAGACCCCTCCTTCGCAAAAGGAGTTTTCCGAATTCGCTTCTTCACTCATTTCTCTTGGGTGCATTTCTCCTCTTTTAACTCCTTGATACATTCGTACGCGCCCCTAACCGCAGGGATCGCATATCTTCCGTAAGAACACTTGAAGGTCAGAACGGGATAGCCGTTCTTTTCTTCACGAATCACACTTTCAATATCTTCCCATTTGAGGAACAGGCTCTCCTTTCCGTTCGACTCCCGCCAGAAGATTCCTTCCCCGTAAACGCCGAAAACCGCCTTTGCCCGAATAAAATTCCATGTGCCCCTAAACAGGAACACGAGTCCCGCCGCGCCCATCAGCGCGCCGACGGAAGCCGAATAGTAAATGCCGAGGGGCACCGAGCCGCCCGCCAAAAGAATGCCGACGACCAGCGTCAGGATTGCAGTTTTGCGCTTCTTACCGTTAGGCAGAGAAAATTTTTTTATCGCCTTGAATTTTTGATTCTCTTTTTGTTCGTCCCGCTTTTCGCCGAGAACGGTCAAGCCGTGCTTTTTCAGCGTTTCATAGAGCCTGTCCTTTGCGTCCGCCTGCACCAAAACCTTTTCGTTTTCCGCCTTCTCGCCCTTCTTCATAAGATATTTTACGGGCATTTCGATTGCAACGCACCACGTTCCCTTTTCTCGCGCGCGGCGGCGCGTACAGATGGAGATATAGCGCGTCTCTCCGTACGGAACGAATACGGATTCGTACTTCCCTTCCTCTTCGCCGTGCAGCGTTACGCCCTTCTCTCCGAAGGTGAGAAGCGTCCCCTCGCCGACGAAGAAGCTCTCCTCGCTATCGAGCCTTTCGCGGAAATCGAGCTCCTTTTGGGAGACCGCGCTCGTGAGCTTGGAAAAGAGGTAAGTGCTAAGCGCAAACAGCCCCGCGCCGCCTGCGAACGAGCCCGAAAGAATATAAAGAATGAGGTCTTTGCGCTCGCTCCTTGCACCGAAGTTGAGCATTAAAACGCTGACGACGATCCCGATCAAACAGGCTAGCGCAAGTATTGCAAAAGCGTAGGTGAGCACCGCGCAAAAGACGCGCGTGCGCTTAAACGACGCTTTTCGTTTTTCATCGAGAACAAAAGTATCTTTCATGCAAACCTCTTATTTTTTCTTGAAAAACTTTAACTTTCTCCAACCCAAAAGGAAGAAGAGCGTTAAAAGTTGAAGCGGTACTCCGATGAGGAAAAGAAGCCACATATAGTCGATAAGCCCTGCGCACGCGTACACCGTTAAATACACGCAACCGAGCGTCGTCCAAATGATCACGGAGACGGAAAGCGTTCTGAGCCACTTATATTTCCACACGCAGGCGAATACCAACACAACGACGAAGGAAACAGGCACGGCGTAAACAAACGCCAGCCAAGAGTAATCGAGCGAAGGCGCTAAAATGCGGATAAGCACGAACGCGACGACGGCAACAAGCCAGACTAAAAGCGCGGAGCACGTTATAATGACCGTGCGCCTTATGATGCGCAAGGTTTTGGGCATGAGCTTATGTTCCCGCTGCTCGTGCACCAAATCGTCGAGCGTAACGCCGAAGAGTTCGGCGATCTGCATGAGAATGCGCACGTCGGGAATTCCATTCCCCTGCTCCCACTTGGAAACGGACTTATCGGAATAGCTGAGCTTTTCCGCAAGTTCGAGCTGGGTCATGTTGGCGGTCTTTCTCAAACGGGTAATATTTTTACCGATGATCTGACCGAGTTCCGTTTCGTCCATACCATTCATTATAAGCCTTTTTTGTGAAAAGTCAATAGTTCTACTGTGAGTAGAGCGTAAAAAAATAGACTCTACTTTTGAGGATTTCAAAAGTAGAGTCTGAAAATACTGTGACTCACATATAAAAGCCGCCGTTTACGGAAAGTACCTCACCCGTAATATATTTGTGTTCGGCAAGGAATAAAACCGCTTCCGCGACCTCTTGCGGCGTTCCCAATCTGCCAAGCGGGATTTCCTCTGAAAGCGCCCTCTTCTCTTCCGCGCTAAAACGCTTCATCATATCGGTATCGATGACCCCGGGCGAAACGCAGTTCACCGTGACGTTCATGGGCGCGAGCTCCTTTGCAAGCGCCTTCGTAAAGGCGATCATTGCGCCCTTGGAGGCGGAATACACGCTCTCCATGCTCCCGCCCGTCTGTCCCCAAACGGAGGAAATATTCACGATCGAGCCGCCCTTATCGAGCATCTTTTTAACTGCGTGCTTTGCGCACAAAAATGCGCCGCCCGCGTTCACGTCCATAACATGCCGCCATTCCTCGAAGGCCGTATCCTGCGCGAGCTTATAAAGCTCCACGCCTGCATTGTTCACGAGAAGATCGAGGGACGGGATTTCTTCGAAAACCCTCTTAATATCCTTTTCCTTTGAAACGTCGGCACGGAGAAATTCAACGCCCTTCAAACGCGCCTTCGCTTGCTTCGCGCTCTCTTCGTCCTTTGAGTAGAGCGCCGTCACGAGGTAGCCCTTTTCAAGGAGTAGCTTACAGACCTCGAAACCGATCCCGCGCGTACCGCCCGTCACCAACGCCCGCTTCATGCCTGCTCCATGAGTTCAATGATTTGTTTTGCGACTTCGTCCGCACTCTTGTCGTCCGTTTCGATCGTGTAATCGGAAACGTATTCGTAGACCGAGGTACGCTCGCCCAAGAGCTTTTCGAGCTTGCCTCTTGCGTCCGTGTTTCTTAAAAGCGGGCGCGTATCGTCACCCTGCACGCGGGAAAGAATGGTATCGAGCGAAGCTCTCAAAAAGAAAATTTTACCCTTCTTTTTCAGCTTTTCCGCATTCTCCCAGTTGAGAACGAGTCCGCCGCCCGTCGAGATCACGAGGTCGTCCTCTTCGCAATACTCATTGACGATCTCGGATTCGAGCTGACGGAAATGCGCCTCGCCGTAGTATTCGAAAATATCGAGGATCCTGCCGTGACGGCCCTCAATGACCGTATCGGTATCGATCCAGCGCCGATTCGTAAGAGCGGCAACCTTTATCCCAACGGTGGATTTTCCCACGCCCATCATGCCGCAAAGAACGATATTCATAACGTGAAGCTCCTCAGTGCAAGCAGATAGCTGTTTTTACCGAAGCCCAAAATTTCGCCCCTGCAGACCTCAGTCAACACGGACTTGTGGCGGAATTCCTCGCGCGCGTACACGTTCGACATATGTACCTCGACGACGGGCACAGTGATAGCCGCGATCGCGTCGCGGATCGCATAGGAATAGTGCGTGAACGCGCCTGCGTTCAAAACGATCCCGTCGTACTTTCCTTCCGCCTCCTGGATTTTCGTGCAGAGCTCCCCTTCGAGATTGCTCTGGAAAAAGTCCACCTCGTGCCCCTCTTTTTTGCAGTCCTCTTTGAGCTCGCGGTTGATGTCTTCGAGCGTTTCGCTCCCGTAAACTCCTTTTTCGCGCTTGCCCGTCAAATTCAGGTTCACGCCGTTCAAAACCAAAAATTTCATGAGTGTTCCTCCCCGTATTCCTTCCAAAGTTTTTTGGCAAATTTCATATCGCGCTCTGTATTCGTATAAATGCAGTCGGCGACGTACGCTTGGAAAAAGAGCATTGCCTCGCCGTTCAAGGTGCGCTTCTTTCGCTCCCTTGCAAGGCGCAAAAGCTCGCTCTCCTTCGGTTCGTATATGAGATCGACGGCGGCAGAGCAGTTATCAAGCAGTCTTAAAACGCAGTCCGCGCCCCTTTCGTCGGGAACGAAGGGCGTTTTGCCCACCGTGTCGTGCATACCGATCCCAGAGCAGTTCACGATAAAATCGAATTCAAACGTATTGAGCGCCGTTTTGGGCGTAAAGTCCTTGAAGTCGCGATACACGGCGTTCAAACGCTCCTCGTCCCTTTCGTAGGCAGTCACTTCCGCGCCCGCCTCGTTCAATGCGTAGATACAGCTTCGGCCCGCGCCGCCCGCGCCTAAAACGAGCGCGCGCTTGCCCTGAACGGAAAAGCCCGCCTCTTCGAGCATCGTCAAAAATCCCGCGCCGTCCGTATTATAGCCCGTCCGCGTCTTCGTTACGACGGTGTTGACTGCGCCGAATACTCTCGCGTCCCCTTCGAGCTTTTTCAAAAAAGGCAGAATATTCTGTTTGTGCGGAATGGTCGCGTTAAACCCGTCGTAGCGGGTAAAAAGCTCCTCTCCGCTCCTTTCAAGCTCCTCTTTCGAGAGTGAAATTTTTTCGTATTCGCATTCGTAGCCCATGCGCTTTAAGATAAAGCGGTGCATTTCGGGGCTCAGCGATTTGGAGACGTCCTTTCCGATGACGGCAAGCTTTAACATAATTTCTCTCCGATTTCTTCAATGAGTTCTGCGTATTCCCCGTAAGGGATTTCCAAAAATTCGTATTTCCCGCGCGCTGCGGGCACGGTCAGGGAAACCTTTCCCCGCTCTCTGTTCTTTTTATCGAGACGGGCAAAGCGCGCCGCCTCGCTCGCTTTACAGAGCTTTGGAACGCCGCCGAGAACGAGCCTTGCGATCTCTTTCAGCTCGTCTAAATATTTTTCGTCCGCTTCCTTGATAAGGCGCTTCGCGATTTCCGCTTCGAATAAAATTCCAATTAAAACGTATTCGCCGTGCGACAGCTTTTTATCGGAAAGCTCGAACGCGTGCGCAGTCGTATGCCCTAAATTCAAGCACTTTCTAAGCCCCTTTTCGTTTGCGTCGCGCCGTACGACGTCCGCTTTGATTGCGATATTTTTCGGAATAATTTCGCTCAAAAAATCCAAATCGAAGAGTCGGCCGCGGTGCGTATTCAGTATTTCAAAAAGCTCTTCTTGGAGCGCGCCGTGCTTCACGATTTCGCCCAAGCCGCAACGGATTTCCCGTGCGGGCAAGGTTTTTAAGAAATTTGAGTCTACGAAAACCTTTTTCGGCTGGGAAAACACGCCGATCATATTCTTTACGCCCTCGAAGTCGATCGCCGTCTTTCCGCCGACCGAGGAATCGACCTGGGATAAGAGAGTCGTCGGAATCTGGATACAGGTAATGCCACGCATATAGAGCGCGGCGGCAAGCCCGCCGATATCCCCCACGACGCCGCCGCCCAAACAGACGAGGGTATTGCCGCGCGTGAGCTCCGCCCTTTTCATCTCTGCAAGCAGGCTGAAAAGCGTTTCCTTCGTTTTATGCTCTTCCCCCGCGGGCATTGCAAAGACGGGCACGTTCGGGAATCTTTCCGCGATTTGATTTTTATAGAGCGCGTATACGTTCGTATCGGTGAATACGAAGTCCGCTTTCTCTTCGATTCTTGAAAAGACTCCGTTCTCTATGAAAATTTCGGATTTCGTCTTATCATCCGTTTCGATTACGAAGCTGTTCATAAGACGAGTTCCCCGTAGCGTTTTTTCCACTCGATAATAGTATCGCCGCCCAAGCGTTCCGAAACGACTTTTGCTATTTCGCACAAAAGCGCGCTTTCGCATACGACCTCGCAGGCGGGAACGGCGCAAACGTCGCTCCGCTCCGTGCTCGCTTTTGCGGGCTCTTTGGTATTGAAATTCACGGTATTCAAGCCCTTCATAAGCGTGGGAATGGGCTTCATGGCAGCGCGAAATACAAGCTCTTGCCCGTTCGCAATGCCGCCCTCGATACCGCCCGCGCGGTTACTGCCGCGGGTGAATTTCCCCTCGTGATAGTAAATTTCGTCGTGCGCTTCGCTTCCCTTCATTGCAGCCAGTGAGAAGCCCGCGCCGACCTCCACGCCCTTCACTGCCTGCACGCTCATGAGCGCGGAAGCAATTCTTGCGTCCAGTTTTTCACGGTAGGTCATGGGGCTTCCGAAGCCGCATTTGAGTCCGTTTACACGAAGCTCCAAAACGCCGCCAAGCGTATCGCCCTCTTCTTTGCAAGAATCGATTTCTTTTTTTGCGCGCTCTTCGACTTTACGGTCGAGCATACACAAGTCCTTCGAACGCCCTTTTTGAATCTCGTCAAAAGAATATGTAGCTTTATCGATGCTTGTCCCAACGGAGCGGACAAAGCCCGTCACCTCAATATTCAACGCTTCGAGGAGCTGACGGAAAATTTCGCCCGCCGCCACGCGAACAGCCGTTTCCCGCGCGGAAGCACGCTCCAAAATATTCCTTGCGTCGCTTACGCCGAATTTTTTCATACCCGCAAGATCCGCGTGACCCGGGCGCACGTTCTCCACCTTGCGCGCTTCGACGTTGCACCCCTCGGCAGCCATGAATTCCTTCCAATTCTCATAGTCACGGTTCCAAACCGCAAGCGTTACGGGACTTCCGAGCGTTGTCAAATTACGAACGCCCGAAAGGATTTCCACCTTGTCGCTTTCGATTTTCTGTCTTGCGCCCCTGCCGTAGCCGCTCTGACGGCGAAGAAGCTCCGCGTTGATTTTTTCAAGGTCGATTTTAAGTCCTTGGGGAATGCCCTCGATAATCGCAAACAAGCCCTTGCCGTGCGATTCCCCCGCAGTCGTTAAAGTAATCATGATTTCCTCTTTTTATCCGTAAGAATGCCCGCGTTTTTCAAAGCGGTTTTGATTTCTTCCATATGGGAACGCGCCTCTTGATAGCCCAGCTCGTACATCGCGTTCATATCTTCCACCGAAACGTCCGTTGCGCGATAGTCGTGAAGGTTGGGTCTTAGCATGATATCCGCCGCATCGTAGCCGCGCGTCTTGCTGTCGTCCAAATATTTGACGGAAACGAAGGCGTTGATCGCAGACCCCAACAAACGGGAAAAGCGGCTCTTCTCGTCCTCGGACTTGGTGAACGCGCCCAAATCGATTCCAATGACGAAGTCCGCGCCGAGTTCTTTGCAGATATCGGCGGGCACGGAGTTCGTGAACGCGCCGTCAAAGAGTTTTTTGCCGTCGATCTGAACGCCCTTGAAAAAGGGAGGCATCGCCGAGGAAGCCGTGCACGCCCGCGCCGTGTTTCCCTTCTTTAAGACTACCATTTCGTTGGTCTCCGCATTCGTCGCGCAGCAGGCGTAGGGAAGAGGTAATTCCTCGATATTCTCTTCGACGAACTGCCCGATAAATTGCTCGGCAAAGTCCATATCCGAAAAGGGGCGCAAATTCTTTGCAAACTCCTTGCGGTTCAAGCTCTCGATCACCTCGATAATATCGCGCGAGGAATATCCCTTTACGTAGAGCGCGCCCACGATAGACCCGATCGAAGTGCCCGTGACCATCTGAAAGGTAATGCCTTCTTCCTCGAACGCCTTCAACGCGCCGATATGCGCCATACCCTTCGCGCCGCCGCTGCCGAGCGAAAGCCCCAGTCTCACGGGTTTCTGTGTGGTGAATTTCGATTTTAATCGGTTAAAAAGTCCCATTGAACGCCTTTCCCTAATAAATTGATTTTACACTTTTTTCATAAAATGTAAACACATATTGA
>JAIDSX010000089.1 GCA_029060985.1 Clostridia bacterium | reverse complement strand
GCATTTTTCGGAATAAAATTAGTATAATGTTTTATTCAGACAGGAGGATAAAATATGATTAAACATAGGGGGGGGGTATCTAAAAGTAGGAAGAATTTAGTTCGTTCATTATTCGGAATATTCATTGCCGCAGTTTTGTGCTGCGGTTTTTTGTCTTTTTTTAGGTTTGATAACGACGAAAAATCCGTAGAAACTGTTGAAGCCGCGACAGAGGCTACCTTTGCAAAGCTCAACAGTCATTTTGCTGCTTTTGCAAACGAATCAACCTATTCTTATACGGATTATACCAAGATACAATCCTATATAGGCTCTGCAGACAATACGGGGTCGGATACGACGACGGTGACGATCGACAGAACGGCAACGCACGGTTCGCAAGCAAACCCTTTCGTAATCAATTCCCTCACGACGTGGGATTATTTTGTAGCCGATGCGGGCGCCGATGCCAATCATTTTTACGAGAAAGTAGTGGTACTTGCAAAGGACCTCGATTTTAAGGGGCATACTTTTACTTCCGCCATATTTGGGGGCGTATTTTACGGTTTAGGACATACGCTCAGCAATATTACTTGCGCTAATAATGACACTTGGGCGGCAGGCGTATTCAGCTATGTCATAGTAGGATCCAAGGGTGATTTGATGCCGAATCCGACGGTAATCGCCGATTTGAACGTGGATAATTATAAATTTACCAATGCCGCAGGCTGTACGGGCGGACTCGTAGGGTGGTCGTTTGTTTCTCATCTTTGTATTCTAAATTGCCACACAAAGGGAACGATAGAGCGCACGACTGCATGGAACAACAGTATTCAGGTGGGCGGTATCTGCGGAAATATATCGAATAACGGTAAAGACGATTCCAATTGGGTTTGGGGATATAAGCAGCTTACCTGCTATCGCTGTTCCGCAGATTTAACGGTGAAAGTTACGGAAGGCGGCAACTCAATAACGTTAAGTTTAGGCGGTATCTGCGGGAGAATGTGGAACGGTGTTTCGGCAAACCTTTATGATTGCTACACAGACGTCGACGTAACGAGTACGGGCTTCGGTGGGGTGAGGATGGGTACAATCATAGGAAGTGTGCCTTCCGCCGCTCATAACAATACGGGAGGCTCGTTGATAATTCGCAATTGCGTCGGGAAGCTCGACTACATTTCAAACGGTTGGGGTAACAATGCCAATGCAATGGTTGCAATCGGTCAATTATTCAGTATTAACCCTGACAAACTGGATTCACCGTATACGAATCAAAATGCTACGATCACCGTGCAGAACACCTATACAGCCGCAACGGCATTTAGCGATTATCGTTGCGCTCCTTGGATGTATTTAACGGCGAAATCAACCGAAAATATGTATACTGCAACTGTCAGTAACGTCAAATATTCTGGTATCGGTTCTGTGACGGATGATTATCCGTCGGATTGGGGAGTAACACCTTGTAAGCCGACGGGCACGACTCCCGAATCGTCGGAAAGTATTCTTTGGACGAACGCAAAAAAAGATACTGCCTTTAAGAGCAAGATTTGGGAAGACAAGAGCTATATCGGCGGAACGTACAGTATCGAGCATTCTCCCGTGCGCAACAAGGAAGTGGGCGAGGCGCTCACAATATCCTTTTACAATCTTAAACAGAGTGGAAGCACGAAGTCGGACGAGGCGATTTCGGGAAAATCTGCCATTACTTACAACTATACGACGAGCGGCTCGAAACAGTTGGGAGCAGACCCCGCCGCGCCTTCGACAAGCCACACCTTTTTGGGTTGGTCGCGCAAAGAAACGGGCGAAAATCCCGCTTACTCGCTCGACATATCAAACCTCTACGGGCATATCAAGCTGTATGCCGTTTGGGAGATCACGGGAATCACTTCGTCCATCTCGCAGAGCGGGGGAACACTGAATACTGATACGAACAAGTACGAGGCGGAGAGCGGAAGCCGAATCACGGTAAACGCAAACGTCACCGTTCCCTCGGGGGCAGTTTCGTCAAGCAATCTCGAAATTGTTTACAATTGGAAGAAGGGCGGCGTCGCCGATAATTCGCTCGGCACGGAAAATGCAATTACAATCACGAATTCTGCACAAAGCGGGACATACTCTTACAGTTATACGGTAAGGGATAAAACCATGCCGCTCACGGCGACTTCGGGAATCTGCAACGATTTGATTACGATAGAAATCACGGGAAAATCTACAACCCTAAATGATTTTAATTTAACTTCGCCCGCGTACGTCGGGGGAACGCTGAACGGGGTCACATTCAGTCTCATCATGGTGGACGGCAATACTCCCGTTGCGGGAACGTGGAGATGGGAGAATGCGAATTATACGCTTGTCGGGGGCGAAAATACGGTCAACGTGGTCTTTACTCCGAACGATACGACAACGTATAAAGTCATGACTGTGCCCGTTAAGTTTACGCCGGAACAGCTTACGCTCACGTTCGATATACCGTCTGCGAGTACCTCGTTTGAAGTGGATATCGACTATAATCAGACCTATTCCCCGCAAGATATCGTAGATATGTTCATAGCGGCGTATCAAGACAGGATCGACAAGGACTCCGTCTTCGAAAACAGCGTAAAGGAGCGCTCGCCCTTACTGGACGGAACGGAAATCGACAGCTACAATACGGAGCTTTTGAACGTGACTTCGCCGCAAACGATCACGGTTACCTTTACCGATCCCAAGTCGTACAACGTTACGCTGAATTACGGCGAAGGCGACGGCAACAAGGTGGAGAACGTCTCCGTCTATTGGAATCAGAAAATTCCCACGCCCACGCTGAGCCAGAACGTGGATTGGCAATTCGACGGTTGGTTTATAACGGAGAACGGAATCGTGGGAAATACACAGTGGGATTTTACAACCGACCGCGTGACGAGCGATATATCGTTGCCGGCAAAGTGGACGAGAGTCATTTTGACTTTGCTGAGCATAAAGGTAACGCCGCCCGCGAATCCGTTTACTGTGAC
>JAIDSX010000088.1 GCA_029060985.1 Clostridia bacterium | reverse complement strand
CTTCGAAACCTCATTCACACCCGCGCCGAATTTGCGGGCCAAAAATAAAACGCATGAGGAAATCATTATGAAAGTCAACGTAAAAAAATTGAGCAGTGATGCAAAACTTCCCGTCTACGGGTCACAGTTTGCGGCGGGGGCGGACTTGTACGCCTCGGAAGGAACAATTATCGGAGCGGGCGAAACCAAGTTCGTGCATACGGGGATCGCGGTGGAGCTTCCCGCGGGCACGGTGGGGCTTGTGTATGCAAGAAGCGGCATGGCGTGCAAGCAGGATCTTGCGCCTGCAAATAAAGTCGGCGTGATCGACGCGGACTACCGCGGCGAAATCATGGTCGCGCTTCACAATCACGGCAAAGAAACGCGCAAAATAGAGGCGGGAGACAGGATCGCGCAATTCGTGATCGCGCCCTACTATACGGCGGAATTTACGGAAGCTAATGAGCTCTCCGATACGGTGCGCGGCGCGGGCGGCTTCGGCTCGACGGGGAAGCAATAATATGAGAATGCGCCGTAAGCGCAATTTAGAGCCCCGCATCGAGGCGTGCAAAGACGTGCTTCTCGTGCGCGGCGCGCCCTGCCTCAATTTGAAAGAGGCGGAAGAGAATTTCCGCGCGCTCATTGATTTTGAAAAGGTTTTCGGCAATTCCAATCCCGTCGAACTCGAAGTGGGGTGCGGGAACGGAGGCTTTATCAAAGAGCTTGCCACGCGGGAGAGAAACACGAATTTTCTCTGCGTGGAAATCTGCGATAACGTGATATTGACCGCTATGGAGCGCATTTTGGAAGAGGGTATCGACAACGTGCGGTTTTTGAATATCCCCGCCGAAATCCTCAGGTGCTATCTTCCCGAAGGAAGCGTTCGGAAAATCTATTTGAATTTTTCCACGCCGCTCCCCGAGCACAGCCGTGAAAAACAGCGGTTGACGTCTCCGCGCTTTTTGAAGATATACGATTCGCTTTTGACAGCGGGCGGAAAGATTTTACAAAAGACAGACAGCGAGGAATTTTTCGATTATTCCTTGAACGAACTGCAAAATTTCGGGTTTGAAATAGAACGCGTTACGCGCGATCTGCACAACAGCGAATCCGCGGCAACTAATATCGTGACTGAGTACGAACGCGGATTTTTAGAGCAAGGCAAACGCATTTTTGCATTGACCGCAATTAAAAAGAACTGATTCCGGCGACTCTCATTTAAGAGGCGTCGGATATTTTGTTTTTAGGATTGACATAAACGCGTATTTTGTGTATAATTGAAACGATAGGGTCTATGTAGCGAGAGTATTATGGCGGACGAAAAAGAAGGAATCCCTACAAATCCATTTCGGTTTAGCGCGCCTCAGCCCGCCAAGCCTCAGGAAGCTCCTGCGGAAAAGTCCGCGGGAGGGGCTTTCAATTTCAGCGCGCCTAAAACCGAAGAGAAGCCTGCTACGGAAAAACCTGCGGGAAGCGCGTTCAGTTTTGGTGCGCCCAAGCCCGCAGAAAAACCCGCTGAGCCCGTTGAGCCGCCTCAAGCGAAACCCGTTGAAGAGGTAAAAACGGCTGAGCCTGTTATTATTCTTGGGGGTGCGCCTACGGAAGCACCTACGGAAGCACCTGCGGAAAAACCTGCGGAGAAGCCCGCAGGAAATGCGTTCAGTTTTGGTGCGCCTAAGCCTGCAGAAAAACCTGCTGAGCCGGTTATTATATTAGAAGAGCCGCCCCAAGCGAAACCTGCGGAAGAGGTAAAAACGACAGAGCCCGTTATTATTCTTGGGAGTGCACCTACGGAAGCTCCCGCGGAAAAACCTGCGGAGAAGCCCGCAGGAAGTGCGTTCAGTTTCAGTGCGCCTAAGCCCGAAGAGAAGCCTGCGGAAAAACCCGCAGGGAATGCGTTCAGTTTTGGTGCACCTAAAACCGAAGAGAAGCCTGCGGAAAAACCTGCGGAGAAGCCCGCAGG
>JAIDSX010000087.1 GCA_029060985.1 Clostridia bacterium | reverse complement strand
CATACGCGCTGGGCGACCCACGGCGCGCCGAGCGAGAAAAACGCCCACCCGCATTCTTACGGAAAATATGTGATCGTGCACAACGGCATTATCGAGAATCATGCGGCGTTGAAAGAGGAGTGTCTGTCGCGCGGGGAAACTTTCCTTTCTGAAACGGATAGCGAAGTGATCGCGCACCTGATCGCCTATTACGACGAAGGGGACTTCCTGCACGCGGTAAAAAACGCAGTCTGTCGGCTTGAAGGCTCGTATGCGATTGCCGTTCTTTCGTCCGACTTTCCCGATCAAATCGTATGCGCCCGCGGAGGGAGTCCGCTCGTGGTGGGAAGGAGTGAAGACGGAAACTTGCTTGCAAGTGATTTGGTAGCGATATCTTCCGAAGTAAAAGAGGCGTTTCTCTTAGAAGACGGAGAGTTTGCCGTTTTGGAAAAGGGTAGGATTTCTTTCTATAACGGAGAGCTCAAACTCCTTGAAAAATCCCCGCTGAAATACGATACGGTGCTCAGCGACGTCGATAAAAAGGGCTATATGCACTTCATGAAAAAAGAGATGGATGAGATTCCGTCCGTGCTTGCAAAAACAAGTCTCGAATGTGCCGATAAAGCAGAACTTGAACAGTTTTGCAAAGTATTATGTCAGACAGAATACATACATATTGTGGCTTGCGGTACGGCATACCACAGTGGATTGTGCGCCAAATACGCCTTCGAATCGCTTTGCCGAGTGCCCGTAGAGGTGTGCATTGCAAGCGAATACCGCTATAAAAACCCTATTATTAAACCGAATACGCTTGTGATAGCTATCAGTCAAAGCGGGGAAACTGCGGATACGCTTGCCGCTGCAAAGCTCGCAAAGGAGCGGGGCGCATACCTTGCGGCGGTCACGAACGTAGCGTATTCTTCGCTGACGCGTATTGCGGACTGTGTGCTTGAAACGAGGGCGGGCGCGGAAGTTGCCGTCGCCGCGACGAAGAGCTTTAACGCACAGCTTGCGATTCTATATTCGCTTGCGCTCCTTCGTGCGGGAAGGCAAGAGGACTTTTCAAAGATAGCCCGTCTTGCAACGGCAACCTTACAAGCCTCGGAAGAGGTGCGCGGTTGGACGCCCTATTTTTTGAACGCGAAGAGCGTATACTTTATCGGCAGAGGTGTTGATTACTGCGCGGCGCTCGAAGGCAGCTTAAAGCTCAAAGAGATTTCCTATCTGCCGAGCGAAGGCTACGCCGCGGGGGAGCTCAAACATGGCACGCTTGCGCTCGTGGATGAAAAAACGCCGGTGGTTGCAATTTTGACCCAATCCGAGCTTGCCGAAAAGACGATGAACGCCGTGCACGAAACGCGTTCCCGCGGTGCAAGGGTGTTTCTTATAACTTCTCTGCCTGAAGTGGCAAAGAGTGTAGAGGCGACGGCAAGCGTATTGATTC
>JAIDSX010000086.1 GCA_029060985.1 Clostridia bacterium | reverse complement strand
AGGGAAGCGTTCCGCTCCTCGTCGAGTCTGAATTTGAAGTTAAGCGGCATTTTAAGGTCTACGCCGAGGGAGGAAAGATCGAGCTTTGCAGAAACGTTTGCCACGCTTCCGTCCTCCGACAAAACGGGATCGTCCAAACCGAAGATAGATGCGGCTTCCTCCCCGCTCTCCCCTTCGTCCTCAAGCTCCGAAGCGGTTTTTGCCGCCCCGCCCGTAACCATAGAGAGAAGCTCGTTGATGGGAAGCTTCGCTTTCAGATTCCCCACCGCCAAATACGCCGTGGAATCTTCGAGATAGATATAGATATCCCCTATCTTGGCTTTGAGCCCGATACAGCCGAGCGCCGCGCCGATATCGATTGAGCCGCCGCCCATGATCTTGGAAATATCGAGCTTGCTCGCGTCGAGCGAAATAATTCCGTCTGTCTCTTTGTCGTCGATTTTGAGATCGAGCTCGTAGGTGACGGGCTTCGATAAGAACGCGGAGGTGATACAGCCGAGCGAATCGAGCGGCTTTTCCACGTTATCGTCGATACCGATTCCCACGAAGTTCTTATAATAGTTTTCGTAAACGTCGTTCTTCGCGCGCTCCGTTCCGTACTCGTAATCGGTTTTGAAATCGGAGGAACACTTCACGGAGATACCCATCGTCGCTTTGTACGACTCGTCGATCTCCGAGCGAAGAAGCTGCCAGGTGGAATCGAATGTGAAAGTGACCTTAATATAGTCGAATTCGGGAAGCCCCGTAAGTCCCCCCGTGAACGCCATTTGGTTGGCATAGTGCGCCGCCGCGCCTAAATTTTCGGAATCGCCCGCACGCAGATAATAGGTCTGACGGTAGACGGGCTTTTCAACGAAGTCCTTGCCGTCCCACTCGGCGGAATCCACTACTTCCACCTCGTCCGCATGATCCAAGGTTTGCTCGTTGATAATATAGACGGTCATCTCCGTTCCGGGAAGTCCGTTCTTCTCCATGAAGGCGGGGATCGTCATGTGCGCTTTCAGCTCGTCGGGATAGGTGAGCGCAAGCATATCCTCGTAGGAGTTCATTTGATTGCTTTCGCCCTTGACCTCTCTCCACATGACCTCGTTGCCGACGTAGCAGAACTGCCGTCTTGCATTGATCATCGAGCTCGAAGTAACGTCCGCCATGATAAGAACGCCGTCCGAGTACTGCTTGATCGTATTGACCGACTGCGGTCCAACGGGCGTGGAAGTCGTTCCGTGCATTTCCGCATACCAGACGGGCTGATTCTTGAATCGGTAATTCAAATAACCGATATTTTCGAGCGCGGAGTGATCGGTAGGCTTCGAGCCGTCTTTGGGAAGCTCGTAAGAGACGGTCACGAAGTCGTCGGGCACGACGTTCGGAACGACCGAGCCGAAGAATGCAGAGCCGATCGCGAACACGCCCATAAGAAGAATGAAAATAGCAGAAAGCGACGCACACGCTTTCAGCGCGCGCCGCTTCTTTTTTGCGGTGACTACAAGGCCCTTCCGCTTTTTATTGACCGCCCTTGCGCGGTACTTATTTTTGATTTCGTGGAGTCCTTCGCTTTTCATGCGGCGGACTCTTTCGCGTTTGCCCATTATATCCCTTTTGACCCCGCAAAAAGCGGAGAAATTTGTCTGTCATAAAATCTTATGACATAATATTAACATGATATGGCGGCTTTGTCAACAA
>JAIDSX010000085.1 GCA_029060985.1 Clostridia bacterium | reverse complement strand
GGGAGATGGTAGGTTTTTGGAGCTTCTTGAAAAGCGCGGCGTGCGCTTTATTGAAACGGACGAAGGACTCTTGGCAGACGGTAGCGGAGCTTCGTTCGAGGGCTTCAACGAAAACTTTTGCGATTTTTCCGATCAAACAATCACTGCCGCCGCGCTCGCCCCCTTCGCTTCTTCCCCTTCTTGTATTACGGGAATCGCTCATATCAAAAAACAGGAATGCGACCGTATCACGGCGATAGAAAAAAATTTGAACGCGCTCGGCGTGCCCTCCAAAAGCGGCGACGACTTTATCGAAATTCAGCCCGCCCTTCCCAAAGGCGGAACGGTGGAAACCTTCCACGATCACAGGGTCGCTATGGCGTTTGCGCTTACGGCGTTAAAAACGGGTAATATTACGATAGACGACAGCGAATGCTGCAATAAAACCTTTGAAGGATATTTTAACGAAATAGAAAAACTTTTTATTGAATAAAAGCGCCGCTAAGCGGCGCTTTTTCGTCAGCTGTTTTTTTCGGTATGCGCTTTAATCAGCGCAAACATTTCGTCGGAAATCACGTGCTCCATGCGGCAGGCGTTAGCTTCGGCAAGCTCCTCGTCCGCACCCAATGAGCGCAGAAGTTTAGTGATCACGCGGTGTCGTTCATATACGCCCGCCGCTTTTTTTTGCCCCGATTCCGTGAGGATGAGGTCTCCCCCCACGTCCATGGTAATATAGCCCTTATCGATCAATAAATTGACGGCGCGGGAGACGCTCGATTTCGCATAGCCGAGCTCTTCCACGATATCCACCGAGCGGACGGAAGACTTGCGTCCGCGCAGGAGTAAGATCGTTTCCAAATACATCTCTTCCGATTCGTTCGTTCTCATAATTCCCTCTTTCTTTAAGATAAACTGTTTTTCCGTTTTATAATCAACGGCGTGCAAGCCCTTTATTTTCAAGCTCGTCAAGAAGCGCATTAACGCCCATCGTAACGTCTTCAAAGGTTTCGTCGAAGTTTCCCGTATACCAGGGATCGGCGATCGCTCGCGGCGAAGAAGTGAAGTCTAAAAGTTTACAGACGGGCTTTTGTATATTTCCCAAAATGCGCTTCATATCGCGGACGTTATATTCGTCCATTCCGATAAAATAATCGTACTTTTCGCCGTCCGACTTTACGAGAAGACGGGCGCGGTGCGCTACAAGCGGGATTCCTTCACGGCGTAATTTTTCCACCGTGCCGCGGTGCGGCGGGTTTCCGATTTCGTCCGTATGCGCCGCCGCGGAATCCACCGCAACGTTTTTAATTCCTCTTTTTTCGATTTCATAGGCGCACACGCTCTCCGCCATAGGCGAACGGCAAATATTCCCGTGACAGACGAATAACAGTTTTAACATAAAATCCCCTCGCTTTCCCCGCAAAATCGTTCATAATTTTTACAAATTATTTTTCGAAAAGGCATTGCATTCCGCAAAAAAGTATGATAAACTATATCTATGAAAATCTTTTCGGAGCGCCTTTGTAAGCTCAGGAAGGAAAGAGGTCTCTCGCAGTCGACTGTTGCGAAGGCGATCGGCGTTAGTCTTGGAATCGTCTGTTATTGGGAAACCAACAAAAGCGAACCCACGGCAAGCAACGTTGTAAAACTCGCACGCTATTTCAGCGTATCAGCCGACTATCTTTTGGGACTTTCAGACTGAGCGAAAAAACAAATCGGTTATTCCTCTCCGATTGTTAACGGTCAAATCAATCGGTCGCTTTTTGTCCGAAAAGTACACTAAAAATTTTGAATAAAACGCTCGAAAAACGTCGATTCCAAAGCTCTTATGCCCGCCGCAGTTTCCGCGGCGGCTATTTTTTTGTATTGCTCCGCGTCCCCTCTTCCTAAGGCAAGCTCCGCACGCAACCCCGAGCAAGTCCCCATAGCTTCTTTGGGCAAAACGAAATCGGAATCCACTTCGCCGTCCGTGATGCGACGCATGAAAATTCCGTCGCACTCGATTTCGGCGGCAGCGCGCTCGTCGAGATAGTCCTTTAACTCTATGAGGCGGGAAAGCTCCTTTTTTGCGCGCTCCGTCTCCCCC
>JAIDSX010000084.1:5627-7590 GCA_029060985.1 Clostridia bacterium | reverse complement strand
TCTTAAAAGAGATTCCAAAGAGAAGATGACGGCGTTTGTAGATGAAATTTCGTCGCGTTACGGGTTTGAATATTCCCGCATTCGCATTTCGTCCGCCCGACCGCGTTGGGGCTCGTGCAGTAAAAATGGAGTACTTTCGTTCACCTGTTTTCTTGCGTTCGTTCCCCCCGAGCTTGCGTTTTACGTTGCGGTGCACGAACTGAGTCACACGCGTTACTTTAATCACGGAAAAAACTTTTGGCGCGAGGTCGAAAGGGTATTGCCCGATTGGCGTTATTTGCGCAAAGAGCTTAGGAAAGAAGAGGACTGTCTCGATTATCTGCGGTAAGCATTTAACGAGCGGAAGGAGAAAAGCAAATGGAATTTGGCGAATTGCCGCCTCAAATGATGGACGCCTATATGCGTGTCCTCAATAATCATTTGGAAGTTACTCGGGTCAATTTGGAAAACGACAGGGTACTGTTTCCCATTTTGGCTTTTATCAACCGTGATTTCAACGCAGGACAGGTCATTCCCTTGCAGCCGCCTATGACTTCGCAGATCAATTCCGAGGCGGCGCTTGACGTTGCCATTCAGATTTTAGCCAATTCCCATTTTGAAAGAGCGCTTTTTTCGTGCAGTACGAAGATTAAGTCGGGCGCGTCCGACGTGATCGAAGCGATCAAAACGGTAATTCTCGACGCAAACGGCATGGCGGTCACGTTTTTTACGCCTTACCGTTTTAAGGGACTGTTTACAAAAAAGATATCTTATTCCAAGAATATATTTGACGGCGTTACGACAAATTTCTTCCATCGCAGATAAAACGTTTTTGGAAAACGCCCGAGATTTTATTTACAAAAAAATTTTTTTGAACTATAATAATGTTACCATGCGGTTGTGAACTGAAAATTGTGACCGAAAGCGGGGGAGAAACCTCGCTCTTTCAGTCGAAGGGCGAGTTTGAAAGCGCCGACGGCGGGGAGAGAGTGCGCTATCACGTCGAAGATGACGAGGGCGAGCTGTTCTATTCGGAAGATTTTTTTGAAAATTGCCGCCGCGGGAAGTGTGCGTTAAAGGCAAGATTTTGCGAAGGGGCAGAATCGGAAATTATATTGGGCTCTTCCGATCTTACGGGGAAGATTCCCGTTCGGACGTCGCGTTACCGTCTTGAAAAGGACGAAACGGGAAGGCAAATAGAGCTTTGTTACGAGCTTCTCGGTTCCAAAAATATTCAAACTTTTTTGTTAAAAATTCAGATTGTATTTTTCTCGGAGGAAAAATGAAAATTCGTTATTTGGGGCATTCGTGTTTTGAGTTTACGGAAAGCACGGGTACGACGATCGTCACCGATCCGTACGGCGACGTGGGCTTTTCTATGCCCAAAACGCGTGCGGACGCCGTTACGGTCAGCCATTCGCACTACGACCACAACAACGCAAAGGCGGTGGGCGGAAATCCGGTCATTTTCGACCGCGAGGGACAGTACGAGATCGGCGGCGTGAATCTCTCTGCGATCAAGAGCTATCACGATAATGAGAGCGGAAAGGAACGCGGAGAAAATTTAATTTTCAAATTTCGCATGGACGGCGTTGAGGTGTGCCATCTAGGCGATTTAGGGGAGGATTGCTCCTCATCTCTCATCGAAGCGCTTTTGCCCATTCACGTTCTCTTGATTCCCGTCGGCGGCAACTACACGATCGACGCGCAGCAGGCGAAAGAGTACGTTGACCGTATTATGCCGTCCTACGTTATCCCCATGCACTATAAAACGAAGGGGCTGAATATCGACGTGGAAAAGGCGGACGATTTTATAGACCTCTTTGACGAAGAGGACGTGGAGGAGCTTGAAGGCAGCGAAATTGAACTTTTCCGCGACGACGTTACAGAAGAGCAAACAAAACTCATTCTGATGGAGCGGGATAAATAATGGATTCAAAACCGATTTCAGAGCGTTACAGCGAATATTTTTCTACGCTTTCTT
>JAIDSX010000084.1:0-5617 GCA_029060985.1 Clostridia bacterium | reverse complement strand
TTGAACGATTTAAGAATTTTTGTCACATTTCAAGGCGTTCACGCCGCCACCCAACTCAAAAAAGAAATTTTAATAGACGAGATTATTCAGATTTTAACGGGGAAGATTGCGCCGAATTTACCCAAGTCGGACGCAAAGCCCGTGGGCGCGCCGCCGAAAAGTTCTGCGCTCAATCCCGAAATTTTACCCAAACTCGAAGAAATACGCAAACAGTACGAGTCCGAACAACGCGAGCGTAAATTTGTAATGAGCGTCGCTTCGGAAGAAAAGACCTTCGACGACGCGTTCGACGTGCCCGTTTTTTCGGGTATTCTTGAAATCATGCAGAACGGATACGGTTTCTTGCGCAGCAAGAACTGTCAGCCGACGAGCGGAGAGGATGTCTTCGTGCCCGCTCCCGTTATTCATTCCATGCAGCTGCGCGAAGGGGACTTCGTCTGCTGTACTGCCCGCCCCAGTCAAAAGAACGATTCGGCGGCGATTTGGAACGTTTTGAGCGTAAACAGCTACTCCGTCGGAAAATATGAAAACAGACCGCATTTCGATAACTTAACGGCGCAATACCCCAATCAAAAAATCCAGTTGTCGGGTATGAACAGTCCGCTTTCTCTGCGTGTTCTCGATTTATTCGTGCCCATAGGCTTGGGTCAGCGCGGACTTATCGTCGCGCCCCCCAAGGCGGGCAAAACGACGCTTTTGAAGGAAATCGCGCACGCGATCTCTTCGCAGCATAAGGACATTTCTTTGATCGTTCTCTTGATCGACGAACGTCCCGAAGAGGTGACCGATTTCAGAAAGACCGTGAGCAACGCGGAGGTTATTTATTCCACCTTTGACGAGGGGGCGGAACACCATATCCGCGCCGCAGAGCTTACGCTCGAACACGCCAAGAGAGCGGCGGAGCAGGGTATGGACGTCGTCATACTGCTCGACTCGCTGACGAAGCTCACACGCGCGTATAACTACGTAACTGAAAATACGGGTAAAACGCTTACGGGCGGTTTGGAGGCAAGTGCGTTTGCGGGTCCCAAACGCTTTTTCGGAACGGCGCGCAACACCGTCGAGGCGGGCAGCGTAACGATTCTGGCGACAGCGCTCGTGGAAACGGGCAGCCGTATGGACGACGTTATTTACGAGGAATTTAAGGGTACGGGCAACGCGGATATCTTCCTTTCCCGCGAGCTTGCCGAAAAGCGCATTTTCCCCGCGATCGATATTACTCATTCGGGAACGCGGAAAGAAGAACTTCTTTTGAGCAAAGAGGAGCTGAAAACGGAATTCGAATTACGCGAAAAAGGATTTACGAACAACGTTTCGGGGCTTTTGGAGATGCTGAAAAAAACGGAGACGAACGAGGAGTTCATTGCGCGTTTCCCCGAATGGAAAAAAATCTATAAAAACGGATAGGCGTTGTATGGTTATCGGTATCGATCTTGGCGGAATGTCGGCAAAAGCCGCGGTCCTCAACGGCGGCGTTTTGGAGGGGAAGTGTTCCGTTGCGACTTCCAAAGAGGATTCTCCTAAGAAAACCGCCGAAAAGCTCGCTTATCTTGCGAAGGAAGCGGCTCGAAAGGCGGGAATTGATTTTGATAAAATTTCCGCAATCGGGATCGGCTCTCCGGGGGCGGTCGATAGCGAAACGGGCATGGTCGTCAGTTGGACGAATTTCGACTGGACGGGAGTAGAACTTGCGCGGCTCGTTTCGGAATCTATCAAAAAGCCTGTGTTCGTCTTAAACGACGCGAACGCTGCAGCGCTCGGCGAAGCGAAATACGGCGCGGGCAAAAAGTATTCCGACAGTATTTTGATCACGCTTGGCACGGGAGTCGGCGGCGGGATCATGATCGGCGGAAAGCTCTTCGAGGGCTATAAGAGCGCGGGTGCGGAAATCGGGCATGCGATCATTCGGCAGGGCGGGGAGCTGTGCACCTGCGGAAGAAGAGGGTGCTTCGAACGCTACGCTTCGGCAAGCGCGCTCATTCGCAGTACGAAACGCGCCATGGAAGAGCACAAAGAGAGCGCGCTTTGGAAGTTTGCAAAGACGCTTGATGAGGTCAACGGACGTACGGCGTTTCTGGCGCGGGCGGAAGGGGACGAAACCGCTCAAAAGGTCGTTTCCGACTATATCGCCGCGCTCGGCGAGGGAATCGTAAACCTCGTAAATATTTTAAGACCGCAGGCAATTATCCTGGGCGGGGGCGTATCCCACGAGGGAGAAAACCTACTTGCGCCTCTGCGGGAATATGTCCGACCGCAGATATACGCCTACGACTACGCGCCTGTGGATATTTTGTGCGCCGAGCTCGGCAACGACGCGGGGCTCTATGGCGCCGCAACCTTTGCGGAAGAAAGAAAATAGATGAAAGAATTTTGCGCCTAATAAAATTGTATTTTTTAGGCGCTTCAAATTTTTTTTACGTTTTGAACGGGGATAAATATGCTCGATCAATTTTCAAGAACGGAATTGCTGTTCGGTAAAGAAGCTATGCAGCGGCTTTTTTCTTCGCGCGTAGCCGTATTCGGAATCGGCGGGGTGGGCGGTTTTACGGTAGAAGCGCTTGCCCGTTCGGGCGTGGGTGCGATCGATTTGATCGATAACGATAAGGTGTCCTTGACGAATCTCAACCGTCAGATCGTCGCAACGCATAAAACGATCGGAAGATATAAAGTAGACGTTGCCGCGGAGCGCATTGCCGAAATCAATCCTTCCTGCAAAGTCACGGCGCATAAAATTTTTTATATGCCCGATACGCAGGGCGAATTTGATTTTACGAAATACGATTATATAGTGGACGCGATCGACACGGTCACGGGCAAAATCGCGATCGTTGAGAACGCTAAAAAATGTGGCGTTCCCGTGATCAGTGCGATGGGAGCGGGCAATAAACTCGATCCGACCGCTTTCGAGGTGGTGGATATCTTTGAAACCTCGGTCTGTCCGCTTGCAAAGGTCATGCGAAGGGAGCTCAAAAAGAGGGGAATCGAGAGCCTTAAAGTCGTATATTCGCGGGAAGAGCCGAGAAAATCTGCCGAAGAGCGGATTCCCGCCAGCAACGCGTTCGTGCCCTCGGTCGCGGGGCTCGTCATTGCGGGGGAAGTTATAAAGGATTTAGCGGGTATCAGATGAAAGACTTGATCACGCTTGAAGAAAGTATCAGAAAAAAATTTCATAAAAAGCTGTTCACGCCCTTTGCAAAGGCGGTCGTGGAGTACGGTTTAATTGCAGAGGGCGATAAAATCGCCGTTTGTATGTCGGGCGGAAAAGATTCCTTTTTAATGGCGAAGCTCTTTCAGGAATTGAAGAGGCATAATAAAGTTCCGTTCGAACTTGAATTTTTGGTCATGGACCCCGGTTACAGCAAAGCAAACCGCGAAATGATAGAGCATAACGCAGAGCTCATGAATATCCCGATCACCGTATTTGAGACGGATATCTTTGAGAACGTGGTGCATATCGAAAAATCCCCCTGTTATATCTGCGCAAGAATGAGAAGGGGACATCTTTACAGCAAGGCGAAGTCGCTCGGTTGCAACAAAATCGCCCTCGGACACCATTACGACGACGTGATCGAAACGATTTTAATGGGTATGCTCTACGGCGGACAGGTACAGACGATGATGCCAAAGCTGAAAAGCACGAATTTCGAGGGAATGGAGCTCATTCGCCCGATGTACTTTATTCGGGAGGCGCATATCAAGGCCTGGCGGGACTACAACGAACTGCACTTTTTACAGTGCGCCTGCAAGTTTACTGAAGCCCTGTCGTGTGATTCGGCGGTGGAGTCAAAGCGGCAGAAGGTCAAGGAACTCATTCGTACGCTTGCGAAGGAAGACCCCGAAATCGAGCAAAATATTTTCAAAAGCGTTGAAAACGTAACGCTCAAAACGGTGATCGCCTATAAAGACAAGGACGGTACAAAACACCGCTTCACAGAAGATTACTAAATCAAAAAAGCTCTTGGAATTTTCCAAGAGCTTTTTTATTAGCCGTTTTACTTTTTCGGTCTGATTTGTAGGTAGTACGCCGTTCCGAATACGACGATCCCGAAGAGATAGACGATGGGAATGACGACGAAGCACGCGACGGCTTTTGCCGAGTGGAAATCGATGTTGGCGGACAGCGCAACGATCAGCGCCAATATCACGGATACAACGTAAAGCACGATCGTATTGATGAGCACGGGGGTCGGTTTCCTTAGCGAACGTTCTCCGTAATGGTTGGCGTAGGCGAGTCCCGTGACGAGAAGAACGACGAGCCCGATTCCCCAAAGGATGCAGGGGTATGCGATCGAGATATCGTACGTTCCCTGTAAGCCGAGCACGATCGCGCCTTCGGCAACGGTCAGGAAGAAGAGGAGCAGGGCGCTCAAAAACAGCGCTTTTCCCTTATGTACGACGCTTGCGGAGACCTGCTGCTTGGTCTTTTCCGTCTTGCCCGTGGTGATGATTTTGATGCCGTCCTGCGCCGCCTTGGTTTCGATATCGTGGAAGTCAATCCCGTCAAGGGAGCGCTTTGTCGCGCCGTCGTCCTTGATTTCCACAGGCGTATCCGTGCGGATACTGCTTGCGTAGAGCTTGTCCACGACGGAGCGGTAGTCGCGTTCGCCCGCTTGCGGCTCGTTCATTTCTTCCATCTCTTCCTCTTGGACTTCCGCAACGCGCGGAGGGGTGTAGTGGTCGAATTCTTCGTCTTCGGGCTCCGACGCGGGAGGGGGAGTATTGATGAGGTTGATATAGTTTTGATGCCGGATCTCTTTTTCGCGTTCGCGGAAGAGGGCGGCTTGTTCTTCAAGCTCCCGTTGATAGCGGGCGGTTTCTTCTTCCAACCGCTCTTTCTGCGCTTGAAGCATTTCCTCGTAGCGCGCGCGTTCGTCGTCGCTCAGATAAGTGCTCGCTTCCATATGCTCGTTGTAACGCGTTTGTACCGATTCTAGACGTGCCTCGCGGTCGCGGATGATTTCCTCGTAGCGCTCGCGCTCTTCGTCGGAGAGCCTTCCGTCCTCGCGGTGAATGAGCTCCTCGTATTGGCGGCGAAGCTCTTCCTGCTCCCTTTGGAACTGTTCGCGCTCGGCGCTGAGCATTTCCTCGTAACGTTCGCGTTCCTTTTCCGTGAGCTCCTGTTTTTCCTTTTCCAAAAGCTCCTCGTATCTGGCGTCCAAATTGCTGATAATCTCGTCTCTGCCACGAATAATACTCTGATAACGCGCCCGTTCGTCGTCGTCCAACTCCGATTCGGTACTCGTGAAGCGTTCGGAACGGTAATACTCTTCCCGTTCGCGGCTCTCCGTAAGCTCTTCCCGAATACGCTCGTGTTCGAGAAGCAATTCGTTGTAGCGGGTTTCAAGCTCCTTAACGCGGCCTTCCTCTTCCTCGTAATCCTCGTCTCCGTGAGCTTCACGGGAGGGGACGCGGCTCGTCGTTTCCTTCAAGACCCGCATATTGACCGCAGAGGGAGCGGGGTTTGAAAAATCGAAATCCTTGTCCGAAATCAAGCTGTCGATGATCGTTCTCGAATACTCCCATTCGGAGCGGTTCTGATCGGCAATCGTCTTTCCGTCCTCGGTCAAAGAGAAGTATTTTCTTCTTCCTCCGCCCGCCGTGCCGCCCCAATACGAGG
>JAIDSX010000083.1 GCA_029060985.1 Clostridia bacterium | reverse complement strand
GCCTTAGATACGTGCTCTTGCCTGCCATATTCGGACCGGTTATGATCATGGTGCGGTTTTCACCGCTGTCGAGCATACAGTCGTTGGGAACGAAGCGCTCCTTGGAAATCGCCTCGACGACGGGATGCCGCCCGTCCGTGATTTCAAGCGCGCCCTCCTCCAAAATTTGAGGACGGCAATAGCGGTTGGATTTGGCGACGGTCGCAAAGGACAATAATACGTCCAAGAGCGCGATTGCAGAAGATATCTGCTGGAATACGGGAATATTCCGTTCGAGGATCTTCATGATTTCTGAATAGAAGTGCTCTTCCAAGCGGCTCGCCGCGTCCTCGCTGCCCAAAATCTTGCGTTCAAGCTCTTTCAATTCGTCCGTCGTGTACCGCTCCCCCGTGGAAAGGGTCTGGCGGCGCTCGTACTCGTAGGGTACGCGGTCCTTAAAGCCGTTCGAAACCTCGATATAGTAGCCGAATACGCGGTTATAACCCACTTTGAGCGTGCGTATCCCCGTGCGCTCGCGCTCACGCGCTTCGAGCTCGGCGGCAACCCCCTTGCTGTTGCGGTTGATATTCCGAAGCTTATCAAGCTCCTCGTCGTAGCCGTCCTTGATGTAATTCCCTTCTTTCAGGGTGGTCGCGTTGGGCGCGATCGCTCCGTCCAAAAGCTCGCACACCTTGGAAGGATCGGCAAGCGAAGAAGAAATTTCTTTGAGGAGCTTTGAAGAAAAGCCCGCCAAACGGAATTTGAGCGCGGGAACGATCGAGAGCGATTTAGAAAGCGCTAAGGCGTCCTGCGGCTGTAAGTTTCCGTTCGATATACGCCCCGTCAAACGTTCGATATCTTTGACGCCGTCCAAAAGTTCCTCAATGCCCATCGTAACGACGGTCGCGTTATACAGCTCCTCCACCGCGTCGAGCCGCTCCTCGATCTTGTCCCTTTGAAGAAGAGGCGCGGTCAGCATGGAGGCGAGTTTTCTTGCACCCATGCTCGTTTTCGTCTTATCGATGAGCCACAGGAGCGAGCCGTAGCGCTTGGAATCCGCGCTGTTTTTGAGTAAATCGAGATTTCTAACCGCAATGGGGTCGAGCTTCATCTGCCCCGAATGGTCTGCAAGGTGGAGCTTCGTAATGTTTTTTAAGGCGTGCTTTTGCGTATCGTTCAAATATTCGCACAACGCGCCCGCCGCCGAGACCGCCCCACCATGCCCGTCGAGCCCAAGCGCGGAGAGCGAAGCGCAGGCGAATTGTTCTTTCAAAACGCGTTCCGCACTCCCCTTTTCGAACGCGTAGGGAAGATAGCAGGAGAAGGCGGGAAGTATTCCGCGCTCTACTTCCGCTCTGCCCTTGACGGCGAACAGAAGCTCGTCGTTGCAAATAACTTCCGCAACGGAGAGATTGATGAGAACGGATAAAAGCCTATCGAGGCTCTCCTCTTCCGAAACGCAAAATTCTCCCGTCGTAATATCCGCCCAAGCGAGGGCGAACTTGCCCTCCTTCAAATAGGCGCAGGAAATATAGTTGTTTTTCTTATCGTCCAAAAGGCTCTCTTCGATGACCGTGCCCGCCGTTACGATCCGAACGACGTCGCGCTCCACAAGCCCTTTTCCCGCCTTGGAGTCGGAGAGCTGTTCGCAGATTGCCACCTTCTCGCCCAAAGCGACGAGCTTTGCAATATAGGTGTCGGCGGCATGGAAGGGAACGCCGCACATGGGCGCGCGTTCTTTAAGCCCGCAGTCCTTGCCCGTCAAGGTTAAATCGAGTAGCTTTGAAATTCGAACGGCGTCGTCGAAAAACAATTCGTAAAAATCGCCGAGACGGTAAAAGAGAACGCAGTCCTTATACTTCTCTTTCGTGTCTAAATAGTGCTGCATCATCTGTGAAATCGCCATATATTCCCCTTATTGCTCCTCTCCGAAAAGAGATACGCCGTTTGCTCTCGTAATTTTCAGCTTTACAAACTCGCCCACTCTGTCGCGGTTACTCTTAAAATATCCCATTCTGCCGTAGGAATCCCGCCCGAGATAGTAGTCCTTTTTCTCGTCGTAGTCCTCTACGAGAATTTCTATTGTCTGTCCCACGCACTTTGCGCTCTTTTCCCGCGTTTGATTGTTGACGCATTCCACGAGCCGCATAATGCGCTTTTTGGAAACCGCATCGGGGATCTGCCCCTCCATAGCCGCCGCCTTCGTGCCCGTGCGCGGGGAATACACGAAGGTGAACGCCGAAGAAAAGCCCGCTTCCTTGACAAGCGATAACGTCTCCTCGAACTCCTCGTCCGTCTCCGTGGGGAAACCTACGATAAGGTCTGTCGTCACCTCGCAATCGGGAATCTCCCTTTTGAGAAGCGCGATTTCGCTCAAATATTTCTCCCGCGTGTAGCGGCGGTTCATGAGCGATAAAATTCTGTCGCTGCCCGACTGCGCAGGAAGATGCAGTCTTCTACAGATTTTTGAATGCTTTTTCATGACCGCAACGAGCTCTTCGGAAAAGTCCTTGGGGTGCGAGGTCATGAACGCGACGCGGAAGTTCCCCTCGATCGAGGCGACCTTATCCAAGAGCTCGGGAAAGCGCACGCCGTTTCCGTTGTACGAATCGACGTTCTGCCCCAAAAGCGTGATTTCTTTATATCCTTCTTTTACAAGCCCCTTTACTTCCTCTAAGATATCCTCGAGCTCCCGGCTCTTTTCCCGTCCGCGCACATAGGGAACGATACAGTAGGTGCAAAAGTTGTTGCAGCCGTACGTGATATTCACCCAGGCGTTGGGGTAACTTCTTCTGACGGGGGTGATCCCGTCCTCGATTTCCTCCCGCTCCTCTTTCAAGGAGACGACGGTCTTTTTCGTATTGCGTTTTTGCCCGATGAGCGATTGAAGCTCGTTTATATTGTGCGTGCCGAACACGATATCGACGAACGGGAACTTGCGTTTGATATATTCGGCTTTGCCCGCCTCCTGCGCCATGCAACCGCCGAGGGCAATCAAAAGCGACGGCTTGCGTTTTTTGAGCTTTTTCAACGCTCCGATATTCCCGAAGGCGTGATTTTCGGCGTTCTCACGAATACAGCAGGTGTTAAAGACGATGATATCCGCCTCTTCCTCACCGCTCTCCTCGTCGTAGCCGCAGCCCTTCAAGATGCCCGCGATCTTCTCCGATTCGTGTAAATTCATTTGACAGCCGTAAGTCGTGATATGGTATTTCATAGATTCCCCAGTACTTCTCCTAACTTTCCGTGAACGACTAATTCGCATTCATGATCGTATGGCGTTTCGTCGCGGTTAATTAAAACCGAGTGCTTTCCCTTAAAATATCTTACAAAGCCCGCCGCGGGGTATACGCTTAAAGAAGTTCCCGCAATCAAGAGCATATCCGCGCTTTGAATCGCGTTTACCGCCCCCTCTATGGTATCGCCGTCGAGCGGCTCGCCGTAGAGCACTACGTCGGGTTTGATTATTCCGCCGCAGGTACAGCGCGGAACGCCGTCGCTATTTAGAATAAATTCGGCGGAATATTGCTTTTTGCACCTCAAACAGTAGTTGCGGTGCACGCTTCCGTGAAGCTCGAACACTTTTTGACTCCCCGCCGACTGGTGCAGTCCGTCGATATTCTGCGTAACCACCCCTATGAGCTTCCCTGCTTTTTCCCATTCGGCAAGTTTACTATGCGCCGCGTTCGGCTTTGCTGAAAGGCACAGCATTTTCTCGCGGTAGAATTGATAAAACTCCTCCGTGCGGGAATAGAAGAAATCCGCGCTCAATATGACTTCGGGCGGAATCGTATGTTTTCCGCTGTAAATCCCGTCTGCGGAACGGAAATCGGGGATACCGCTCTCCGTGGAAACACCCGCGCCGCCGAAAAAGACGATACGGTTACTTTCTCCTATCATTTCTTTGAGCGTCATACTGCTCCTCCAAGATACGATTATAACATAATTTAACTGATTTTTCAACAAAACCGAATCAATTTTTCGCGGAAATACAAATACTGTAATCAAATGAAAAAAGCGGCGATCATCATAAGCAGTATTCTGGGCGCGATCTCCACGATCGTTTTGGCGCTCTTTATCTATTATTTCTCCGTGACGGCGAATGTTAGGCTGAATCCAGACAAGCTCAACGACAGCGTGCAAAACGTGAGCGTATTCGATGTCCGCGGGCAGGAAATCGACCTTCCCCAGCTCAAAAAATGCGCTTCCTTTTCCGCGCTCCCTTCCTACGTGCCGAACGCGTTCGTTTCAGTCGAGGACAAGCGGTTTTATACGCACAACGGGTTTGACACGAAACGGATAGGTAAAGCGGTTTTACGGAATATTTCTTCCTTCTCCTTCCGCGAAGGCGCTTCGACCATCTCCCAACAGCTCATCAAAAATACGCACCTTTCGGGCGAAAAAACGCTTACGCGCAAGCTTAAAGAAATGAAGCTCACCCGCGCGCTCGAAAAGCGGTATTCCAAAGAGGAAATCCTCTCTCTATATCTCAACTCCATTTACTTCGGGCACGGCGCGTTCGGGATCGAAGAGGCGGCTTCCTTCTACTTCCAAAAGACCGCCGAAACGCTAACGCCTGCCGAGAGCGCAACGCTTGCGGCGCTCGTGCAGTCCCCCAACCGCTATTCCCCCTTCCGCGACGGAGAAAAATGCTTGAAACGCAGAAACTTCGTTTTGGGGCTCATGAAGGAACAAGGCTATATTTCGGCAAGCGAATACGACAAGGCGGTTTCAGAGCCATTGCCTCTTGCGCCGAATGCGGAATCGGCAAGCGGAAGCAGTTATCTTTCGCTCGTGTTCGAGGAGCTTTCTACCCTCTTCCCCGACGAAAAACCGGACGATTCCACGCTGAAAATTTACACCTATTACGAGCCGGAGCTTCAAAAGAGCATCGAATCCTACGAAGTCGAAACGGACTATTCCGCCTGCGTTTTGGACAATTTATCGCACGGGGTCAAGGCGTATTATTCGAGCGTGGGCAGAGTAAAGCGGCTTCCCGCGTCGCTCATGAAGCCGCTCCTCGTATACGCGCCCGCCCTTGAAATCAACGCGATCTCCCCCGCAACGCCCGTCTCCGACGAGCGCACGGACTTCGGCGGGTACAGTCCCAGAAACTTCGACGACAAATACGAGGGCTACGTGAGCGCACGCTATGCGCTCTCCCACAGCGTGAACGTGCCCGCAGTCAAAATATTAAACGTCATCGGCGTAGACAAGGGCACGGAGTATTTGGAAAAAATGGGGCTTTCCGTGGAAAGCGAGGATAAGTCCCTCGCCCTTGCGCTCGGCGGCATGAAGGAGGGCTACGATTTGCCCGAGCTTGCCTTTGCCTATTCCACCTTCGCTACTATGGGGAACTACTCCCCCTCCCGCACAATTCGAAAAATCGAGAGTGCGGCGGGCAAAACGCTCTACGAGTGGAAGCCGACTTTCACGCGCGTCTTTTCAGAGGATACCGCCGCCCTCATGAACGATATGCTGCAAACGACGGTGCAGGAAGGGACTGCGAAAAAACTGCGCTCGCTCGATTTTCAAATTGCCGCCAAGACGGGCACGGGCGCAAATTCTACGGGGAATATCGACGCGTACACCGTCTCCTATACGAGCGAGGACGTCGTTGCCGTTTGGATGGGAATGCGCGACAATACGCCTATCAAAACGACAGGCGGGAACGGGCCCGCCGCGCTTGCCCTTACCTTAAACCGCAAGCTCTACAAAGACCACGCTCCCGCAAATTTCCCCCTTTCGGACGGCGTTATCAAAGTTGCCTTTGACAAGGAGGAGTACGAAAAAAACCACAGGATCTTATCCGCCGATCCTACCGCGCCGCCCATCACGACGCTTTCCGAGCTCTTCCGCGCCTCGGCTATGCCGCAGGAGATCAGCACTCGTTTTTCGCGTCCCACGATCCAAAAACCCGTGATTTCGGTCAAAAACGGCAGCGTTATTATCGAATTATGTCAGACAGAGTACTATGATTACGTTGTAAAAAGAAAAAATAACGGCAAAACCGTTATCATTTACGAGGGAAAATACCGTTCGAAGATCGTAGACAACTCCGTATCTGCGGGAGGAGATTACGAGTATTCCGTAACTCCCGTCTATAACGGAACGGAGGGCGAGACCGTAATTCTCCCCTCCGTTCACATCCAAAAACAAAATAGCGTTCCCGACGACTGGTGGGACTAATCAGTAAGTAATGACTTCTATCGTGGAGAGCGCGTCCTCTACAAGCCACTCTACGTCGAGCTTTTTTTCCTCCGATTCGATGAAAGAGAGCTTGGGCTTGATTGCGGGAAAGTCGGGCAGAAACACGGTACAGCAATCCTCGTAGGGCTCTACCGAAATTTCGTAAGTGCCGATATTCCTTGATATTTCAATGATTTCGTCCTTATCGAATCCGACAAGCGGACGAAGCACGGGAAGCGTTACGACGGCGTTCGAGGAGGTCATCCCCTCGATCGTCTGGCTTGCAACCTGTCCTAAGCTCTCGCCCGTGATAAGGCACTGCGCTCCCCTCTTTTTTGCAAGCCGCTCCGAAAGACGGAACATGAATCTGCGAAGTAGCGTCACGTTGAGCTCGGGCGCGCACTTAGCGTGTATCTCCTCTTGAATCTTAGTAACGCTGATCGTCGTCAAGCGGTAGGTATTCGTAAACTTCGCAATTTGCTTTGCAAGGGAAATGACCTTTTCCTTTGCAAGCTCGTTGGTGTGCGGATAGCTGTGGAAATGCAAATAGTCTACCTGCATTCCGCGCTTTGCCATCATATAGCCTGCGACGGGCGAATCGATCCCGCCCGATATTAAAAGCAGTCCCTTCCCCGAAGCGCCCACGGGCATACCGCCCCTGCCCTTCTTGAATTCCCCGAATACGAGCGCAGTCTGATTCTCGCGGATATCCACGTACACGTAGGACTTGGGCGTATGTACGTCCACTTTTAATTGGGGACGCGCAGAAAGAAGCCTTCCGCCGATTTCCGCATTGACCTCCATAGAGGTGAGCGGGAAACGTTTGTTCCCGCGGTGCGTTTCTACCTTAAACGTTCCCTCTTCGGGACAGACTAAAAGAGCGCATTCGAAGATAGAATCAAGCTCCGATTCCGTTTTTAATCCCACTGAATAGGAATGTACGCCAAAAACGTTTGCGATACGCTCCTCTATCTCTTCGATTCTTTCCTCATCGAACTTCTCCACAAGATAGCGCCCGCTCGTGCGCCTCAGCTCGTGGCGTAGCCCCTTTAAGCAGCGTTCCAAATTGACTGTAAACAGCCGTTCGAAAAAGCCGCGGTTCTTGCCCTTTAAGTGAATTTCCGCATAGCGGATAATGATTACCTTTTCCGTCATTTTACTCTCCCCAATAGCTCTCTTGCGGCGCGATTGACAATCTCTGCCGCTTCGTCGATTTCTTCCGCCGTATTTTCAGGCGAAAAGCTGAATCGAAGTACGCCGTTCAAAAGCTCCTTATCCACCCCGCACGCCTCGACGACACGGCTATACTGCTTTTTCGAGGAGCACGCGCTCCCCGTTCCTACAAACACCCCTTGATCGGAGAGCATTCGGACGAGTGTTTCGCCCCTTAGTCCCCTTGCCGCAACGCTGAGGACATACGGCGTACCCTTTTCAGACGAGAGCCGCACGAAGATATTTTTATCGAGCTTTTCAAAGAGCCGTTCCCTTAATCTTAAAATGCGTTCCCCGTCTAAATCAAGCGAAGAGAATTTCTTCTTCGCGGCGGAGGCAAACGTCAAAATTCCGAATACGTTCTCCGTGCCGCTCCGCTTACCGCTCTCCTGCCCGCCCCCGTAAAGATAGGGCGCAAGGTTTACCTTTTTGCGCTTTATGAGCGCGCCCGTGCCTTTTAATGCGCCAATCTTATGGGCGCTTATGGAATAAAAATCGATATTCTTTGTAAGGCGTACGCGGATTTTTCCGAACGCCTGTACGCCGTCGCTCATGAAGAGTGTGCGGTTGTTCTTTTGTTTGACCTTCTCCGAAATGCGTTCGATCGGGTTGATCGCACCCGTTTCGTTGTTGACGTGGATCACGGAAACGAGCGACGTATTTTCGTCTACAAGGCTTAAAAGCGCCTCTACGTTCACACTGCCGTCCCTATCGAGCGGTGCAAAGCGCACGTCTACCCCGCGGTTTTTCAGCTCTTTTGCGCATTCGTACACCGCCGCGTGCTCCCCTTCGCTCAAAACGAAGTTCCCCCGCTTCACGCTCCCGAAAATCGCCTGATTGTCCGCCTCCGTTCCGCAGGAGGTGAATATAAGCTCAAAGTTCTCTTGATCGGCTACGAGGGATAAAATCTCCTGCCGCGCGGTCTCGATTTCTCTGTGCGTTTGAAGTCCGCCCGCATAAGGAGCGGACGGATTGAAATACAGTTCACGTAGCGCCCGTTCCGCGTCTTCTACCGCAGATTTTAAGGGGCGCGTTGTTGCAGCGTTATCGAGGTAAATCATTCGCGTACAAATTTGTTTCTGCCCGCCGCCGATACCAAATATTCCAGCATTTCCTTTTTGCATTCGAGAATATAGAGCGTTTTGCCGAGCGTGCTTGAATGAAGAATATGGATAAAATCTTTGCCCTCCGCAGGATTGCGGTTTGGAGTCATAATTTTGGGCTTTGCGCCGTTCAGTCCCGCATAGGTCCGCTCGAAGGTCGATCCTTCGCAGTAGCCGATTTGCAAAATGCTGTCCGACGTAATCGTGATAATATGCTTTCTCTTTCTGCCGTTGAACACCTTCGTGATTCTGATTTCGTCCTGCACGAAGAGATAGTCGTAACTCACGTTAAACCTCAGGCGCAGACGGAAGAAGAGAAAGGAAGTAAGCCCAAGCGCAACGAGAGGCGCGAGCCAAAGAACGAGCGAAACAGCAAGCGCGCCGCCCTTCACTCCGCTCAACCCCGACGGAAGCACCATGATACATATCGCCGCATGGATACCCGTAAAAACCGCAAACAGAATGAACAGGACGTGGAACGCCATGTACCACTTTGCCTGCTTACTTGCATTTATGGGCTGGGCGCTCTCTTCATACAGGGCGTCTCTGGGCATTAGAATTCCACCTTGCCTTCGTAAATTTTTTGCACGTTGCCCGTAAGGGTCACACTGCCGTCGCGGTGATAGCGGACGATCAGATCGCCCCCTTTCACCTTTACGGTGATATCGGTATCCTGCTTGCAGTAGCCGCCCAGGACCGCCGCGACCGCCGCCGCGCACGCGCCCGTGCCGCACGCCCAGGTTTCGCCGTTATGGCGCTCCCAAACGCGCATTTTGAGCGTGCTGCCGTTGACGATACGGATAAACTCCACGTTCGTCTGCTCGGGGAAATACTTGCTCGTTTCGATTTTGCGCCCCACTTCCTCTACGGGGAAGGTATCCACCTTGTCTGTGAAGATGACGCAGTGCGGGTTACCCACGTTGACTAAGGTCGCCTTGTATTCCACCCCGTCGATTTCCATAGGATGATCGACGATTTTCTCCCCTTTCCATACGCAGGGAATCTTTGCGCCCGCAAGCTCCGCTTTGCCAAGATCTACGCTTGCCGAGGTCACGACGCCGCCGAACGAGAACACGGTCACGTCCTTTACGCCGCTCTTCGTTTCGATCTTCATGCTCTCCGTCTTGACGATGCCCTTTTCGTAGAGGTACTTCGCAACGCAACGGATCGCGTTGCCCGCCATGTTGTCCTCCGTGCCGTCCTGATTGTAAACGCTCATCTTCGCGTCGGCTTTTTCCGACTTCGTAATGACGACGATCCCGTCGCCGCCGACCCCGTAATGGCGGTCGAGAAAGTTGACCGCAAGCGATTCGGGACAGGTGATGAGCCCCTCCATATCCTCGAAATAGATATAGTCGTTTCCGCAGGACTGCATTTTAACAAATTCAAGCTCCGTCTTTTGCTTGCGCAGACGGTTGATATCGACGAGCTCCGTATTGTATTCGGTAAACTTGCTTGCGATAATATCACAGAGCGCGTTCGCCGTGTCGAGCGAGGTAAGCACCGTAATTCCCAACAAAATTGCATGGTGATGAAGCTCGATATAGTCGTTGATGGAGTCAACGTCCGTCTTACCCGTATAGATGACGTAGTCGATCTTGCCCTCGTCCATGAGCTTTGAAACCTGCTTCGTCGCTTTCAGACGGTCAACGACGGTGACGTCGATTCCAAGATTGGAAATGACCTTCGCCGTGCCCGCCGTGGCGTAGATATTACAACCCAAATCTGCGAACTTCTTTGCGATCGACACAATTTCGGGTTTATCCTGATCGTTGATGGTGAAGTACACGCCGACGGGTTTTTCCTTGGTCGGGTGGCACATCTTGAAGCCCGCCGAAACGAGTCCCTTGAAGAGCGATTCTTCGAAGGTCTTGCCGATTCCCAAAACCTCGCCCGTCGATTTCATTTCGGGACCTAACTGGGAGTTTACGTCGTTGAGCTTTTCAAAGCTGAACACGGGTACTTTGACCGCAACGTAGGGCGAATTGGGATAGAGCCCCGTTCCGTAGCCGAGCTTTTTGAGCTTTGCGCCCGCCATGATCTTGGTTGCAAGCTCCACCATCGGCACGCCCGTCACCTTGGAGATATACGGGATCGTACGCGACGCGCGGGGATTGACCTCGATCACGTAGAGTTTATTTTCGTAAATCAAATATTGAATATTGATGAGCCCCTTCGTCTTTAAGGAGAGCGCAAGCTGCGTGGACACCTCTACGATCTGTTTGAGCATTTTATCGCTCAGATGATAAGGCGGGTACACCGCGATCGAGTCGCCCGAGTGCACGCCCGCGCGCTCGATGTGCTGCATGATTCCGGGAACAAGCACGTCCACGCCGTCCGAAATCGCGTCCACTTCGAGCTCCGTACCCATGAGGTATTTATCGCAGAGCACGGGATTTTCGATATGCTGGGCGAGAATCACGTCCATATAGCGGGAAATATCGTTCTCGGTGAAGGCGATCGTCATGTTCTGACCGCCGATGACGTACGAAGGACGTAAGAGTACGGGATAGCCAAGCTTCTCCGCCGCCCCGATCGCTTCCTCTTTCGTCATGACGGTAAGTCCCTTGGGACGGGCAATATTGAATTTTTCGAGAAGCTCGTCGAAGCGTTCTCTGTCCTCCGCCATATCGACGGAGTCCGCGCTCGTACCCAAAATGCGAACGCCCTTCTTATCGAGGTAGCCGCAGAGCTTGATCGCCGTCTGTCCGCCAAAGGTTATTACCACGCCGTAGGGCTTTTCCACGTCGATGACGTTCTGCACGTCTTCGGGCGTGAGCGATTCGAAATACAGCCTGTCCGCCGTATCGAAGTCGGTCGAAACCGTTTCGGGGTTGTTGTTGATGATGACGACCTCGTAGCCGAGTTCTTTGAGCGTCCACACGCAGTGCACCGAGGAATAGTCGAACTCGATGCCCTGTCCGATCCGGATAGGACCGGAGCCGATAACGATGATGCGCTTCTTTTTGGAGCGTTCGACGAAGGGCTTCGCCTCGTCGTGATCCTCGTCGTCGTAGGTCGAGTAGAAGTACGGCGTCTGCGCCGCGAACTCCGCCGCGCAGGTATCTACCATTTTGCACACGGCGCGCCTGTGCGTGGGAAGTTTTTCCCCGCTCATCGCTTCAAGATCTTTATCGGTATAGCCGAGC
>JAIDSX010000082.1 GCA_029060985.1 Clostridia bacterium | reverse complement strand
CCGTCGATTACAGTTTGTGACGGTAGCAAACGATTATGCTTTTTTGGCGCTGCGTAATTTTTCCAATTCTTCTTTGAGGTGTGCGTTTTCCTTCCTCAAATCGATCGCAAGGCGGGAATAAAGCGCATCGATTTCCCGCTCCAACTTGCGCTGTAAGAAGCTCTTCTCTTCGGGAATGCCTGCGCTTTCGGCAGCCTTCATAATGCGTTCGGGCTGCTTTTTAGCCAAATTTCTGTATTTATTCTGAATGCGGAGCATCAGCTTTTCGTCCCCGTCCGCAACGTTCATGATAGCGCGCCTAACGGAGAGCCCCTTGCTCTTTTCAAGAAGTACCTTTTTGAGCATTTCCTCCGTCTCCTCTTCGGTGAAGGGCTTGATTTCGCCCGCCTTTAACTCCTTCCCCGCCAAAATCGCCTTGACCCGAAGATCGTCGCGCCTTTTCAGGAATGCATAGTAGTAATTTCGAACGCTTCCCTTTGCTCTGTTGTGCTCCTTTCCGTAGGTCTCGAAGAGATAGGTGAGCGTTTTGCCCGCATTCTTCCCCTCGTAAATATATTCGATCAAGCCCGTAGCTTCCTCTTCCGTATAGCCGTTGATTTTATTCATGTCGACCTCCTCAAATTTTTATAAAATAAATTTTCAAAGAAGTTTTTGACATAATCTACCCCTTTTATACGTTTAATAATCATATGAAAGTGTATTTTTTATCGGAAAAGCCGAGCGCGCTCACCTTGAACGGCGTGTTCCTCGGCATGATAGACGGCTTTGAACGCTCCGTGGAGCTTGACCCCGACGACAAAGTTCACGCGGAAATCGCGCCGGAGGGATGCGTGCCCCTGCGCTTTGTGATCGATCAGGATTTTCTCTTTTCTCCCCCGCCGCGCATCAACCTTTATTATACCGAGAGCGCGGTCGCCGTTTACGCATTCGGATTTTTAAGAGAGGACCAAACGCTCGCAGTCAAACAGGAACAGCAAATCGGCGGAGCGCACTTTACCGTGTACCGGCAGGGCGAGCTGTTTTTGCGCTACGAAAACGGCAGAACGCACGTTATTCCCCTTGACGACCGCTTTGAAAAATGCAAAATTGAAGAAATCAACGACGGATACCTTTTAACGGGCGCGGGCGCGTTTCTTCTGTTGAAGCGGGACGGTACGGTGTTCGTGCATTCGGAGGGCGAAGTTTTGGAAGCGGGAAGAACGCTGAAAGCGGAAATCCCCTTTCACGACGCCATGGGTCACACCGCCGTATCCGAATGGCAAGGGGGCGAGCTCCTCTCATCTACGATCCGCTCCCGAAGAACTCCGAACGAGGCGACCTACGCCCTGGCGCTCTTCGAGAGCTTGAATATCGGCTTAGACCCCGCCCCCTACCTGCATGAAAAAATCCGCGATAAAGCGGATTCGTTGAAAGAATTTTTGGGGGATTACCGCTCCGTCGTTTTAACCGACAACCCCGAAAGAGTGGGGCTCGTGTACGAGAGAAAGGAGCGGGTGTATGACGTGCGGTATTTTTATATCACCGTCGAGGAAGACAAAATTTCGAATATCACTCCCGAAGAGTAAAAAAAGACCGCCCCTCATCGGGGCGGTATCTTTATTAAGATTGAATCAAAAGAAATTCTTGTAATCCGCTATAAGAGGTCATTCCTTCATATATCGCCAAAAAAGTTTTGTTGCCGACATGATATATCTGCGCATATTCGGACTGAAAATCGTTTGTATAGGCAACGAGCGCGCTCCGTTCTCCCTGCTCTCCCAATCGGAAAAGCCCGACGTACGTATCTTTTGAGCTGTACGACTCCGCATCCGCAAAACGGCATAACACCCATTGATCACATATCGTTAAGATCTCTACTTTATATTCCTTATCTTTATTATCTGCATCCGACAACACCATAGCAGGAAGAGTTTCTACGGTATTTCCCGCCGTGTCATAAATTACGTTTTGGGAAAAATATCCTCCTCCCCAGCAGTAATCATCGTTAAACGACGCGGACTTGGAAGGAAGCGTTATCGTTCCGTCCAAATCGCCTGCTTTATATTTATAGATCACGGTAGGGTTTGCCTTATCCTGCGTATAGACGACGTCATCAACCTTCCTCACGATTTCATCACCTTTCAGTTTTTTGTCTGTACCGAAGACGTAAAGCGAATTATTACTCGGATCGAGGCAATAGATTCTTCCGTCGTCGTCAACGCATTTGACGGTATCCGTCTTGGACTCCATGATTTTCTTTTGCTGACTCATGTTGTAAACAAAGCTATTGACCTCTCCGTCGCCCGATTTGCGGTTAGCGTAAAAATAATGTTTGTTGCCCGCAAACCCGAAATCACGGTCAAAATTCAGCTTGCCTACCTCGCTTCCCGTATTCAAATCGTGGCGGCACAGCTGATATTGAGAGGGAGTGGATGAGTAGTCGGTCTTCACATACCATATTGCGCCGCCGTAAGGGGTTGCGTAATTCTCATATAAGCTTAAATTTTTTACCTTCTGTTTGACGGTATAGTTATTCTCGTCAAAAATGATAAATTCAGAATAGGTATGCGTATATAAGCTACCGTTGTCAAACCATAGTCGGCCATCTTTTAACGCTTCTTGGAATTCGGTGCATAAAGAGTTCTTCACCGAAACGGCGTTGAGCTTTTCCGCGAACTGCGCCCCGATGACGCGTTCCGCACCCGTCGTATCGATATAACCTTTTTCATGTTCGATTATGGGCTTCTCCTGAATGAACTCGATCTTGCTGTCAAAGGAAAAATTTTCGCCGCTGACCGTATAGCGGCATTTTACGGAGACCTCTAAGGATTTGGTAATATCGCCGTCCATCTCCGCCCGCCCCTTGATTTTATCGGTGAGCTTGATATTTTTCTTCTCCGACGATTTCCAATCTTCAAAAAAGAATTCCTCTGAAAACTCCAAATAATAGCCGCTTCCGCTCCTACGGATATAGCTGACGTCGTCTAAATTGAAATCGTCGTCATCGTCGTACCAGCTCTTTAACAGCTCTTTCAATAAATCCGATACGGTTACGACCGTTGCGGGCTGTACGTAATTCTTCTGCGTATAATCGCTCCATAAAGAATCGTAGGTCAGGATCTTATTCTTTACGGTTTCGCGCGTTTTCGAATTATAATAGACGGCGTCTCCGTTTTCGTCGATATAGCCCTGCAAAATATCGGGATTTTCGTCCTCGTCGCCGTCTATCTCGAAGGTAGATTTAATGTTAAAATAGCCGCGCTCCAAATACTTGTCGATGCCCTTGTCGATATTGTTGAGATACTTCTCTTTATTGGCGCTCGGCGCGAACACATATATGCTCAAAAGCACAAACATCAGAATTACAAGCGCCGAAGCTGCGCTGATAATTGAAATCAGAAGCGGTTTGAAGTGCTTCTTCCAAAAGGTCTTGACCTTGGAAGGCTCTTTTACTTTCGGTTCGGAAGGCGCGGGCGCAGACGGCTCCTCTCCCATGAGATTATTCACGCTCGTATTAAGCGCTTCGCTGAGCTGCTGCAAATATTCGAGCGACGGCACGCTTTCGCCCGTCTCCCACTTGCTGATAAGCTGATTGGAAACGTGCATAGCGTCCGCAAGATCCTTCTGCGTCATATTAAGTTCTTTGCGCCGTTCTTTGATTCTCTCGCAAATTTTCGAAATATCCATATCGCACCTCGTACCGTTTTAAACACTTAAATTATACCACCGAAGTATGGAAAATTCCATAAGAATAATTCTACAAATCGTGGAATCGTTATAAAATTCTATACATACACAAAAAAACCGCCCTTAAAGGGCGGTCATTCTTTTTTAGTATTTAATTACTTTTATCGACTTAATTATGATCGGCTTTTCGATAGGCGTATCAAACTCGTCTTCGGCGCCGCCCTTCGAAACGTCCTCAAAGGGGTCGTACTTATTAAGTGTTTGCGTAATCTTTCGGGTAAATTCTACGTCTTCGGCAAGCGTTTCTTTATACTCCGCGATCGCGGCGAAGAGACCTTTTTCAAGCTCGTTCTGATAATCGTCCTCATCCGCCATACCGAATACGCAGTACTTACCGTCGTTCGAAGAATTGGAAACACCCGTATAGGTGTAGAAAAGCGAAGTCGCGCTGTTCTTGGAATAATGCACCGTCTGTTCGGATTTTCCGTCGTTGTTCTTGCCGCCGTCCGCACGCTCCACCTTCACGTCTATTTCTTTCGTGCCCTTATTCGTGTAGTACATAACGAGCGCGCCCGACGTATGACGGTATTCCCGCCCCTTTTCGTTTTCTACGCCGTTGCCCGAAAATTCACCGTAAACGGCATAGAGCGGAGTTCCGTCCTCCATCCAAACGGACTGCGTAAAGGTGATATTCTTTTCCTCTTCAAGCGCCTTTACGGTAGTAAGATAATCGATCTCTTCAAGCTCGCCGTCTACGAGACGGTAGCCGCCCGAATAGAGCGCGTCGGAAGTATAATCGTGAATGCACATACCGTCGTAATAACCCGCGTCTGCAAGCTCGATAAAGTGCTGAACAGTCTTGGGGGCGTCGTTGCGCGAAAGCGTATAGGTAACCGAATAATCCTTTCCGTTAAAGGAATAGGTGATCGTAACTTCGGGGTGCTGTGTGGTACAGCCTGCGAACATACCGAGCGCGCACGCGCCAAGCGTAAGCACGGACGCAAGCGATACAATACGGCGAACTTTGTGTTTCATGAAGAGCCTCCTCGTTTCTTCTATTTTAACCGTTCTTTGATAATCCGTCAAGCGATTTTATACGGCGGAAGAAAAAACACCGCCGAAGGCTGTTGCCTTCGGCGGTATCGGTTAAATAAACTTACTGCAATTCTGCAACTGCGCCGGCTTCTTTGAGCTTCGCAAGAGCAGCTTCCGCGTCCGCCTTGGGAACTGCTTCCTTGATCACGCCGAGCGTTTCAACGACTTTCTTAGCCTCTGCAAGACCAAGACCCGTGAATTCGCGTACCACTTTGATAACGCCGATTTTGTTCGCGCCGAAATCTTTGAGTACGACGTTGAATTCCGTCTTCTCTTCCGCCGCGGGAGCAGCTTCCGCGCCGCCTGCCGCCGCACCTGCAACCGCTACGGGAGCAGCCGCGCTTACGCCGAATTCCTCTTCAAGCGCTTTTACGAGATCGTTGAGCTCAACAACGGTCATAGCCTTAACTTCTTCAATGAGTTTTTGAACGTCCATTTTAATTTCCTCCGATTATTTTTTAAGATTTTTGCCCCGCGATTGCGTTCAATACGTACGCGAGATTTGCGATGGGAGCCTGCAAGCAACCCAACATTTTTGCGATCAACACCTCTCTCGAAGGGATTGCCGCGAGCTTCTTGACACCTGCCGCGTCTACGTAAGCGCCGCCTACGTACGCGCTCTTCGGAACGAGTTTCTCTTCCAAAGCGGGATTTTCCTTGACCGCCTTTGCGATGATCGAGCAGCCGCTCGTCTCGTCGGGGCAGAACACGAATGCCGTTGCACCGTTCAAGTCGTTGTCGAAATCAGTTACGCCGAGTTCGTTGAGCGCCTTTCTTACGAGGGTGTTTTTATAAACCTTGTACTCGCAGGAAGCGTTTCTGAAACGGTTACGAAGATCGGTCACTTCCAAAACGGTGAGCTTGTTATAGGTTGCAAGCACGACCGATTTGCTCTCCTGGATTTTCGCTTTGATGATTTCAACCTCGGCTTCTTTTGCCTTGCGGTTTTCGGAAATCTTTCTTTCCTTCTCCATAGTTACCTCCACAAAGCGCCTATGCGCCCGAATAAAAATCTCCGCACCACAGACGGGTACGGAGTTCTTCACGTTTGAAAAAGTCCAACCTCGACGGGAAATTAAGTCTTGCGACACCCGTTGTCTATGGTCGATTGATTTACTTTTACATTTTAACGCTTTTTGGGAAAAGCGTCAAGCGATTTTACGGATAAAATCAAAGTTTGTTGTAGTTTACTTTTACGCCGGGTCCCATCGTGGAAGAAAGGCTTACGCTCTTCACGTACTGACCCTTCGCCGCAGCGGGTTTCGCCTTGATGATCGCGTCCATGAGCGCGTTGAAGTTCTCAACGATCTTCTCCGTGCCGAAGCTCTTCTTGCCGATCGGGCAGTGAATGATCGCCGTCTTATCGAGACGGTACTCCACTTTACCTGCCTTAACTTCGGCAACAGCCTTTGCAACGTCCATCGTGACCGTGCCCGACTTGGGGTTAGGCATCAAGCCCTTAGGACCGAGGAGACGACCGATACGACCGACAACGCCCATCATGTCGGGAGTGGTGATCATAACGTCGAAACCGAACCAGTTTTCGGTCTGGATCTTTTGAACCATTTCCTCTGCGCCGACGAAGTCCGCGCCTGCCGCCTGCGCTTGATCCGCTCTGTCGCCCTTTGCGATAACGAGCACCTTTTTGGTTTTGCCCGTTCCGTGGGGAAGGACGAGAACGCCACGCACCTGCTGATCCGCCTGTCTGGGGTCGATACCCAAACGAACGTGCAGTTCGATGGTTTCGTCGAATTTTGCTTTTGCGTTGCCTAAAACGATGTTGACTGCCTCCGTCGAGTCGTAGACCTTCGTGCGGTCGTAGGATTTGAGGCTCTCGGCGTAATTCTTACCGTATTTCATATCTCAATCCTCCTTATTCCTCGACGGTCACGCCCATGCTGCGTGCCGTGCCCTTGATCATGCTGATTGCGCTTTCAAGCGTAGTGCAGTTCAAATCGGGCATTTTCGTTTTTGCGATTTCTTCCACCTGCGCCTTGGTGAGCTTGCCCACTTTCACTTTGTTGGGCGTAGCGCTCGCCGTGTCAAGTCCCAGCGCCTTTTTGATAAGCACGGGTGCGGGCGGCGTTTTGAGAACGAACGTGAACGAACGGTCTTGGTAGATCGTGATAACGACGGGGATGATAAGTCCGTCTTGCTGAGCCGTTTTCGCGTTGAACTCCTTGGTGAATCCGGGAATGTTGATTCCGTGGGGACCAAGCGTGGAACCGACAGGGGGTCCAGGGGTTGCTTTGCCGGCGGGAAGTTGCAGCTTTACGACTGCGGTGATCTTCTTTGCCATTTTTTATTCCTCCGTTTGTGGTATTTGCGTGGCGACACTTTGGATTTTTCGCCTCTCCCACATATATTTACAAACTTACTAAGTAAGTCTATAAAATCATTCTTCCTCTCTCGGCACTTCGACGGCATCGGGAGAAATTTTGGTAATTTGAATGTAATCCACTTCCACGTCCTGCTCTCTGCCGAACATGACGATAGAAATCTTTGCACGCTGCGATTCGTCGTTGAGCTCCAGGATAGAGCCGACGAAGCCCTCCAAAGGACCGCTCTCGATGGAAACGCGGTCGCCGATCTTGAAGTCTGCGTCTTCGACGTAATCTTCAAGGCGCATTTTGCGGATCTCTTCCTCTTTCATGGGGATCGGTCTGCCCTGCGGACCGCAGAAGCCCGTGACTCCGCGCGTATTCGTGACTAAATACCAAAGCTGATTGGAATAAATCATTTTGATAAAGACGTAGCAAGGGAGAAGCTTGCGTTCCACGACCTTCTTTTTGCCGTTCGCCTTTTCCTCGA
>JAIDSX010000081.1 GCA_029060985.1 Clostridia bacterium | reverse complement strand
ATGTAATGTATAGTATTAGACAAAGCGGGGTATTCGCATGGACGTACAGCTTAAAAAGGGAATATTAGACGTGTGCGTGCTCTATGCGCTTATGAGGGGCGAGAGCTACGGCTATAAAATTATCAGCGATCTGGACGGGATCATTGAGATATCCGAAAGCACGCTCTATCCCATCTTAAAACGGTTGGAGGCGGGCGGTTATATTACGGCGCGCACGGCGGAGTACAGCGGGAGATTGAGGCGGTATTATAAAATCACCCCGTTGGGACTCAAAAAACTCAAATCGGGCAGGGACGATTTACTGGAAATACAAACTATCTACAAAACGATTTTCGGAGGGAGAATATGACGTATACCGAATGGAGGGACGAATTAAAGAGCAACCTTCTTTGCGTTTCGGAAAGCGAGCGTAGGCGGGTTTTGGAATATTACGCGGAGGCATACGCCGACAGGCGAGAGGCGGGATTTACCGAACGGGAGATCATTGCGGAGTTCGGTGCGCCCTACGACGCGGCGCAGCGCATTCTGAACGAGGACAGGGATCTATACGAGCCTGCCCGTAGAGAAGAGCCGCGCGAAGCTCCCAAGAGAGCCGAGCCCGTGCGCGACGAGTATTACAGCGCGCCTGCTCCGCGCCCTCAGCCTCAACCTCAGCCTCAACCGCGTGTCAACGAAACGAGGCGCGTCGAAGAGCCAAAGGAGAAAAAACCGGTCAAGAAGAAAACCTCGTGGGTCTTCATTCTGTTGTGCGTTATCTTTGCCGTTCCCGTTTTTATGCTCATTCTGGCGCTCAGCGCTATGACGGTTGCGGCGTTCTTTGCGCCCTTCGTGGTATTGATCGCGGGAGTCGGCGAGATAGGCATCGGCGTCGGCATGATGTTTTCGAGCTTTCTCGAAGGACTCATGCGCGTGGGGTTAGGACTGATTCTGTTCGGTGTAGGGGTAATTCTTATCAGTATACTGCCCCGCATCGCAAGGCTTATTTGGACGTTTTTCAAGAAGTTGGGCGGCTTTATCAAATCGCTGTTCACCACGGAGGAGGCGTAATATGAAAGCAATTATCAAAGCAATCATTGCGGGCAGCGTCATTATCGGAGTGGGACTTATTATCCTTGTTATTGCGCTTGCCCTGAACGGTTGGAAGTTTATGCCCAAGTTTGAAATGGTAAGTTTCACCGCCGAAGGGGAGATTGGGGAGCTTAAAATCGATAACGCCGTAGGGAATGTTAAAACGGAGTTCTACGACGGCGACAAGATCACGGTGGAATATCCCGTATCGGAAAGGTATTCCGCTTCGGTCGAAGAGAAGGAAGGCGTTCTTACGGTCAGCGGGCTCAATAAAAAGCATTGGTATAGCTTTACGTTCCTTCCCGCGACCTTGCCCGAAACGCTTATCAAAATTCCCAAAAACAACGTGTTGAAGCTCGACGTCACCGTCAACGCGGGGAAGGTGGAGCTTGCCGCGGGCGAATACGAAAAGGCGCAGTTTAAGGTCAATGCGGGAAGCCTCGTGGCGCACGGCGTTAGCTGTCCCGAATTGAAGTGCGAAGTCAACGCGGGCTCGATTTCATTAAAAGAAGTTGAGAGCGCATCGCTCGACTGCAAAGTAAGCGCGGGCTCGTTCCATGCGGATAGAATAAACTGTCCTCTCGTGAATGTGAAAGTTTCCGCGGGCTCGGTGAATTTGAAGATGGCGGGCAACAAAGAGGAATACACCATTCTCGTTGACACGAGCGCGGGCTCGTGCAACCTGGCAAGCAAAACGGGTACAGACCCGAATAAGAAAATCGACATCGACGTTTCCGCAGGCTCGGTCAACGTATCGTTTATTTAACGTCTTGAAAGGCTGTAAAACAGGATTCGGAAATTCCGAATCCTGTTTTTGTTTGTGCAATTGACTTATAGAAAGAATTAAAGTATAATGGTAGCGTATGGACAAGGAACAATTCAAAGAGCAAATGAAAAAGCGTGCGTACATCGAGGCAAATTCCGAAATGCACCTGCATATGCACGAGGCGGCGGAAAGGTCGCGCAGAATTACCGCGGAAATCAATCGCGTGTTCCATACCGCGGAGGAATTGAGGGAATTATTTTCCGAGCTTATCGGCAGAAAGGTTGACGACCACTTCGGTTTGTTCCCGCCGTTCTACGCCGATTACGGACAAAATATTACGGTCGGTAAAAACGTGTTTATCAATTCGGGGTGCTGTTTTCAAGACCAGGGCGGAATAGAAATCGGCGACAACGTTCTGATTGGCCAGCAGGTCGTTATCGCAACGCTCGATCACGACTTACTGCCTGAAAAACGCGCCAACATGATTCCCGCTCCCGTAAAAATCGGCAACGGCGTTTGGATCGGCGCGCACGCAACCATTCTTTCGGGCGTTACGATCGGAAACGGTGCGGTCGTAGCCGCAGGCGCCGTGGTAACGAAAGACGTTCCCGAGAATACGGTCGTCGGCGGCGTGCCCGCCAAAATATTAAAACGTATCGGGAATAAGTGACATGAAAAAAATTCTTGTACCGTTTTTTATGGCGCCATGTATGTGTTTCGCTTTTGCGGGGTGCAATGATTCCTCCGAACAGCCTACGCAGCCTGAAAACCATGAAGGGGAAGTGACTCAAATGTATCTTACGATCAACGGAAATAAACTGCAAGTGACGCTTGCCGAAAACTCTTCGGTCGACGCACTTGTGGAAATTTTGAAAGAGGGCGATATCGAATATACCGCAGACGATTACGGCGGATTCGAGAAGGTGGGCGCTTTGAGACACACCCTGCCTACGAATAATTCGAGGATAACGACCGAGGCGGGCGACGTGATTCTGTATTCGGGAAATCAAATCGTTTTGTTCTACGGAAGTAATACCTGGTCGTATACGAGATTGGGTAAAATCAACGGCTATTCGGTTGCCGAATTGCAATCTCTTCTCGGTGCGGGAGAGGGTGCGGTGCAAGTCACGATCAGTTTGAAATAAAAGGCTTTCCAAACGGAAGGTCTTTTTTCTGTAAAAGAGGATTGATTCGTTTGATTAAATCAAGAGAGTATGTTATAATAACCGCGAAATCAAAATCGGGGTGAGCTATGTTACAGGTTACGGGCGTTTCTCTTCAATACGGGAGCAAAAAACTTTTCGAGGACGTCAACTTAAAATTCACAAAGGGGAACTGCTACGGCATTATCGGCGCAAACGGCGCGGGCAAGTCCACTTTCTTAAAAATCCTTTCGGGCGAGATCGAGCCAAACAAGGGGAGCGTATCGCTCGATAAAAACGAGCGCATGAGTGTTCTCGCGCAGAATCAAAACAAGTACGACTTCGAAACGGTACTTCGCACCGTCATGCTCGGACATAAACGCCTTGTCGAGATCATGGACGAAAAGGACGCGCTCTACGCGCACGCCGAATTTACCGAAGAGGACGGTATTCGCGCATCCGAGCTTGAAAGCGAGTTTGCGGAGCTCGGCGGCTGGGAAGCGGAGAGCGAAGCGCAGACCCTTTTGAACGAGCTCGATATTCCCTCCGAATATCACTACATGACGATGGGGGACTTGGACGCAAAGCAGAAGGTGCGCGTGCTCTTGGCACAGGCGCTCTTCGGCAATCCCGACGTTCTTCTTTTGGACGAGCCTACGAACAATTTGGACTTAAAAACGGTGCGCTGGCTCGAAAATTATTTGCTCGATTTCGAGAATACCATCATTATCGTATCGCACAACCGTCACTTTTTGAATAAGGTCTGCACGCATATCTGCGACGTGGACTTCGGCAAAATCAATCTGTATTTGGGCAACTACGATTTCTGGTATCAGACCTCGCAGCTCCTTGCCCGTCAGCAGAAGGACCAGAATAAGAAAGCCGAACAGCGCGCGCAGGAGCTCAAAGAATTTATCGCGCGCTTCGCCGCGAACGCAAGTAAGTCCCGTCAGGCGACTTCGAGAAAGAAGGAGCTTGAAAAACTCACCATTTCCGACTTTCAACCCTCTCTTAGGAAATATCCGTTTATCGACTTCAAGTACGAACGCGAGATCGGCAACGATATTTTGATGGTGGAGGGGCTTACGAAAGAGGGGTATTTCAAGAATCTTTCGTTCACCGTGCAAAAGGGGGATAAAATCGGAATCGTGTCCGACCAGTCCACGGCGATCACCATGCTCTACGATATTTTAACGGGCAAAGCAGAGCCCGATTCGGGAACGGTGAAGTGGGGCAAGACGATCATCTCCTCCTACTTCCCGCAGAACAACGGCGAGTTTTTTGACGGCTGCAACCTTACTTTGGTGCAGTGGCTTTCGCAGTTCTCGAAGGATCACTTCGAAGAATATCTTCGCGGCTGGCTTGTCAGAATGCTTTTCTCGGGCGAGGAAGCGC
>JAIDSX010000080.1 GCA_029060985.1 Clostridia bacterium | reverse complement strand
TCGTAGAAATTGTCGCGCCGAAGTTCGGGTAAAATCTAGTAAAAATCACGGTGGAAATCGAAGCCGCCGCAATGTTTACGATATTGTTTCCGATAAGAAGCGTCGTTAAAACTTTATTGAAATCCGAACTCAACGAGAGCGCAACGCGCGCCGTTCTTTTTTTTGCGGAAAGCCTCCGCATTCTTACCGTAGAAAAACTTGTGTATGCCGTTTCCGTCGCGCTGAACATACCGGACAGAATGACAAGTACCACAAGCGCAATCAATAAACCGATTGTGCCTATGTCCATAAAAAAACGAAAATTTCCTCCTCTTATTCAAATCGAAAAAACTTAAAATTTGGCACGCTTGCGGATAACGAGCACGCGCGTGCCGTTTTTGTCGTTCGTATGTAAAGAAACGATGCCGTTTACCTTAAAGCGCCTTCTTCCCGTTTCGTATTTTCCTACTTCCGTTTCGGCGGGAACAGGCAACGCGGGCGGCGAATAGGAATTGATCTCCTCTTCCTGCGGCTCTCTGCCGTAATAGGATTGGTACAATTCCATGCTACGCCCGCCCAGACTGAAATAGAACAAGTCCTCGGGATTGATGGAAATGCGCGTAACCCCTTCGACTGAGTCTTCGCTCGCAAAACAGGTTCCGAACTTTTCCTTTACGTCGGGTTCGGGATACTGCCAAGCCGCGACCTGCGCTTTCCCCGTTCTCTTCTTTTTTATAAACGTATCGTAAGCGCGGGCACAGGGGTAATCGCTGAATCGGTCGCAATATGCGCAACGCGCATACTTGCCGCACATTTGCGCATCTTGCGCCGTGCCTGCACGCCATTTTTCTGTTCTTAAAAACTGTTCGAGCTGCTTGAACGTCATATCGGTATTTCCTTCGATTGCTTACTTCTTTATTTTATTATACTCCCGAACGAAGCAAATATCAAGCATTCGCAGCGGAATTATAAATGACTTTCCTTAATTTTGCGGATTTTCACTCATATTCGTGCGCTCTTCCGCATTCAGATAGGCTTTTACGGAATAAGCGGCAGTACAGCCCTCTCCCGCCGCCTTTATAAATTGATAGGGCTTCCCCGTAATATCTCCCGCCGCAAACAGCCCCGCAAGATTCGTGGAAAGGTCGCGGCTCACCATAATATGCGCGCCCTCCGTTTTCAGTCCCCCGCACAGCACCGCGGGCGGAGCGGACTTTCCCAAAAGAAACACGCCCGCAACTTCGTACTCCGCGCTGTCGGTCGTGATTTTTTCAACGCGCAGCTTACCCGAAACGGACTTTGGAATCTCCTCTAAGACGCGGATATTCTGCGCTTTGAAACGGACGGGACGTTTGGAAAACACAAGCACTTCCGAAGCAAACGAGGCAAGATATTCCACCTCTTCCCGCTCCTCTTCCGCATAGAGCACGGCGGCGATCCGCTTATTTTTATAGAGCGCGCCGTCGCATACGGCGCAATAGCTCACCCCTCTGCCTACGTACTCGTTGCCGAGGTTTGCGGAAAGCTCCACGCCCGTTGCAAGGATCACGGCGCGGGCGGAAAAGCTCTCCTTACCCGCCATGAGCAAAAATCCGTTTTTCTCTTTATAGATACCGTCTACCCGCTTTGAGGTCAAGAGAATCCCCTCTTTCTCCCTTTGCTTTTCAAGCGTGCGAACGAAAGCCTCTCCGTCGCCCGTAAAGGCGGGATAATTCCTGACGTACTCCGCTTTCGCGGTCTTTTTTCCGAAATTTTTATCCCCCAACCAAAGGTAGCCGAGTTTGAGATTCTTTGCCGTGAGCGCGGCGGAATAGCCCGCGATCCCCCCGCCGACGATTGCAACGTCATATACGTTCATAATAAAAGTATTTTCCTTTACGGATTTAATTATAACAGGTAACCAAGTGTTTGTCAATAAACAAACTCCCGCGCTTATTAGTAGCGCGGGAGCGGTATCATAGAAGTTATTTTGCGAATCTTCCGTACACTTCCGAAGCGGGCGTGAAGTACGCGAACGTATCGGGATACTTGCGGATAATGCGCTGTAACTGCGCGATCTGGCGCTTACGGATAATGCACACGAGCATACTCTTGCCCTCGTGCGAATACATACCCTCCGCCTCCATTTTGGTCACGGAGTGATGGGTCTTTCTGATAATTTCCGCGGCGATCTCTTCGGGATGGGTGGTGATGATCTCAAATTTATAAGCCGATTTGAAGCCCTGCAAGATGATATCGCTCATCTTGCTCGTTACAAAGAGCGACACAAGCGCGAGAAGCACGGGATCGAGTACCCCCATAGCGGTGTTGCCGTTATTGTACACGAAGACCGAAGCGAATACGACGCACGCGTCGAACGCCGAGGTGAGCATACTTACGCTTAAATTGCGGAATTTTTTATTGACGAGCGAAGCGAGGATCGTCGTACCGCCCGAAGTTCCGCAACTCTTGATCATGATCGCAAGCGAGATCCCAAGGAAGATACCGCCCGCGACCGCACCGAGAAGTCTGTGCCCGATATCCACAAGTTCGAACACGGCATTCCCCTCGGAATCAAGCACAGCATTTCCCGCAGAATCAAGAACGGGGATACGTCCACCGTATTGCAGAAAGCTTAACTTGTCGGGGAACAACCCCAAAACAATCAAAAGTCCTGAGGATACGACGATAGACAAGGTAGATAGAATTGCTTCCTTTCTCCCTATACAGAAGAATGCGACGAAGAACAGAGGCGCGTTGATAATCAGAAGATAAATACCTGAATTCAATTTCGTCCCGTACTCCAACATAACGGCGATACCGTTCGTTCCGCCGGGAGCGAACTCGTTCGGCGTGGTAAATACAAAAATGCCGAGCGCGCGGATAATACCCGAGGTCAAAACGGGAAGAAACATCGAAAGCATAAATATCTTAAACGGCAGCTTCTTCTTTTTCGGCTTTTCGGGCGTTTGCTCCGCCGTCGCCTCCTTGGATTCTTCCGCGGGCGTTTCGGTTTTCACTTCGGCGTTTTCAGCCGCTTGAACGCCCTCTTCCTTCTGATTTTCCGTATTAGAAACTTCTTCCATAACAAACTCCGTGATAATAATATTATCTTATCATAAGACGAAAAAAAATACAACGGGTTTTTGAAAAAACTTTTTTACTTTTTCGCCTTCTTCAAACGTCCAAAACAAAAAACCCGCCGAAGCGGGTTTTTTGTTTTTTCTTTACGACATTTGACTGTCAACTTTGCGGATCTGCATATCGATGACGCTCTTAGCGTAATCCAGCGAAGCGGCGTCTACGATGTGCACCTCTCCCCTGCCGCTGTTTTCGGGATAATACAGCACGGGCGCGTCGCCTTTAATGCAGAGCTTAAACAACGTCTTCCTGCGGTACTTAAAGAGCACTGCGTATCTGCCGTCGTTCTGCGAAGTGCGGGGCTTATTCATGATATAGCTACCGATTTCGTAGTAAGCCCTC
>JAIDSX010000008.1:9096-21219 GCA_029060985.1 Clostridia bacterium | reverse complement strand
GACAGAGAAACATTAAAATATCGTATGCGACGAAGATCGCAGCTCCCCCCAGCCACAAAACGTAGTGGAAGTACTGTATGACCCAATCGTACCAGGTCGTTTCATTGAGCGCGAAAATTTCCGTAAGCAGATGAAAGGAGAGCCACATACTTAAAATAAACCAAACGGCTTTTGCAAGCAGTACGGGCGCGTGGATCCACTTCTTCTTGACGTATTTGAGCTGAATATGATTGACGATCGGGTGCAGTCCGAAGAAAAGAATAAAGGGCACGAGCTTAAAAATCGAGAACGCGCAGAACATAAAAGCGAGGAGCGCCGCGCCCAAAAAAGCGAGCGCCGCGCCCCATATGAAATCTTTGGAGAGCGGCACCATGATGGCAAATACCGCCAATAATATCCCCGCCGCATACAAAACGTTTACGTAACAGCCCACCGTCAAAGAGACGGCGGCTACCGCACAGGCGATTGCGGAGAGAACGATTTCGAATGATTTACTCGGTTTTTTCATTTAACGACAGCCACAGCAGAGATTGAAAAGGCAGTTGATACAAAGATAGGTGTAGCACATACTTGCGCAGGACGAACACCAGTTCCCGCCCATTTCGCTTTCGGGAGCGGGATTCGGATTGATATTCGGCGCGCCGCCCGTCTGCGACATATAGTCCGTCTGGCGGTTGAGCTTCTCGTACGCGTCCTTGTATTTCGTGTTCGCGCCGTCCATCTGAATGGCGATTTCAAGCTGTTTCTTGCTGTCCGTGAGCCAATTCTTTTTATAGAACACGACCGATTGCAGATAGTGCCATTCCGCACTGCGCTCGTTAAAGCCGTCCAACAGCTCCTGCGCAAGCGGAATATTCCCCGCCTTGATGGCGTTCGTCACTTCGGTGTAGGCGTCGTCGCCGCTCGTCGTCTTCGAGCTCTCTTTGCGCTCGTCCATGACCTCGCGGTAAGCGGCTTCGAGCTTGTCGAGCATACGCGCCGCCTCGTTGCCTGCCTCCCCTTCCTGCCATTTCTCTTCGTTGTATTTTTCTTTCAAACGCTCGTAGGAGGCGGTGATTTCCTCGTCCGTCGCGCTCTCGTCCACTTCTAAGATTTTATAATTTTCCTGATTCATAATAGTTCCTTTTAATGATTCAAATCCTGTTTATGGGGACTTTTCTGCTTCTCCCGCTTTTCGCCCTGCATGACGCGTTTGGTCTCGGCGGGAAGCCCCAAAAGAATAATGTTGTCCGTTAAGTCCCTGTTGAAATGGAAGGGTATCTTTGCAAGATTTTCCCGTATCGAATAAAAGAGCGTGTTAAAGAGAAAGTGAATATCCTCCCCCTCTTTTTCCATAAGCTCCTTCAAGCTCATCTTTCCGTAGCTGAGTACAAAGGGATTATAATTATTCTTTTTGCCGTCTTTCTCGAAGTCGTCCAGTGCGTCAATCAGATAAACCCACTTGCCGAGCCCGTAAAAGAGCTGCCCCGTCGCTTCGCTCTTCTTCTCTTTGAGAAAGTAATCGGAGAGCGCTTTCATCATATTCGCCGTGGGGTCGGCGGCTCTATCGGGGGAGGCGGTTTTCTCCTTTTCCGTCTTGCCCTGCTCCTTCATGAAGCCGTCTACGATTTGAACGAGTTCGGGGTATTTCTTCTTTGCTCTTTTGAAGCCGCGCTTAAAGAACATTCTTTTCCCGCGCCCCTTGCCCTTGTCCGCTACGTCGTCGTTCAATTTGTAATAGACGAGCACCGTATTGAGTGCGCCGAGCTCTTCGGTAAGTGGATCTACGCAGGCAACCGGGCGCTTCTTCACGGAGTGCTGAACGCAATGCGATTTCTCTATCTTGACGTCGATTCCCGCAATATTGTGCAGAAGTGCGGAGAGAAACGCCATATCGTAGGTGAGCCCCATGCGCGCCGTATTTCCGCACGCTTTTCCGATGCCCTTGCACAGTCCGCAATACATTGCCTTGTAGAGCATGAAATCTTTGATATAGAGATTTGGCAGATCGTAACGAACGTAACCGAACATCAGTCCCCCTGATAGAAGCCGACCTTGCGGTACACCTTCGACAAGGTCTTGCGGGCGGCTTTGAACGCGCGCTCCTGCCCCGCCTTCAAGACGGAGGAAACGTATCCCTTATCGGCAAGCAGCCGTTGTTGTTCCGCTTGAATGGGCGCGAGCGCGTCGGCAACCACTTCGCCGACGGCGAGCTTGAAATCGCCGTAGCCCTTGCCTTCAAACTCTTTTTCCGCTTCGGACACGGTGCACCCCTTGAAGGTTGCGTAAATCGTAAGAAGATTGGTCACGCCCTTCTTCTCCTCGGAAGCGCATATTTCGTTCCCGCTGTCCGTGACGGCGCGCTTGAATTTGCGAATGATTGTATCTCTGTCGTCCGAAAGAAAGACGGAGGCGTTCGGGTTTTCGTCGGACTTGCTCATCTTTTTATCCGGCTCTTGCAGAGAACAAATCTTTGCGCCCTCTTTCATGATATAGGGCTCGGGCACGCGGAAGGTCTCGCCGTAGCGGTTGTTGAAGCGGCTTGCCAAATCGCGCGCGATTTCAAGGTGCTGCTTCTGGTCCGCGCCGACGGGCACTAAGTCCGTTTGATACAAAAGGATATCCGCCGCCATTAAGACGGGATAGTCCATGAGCCCCATATTGATATTGTCGGCGTGTTTACGGCTTTTATCCTTGAACTGCGTCATGCGCTCCATTTCACCCACGTAGGCAATGGAGTTGAGTACCCAGGTAAGCTCCGCGTGCTGGGGCACCTGCGACTGCACGTACAGCGTGCACTTTTCGGGATCTATCCCGCAGGCAAGATACAGGCTCACAAGTTCGAGCGTGCGCCGTCTTAAAAGCGCGGGCTCTTGCTTTACCGTGATGGCGTGCATATCCGCCATTGCAAAGAAGCAATCGTAACCGTTTTGAAGGGCGACCCAGTTGCGGATCGCGCCCGCATAGTTGCCGATCGTTAAATTTCCGCTCGGCTGCACCGCCGAGTAAAGCACCTTATTTTCCATATTGAAATCAGTATAACATAGTTTTTGTTAAAAATCAAGACGGAAAGCGTGCTTTCCACCCGCTTTTCATTCCTTTTACACAAAAACCCAAAATATGACAAAAGCCCCGCTATCACGTTGTAATTCAGCATGATTGAAACCGATTTGTATTATTCTTGCTTTTTATTTCTGATTTTGATATTATGTATATATAAAAACAAAAATTTTATAGGGGCACTTATGATTGGAAGTCTTGTAAAAGTAACCATAGATCGACCTCTTGGAAGTCGTCATCCAAAGCATAGAGATATAATATATCCGATTAACTACGGATATATAGAGGGTATTATGGCACCGGACGGAGAAGAACAAGACGTCTACGTTTTGGGGGTGCATACCGCCGTTAAAGAATTTACGGGAAAAGTTATCGCCATAATCCATCGTTGTAATGATATAGAAGACAAATGGATCGTAGCTCCCGAAGGTATCGATTTTAGTGACGAGGAAATTGCAAAGCAAGTATATTTTCAAGAACAATATTTTGATTATGTTATCAAAAGATAGATTTTATTTCAGCTTTTCATTTCGGAATCCGATAAAAGAAACGCCCGCTATACTTCGCTTACGAAGATAGCGGGCTATTACATTTTTATGGCTTATTCAACGAATTTCAAAACTTCCGTGCCGATGTCCTTGGGAGCGACGCTCGTTTTGAAGAGAACGGGTTTATAGCGTACGTCCTTGATGGGTTCGGGCACTTTCATTGCCGTTGCAAGATTGATGCGCTTGACGCACTTGAAGGAATCCTTCACGTCGTTGCCCGTAAGCGCGTATAAAACGTCCTGCGGGAATTTATAGGGGCTCGCCGTGCTCACGACGATCATGACGTGCTTGGGCGCGAGCGGGTCGCGCTTTTCAAGATACCTATCGGCAACGCTCATCGCAACGCCCGTGTGCGTATCCATGGGATAGCCGTAGTCCGAAAAATATTCGTAAATACATTCGACCGTGTCGTCCTCGCTCGTATAGCCCGCCGAGAACTGCGAACGCAGGTTTTTGAGCTCCTCCTGCGAAATGACATATTTCCCCGTTTCGGCAAGCGATTCCATGCGCTCGCGCGTTACCTCCGCGTTCCTGCCCGAAAGCTCGAATACGAGCCGTTCGAGATTGGAAGAAATCAAAATATCCATCGAGGGCGACATGGTCTTATAGAAATTCCGCTTCGCGTTATAGTTTCCCGTGCGGATAAAGTCGGTCAGGACGTTGTTCTTGTTGGAAGCGCAAAGAAGTCTGCCCACGGGAAGTCCCATTTGTTTTGCGTAGTACGCCGCAAGAATGTTGCCGAAGTTGCCGCAGGGCACGGTGAAATCCGCCTCTTCGCCCATTTGTACCTGTTCGGAAGAGACGAGGTCGCAATAGGCGGAAAAGTAATAGGCAACCTGCGGAAGCAGTCTTCCGATATTGATGGAGTTCGCGGAGGAGAGCAAATACCCCTTCTCCTTGATTTTTGCAATATACTCTTCGGAAGTGAAAATTTTCTTGACCGCGCTCTGGCAGTCGTCGAAGTTGCCCTTGACGGCGACGACGGAGACGTTGCCCCCCTCCTGCGTCGTCATAAAGAGCTTCTGCATGGGAGAGACGCCCTCTTCGGGATAGAACACCTGGATCTTGACGCCCTTCTGGTCCTTGAAGCCTTCGAGCGCGGCTTTGCCCGTATCGCCGCTCGTGGCGGTGAGAACGAGCACGTCCTCCTTGATCCCCAAAAGCTCACAGCTCTTTTTGAGAAGATAGGGAAGAATACAAAGAGCCATGTCCTTGAACGCGCAGGTAGGTCCGTGGAAGAGTTCGAGAAGATACTTTCCCTCGTCAATTCTGACTAAGGGCGCGGGGTCGCCGTCGAAGCGGGCGTACGCCTCGTTCAAGGCGGCTAAAAGCTCTTCCTTATCGAACTCGTCGAAGAACTTGAAAAGAACGGTTGCGGCGCGCTCCGCGTAGTCCATTTCGAGCATGGACTGCATTTCTTCCTTTGAAATTTTCGGAAAGGCTTCGGGAACGAACAGCCCGCCATCCGAGGCGATCCCCTTGACGACTGCCTCTGCGCCCGAAACATTCTCTCCGCCGCGCGTGCTTATGAATTTCATTCTCTTCTCCTCGTATGTTATCCTCTGTATCCAAAAATATCCCTTATAACAAAGGGATATTTTTAACGGTAAATTGAACTTAAAAAAACTTAAAGATATTTCTTGATGAAATCGGGAAGCTCCTCTTCCGCACAGCTGCAAGTAAGGGTCACGGTCAAGCCGCGAAGCGTTGCAACTTTTTCAAGCATATAGAAGAGCTGCGCCATATCTTTGAGATTCTTGCCCGCGATACGCGCCACGCCGTCGATGTACACGTATTCGTTGTCGTATGCGCCTGCGATCGCACCCTTGATGAATCCGCAAAGCGCCTCTTCGCCCGCGACCGAATAATCGCTGACGTCGATAAAACGGATTTCACGCTTTAAGTCGTACATATAGCGCTTGGTATCGGTAATGAATATAAGATGTCCCTTCGCCACAGCGACCGATTCGTTCGCCGCGTCGATAATTTTTTTAGTTTTGCCGCTTCCTTTCGCTCCGCAAATAATTTTGATCATGCCTGCCTCCCGTCGCCTTATGGCGATTCTTTTATAATTTTATTGTATCAAGTTTTTTGTCACTTTTCAAGGGTTTTTCAAAAAAAAGTTTATTTTATTGCAAACTCATTAAAAACGCGTCGATCCGGTTGAGCCCTTCGAGCATATCTTCCATCGAGAGCGAATAGGAAAGGCGCACGCACTCGTCCGCGCCGAACGCCGCCCCCGGAATGACCGCAACCTTGGCCGCGTCCAAAAGCGCGTCCGCAAAACTCGTGGAATCGGTAATCACTCTGTGGTCGAACTTCTTGCCGTAGAAGTCCTTGACGTAGAGCATGGCGTAAAACGCTCCGTCGGGGATAATGCAATACGCGCCCTTAAATTCGGAAATGCGCTCGATCATCGAAAGACGCCTTCTTGCAAAGCGGGCGACCATTTCGTCCACCTGCGCTTCGGGCGAGTTGAGCGCCCTGACCGCCGCGTACTGCGCGATCGAGTTGGGGTTGCTCGTCGCATGGCTCTGGAAGGAGTCGATCGCCTTTGCGATTTCCTTGGGCGCGGCAAGATAGCCGATACGCCAACCCGTCATAGAGTAGGTCTTGGAAACGCCGTTGACGGTGATCGTGTGCTCCTTCATGTATTTGGAGCACGCCGCCATAGAGAAGGGCTTCACGTCTCCGTATACGAGCTTTTCGTAGATTTCGTCGGCAAGCACGTAGATCCCCGCCTTTTCGCAGACGGCGGCAAGCGCACGGACTTCATCTTCCGTATACACCGCTCCCGTCGGGTTGCAGGGGGAGTTAAAAATAAACAGTTTCGTCTTGGGCGTGATCGCGGCTTCAAGCTGTTGAGGCGTGATTTTGAAGCCCGTCTTTTTGCTCGCCTTAACGGGAACGGGAATGCCGCCGCACACCTTGACGATTTCGGGATAGGTGAGCCAGTAGGGCGCGGGAATGACGACCTCGTCCCCCTCGTCCACGAGCGCGAAGCAAGCGTTATAGATCGAGTGCTTTGCGCCGTTCGATACGATGATCTGCGAGGGCTCGTAGCTTAGTCCGTTATCCCGCTCGAACTTTGCCACGATCGCGTGCTTCAAATCGGGCATACCCGAGGAGGGCGTGTACTTCGTAAAGCCCTTTTGAAGCGCCTCTTCCGCCGCCGCGATAATGTAATCGGGCGTGTTGAAATCGGGCTCGCCGACGCCGAACGAAATGACGTTTTCGCCCGCCGCCTTCATCGACTTCGCCTTTGCGCTGATCGCAAGCGTTAAGGAAGGCGAAATGCTCGTGATTCTCTTCGCAAGTACGTTCTTTATCATAAGATACCTCGTAAGGTAAAAAAAGTTACTAATTATTCGCCCGTCAACTGCGCTTCCCTGTCCGCCCGCGCAAGCGCGTCGATCATTTCGTCGAGCTCGCCGCCCAAAAAGGCTTCCATCGAAAACAAGCTCAGCCCGATCCTGTGGTCGGTAATGCGCCCCTGCGGATAGTTGTAAGTCCGGATTCTTTCGCTTCTGTCGCCCGTGCCCACAAGGCTTTTACGGTTGGCGGCTTCCGCGCTGTCCGCACGCGTTCTGTAATAGTCGTAAAGGCGGGTTTTCAAAACCTTCATCGCCTTGTCTTTGTTCTTTAACTGACTGCGCTCGTCCTGACAGCTCACGACGATGCCCGTCGGGAAGTGCGTAATGCGGATCGCGGTCTCCGTTTTGTTGACCTTCTGCCCGCCCGCGCCCGACGAACGGAACACGTCGATACGGATATCCTCTTCCTTGATCTCCGCGTCGAGCTCCTCCGCTTCGGGGAGCACCGCCACGGTCGCGGTGGAGGTGTGTATCCGTCCCTGCGACTCCGTTTCGGGAACGCGCTGGACGCGGTGCACGCCGCTCTCGTATTTGAGCCGCGCATACGCGCCCTTGCCGCTTATATTCACGACCGCCTCTTTGACGCCGCCCAGCTCCGTTTCGTTCATATCGACGATCTCGAAGCGGAAGCGTTTCGAAAGGCAGTAGTTTTCGTACATTCTGTAAAGAACTCTTCCGAAGAGCGCCGCCTCCTCTCCGCCCGCGCCCGCGCGGATTTCGAGTACGCAACCCCTTTCGTCGTTCTTATCCTTCGGAAGAAGTAAAATTTTCAGCTCCTGTTCGAGCGCACTCGCTCTTTCTTTGAGGGTCTCGCACTCGTCGAGAAGAAGCTCCTTCATCTCCCCCGACTCGGTCTCCGCCTCTTTTTTGGCGGCTTCGCCCTCCGCTCTCACCTTGCAAAGCTCCCGCCAGACGGATACGATTTCTTCCGACTCCGAACGCTCCTTCGAGAGCTTCTTGAAGAGAGCTGAATCGGAGACCGTCTCTGCCTTGGAAAGAAGCTCGCCGAGCTCTTCGTACCGCTTTTCGATGGCAAGCAATTTCGCGTCCATTTAGAAACCTATCTTAATGACGCGCTCCACGCCGGCAAGGTCGCGCACCACCATGGCGTAATCGCAACGGGAGGTCGCCGTGAAGATTTTAATGATATCCTGCGCCTGGTTTTCGCCGCATTCGAGAATGAGAAGTCCGCCGCGCGCAATGTAGCGGCTGACCTTTTGGGCGATCCTTCTGTAAAAATCAAGTCCGTCCACGCCGCCGTCCAAAGCGATACGCGGCTCGAAATCCCTGACCTCGCGTTGCAGGGAGGAGATTTCTTCCCGCTTGATATAGGGCGGATTCGCCGTGATGAGATTGTATCTTCCGCGCACGCCCTCAAAGAGGTCGGCTTTCACGAAGTTGATGCTCGCCTTGTTGAGACGCGCGTTGGAGCGCGCGACTTCGAGCGCCTCTTCGGAAATGTCCGTCGCGGTCACGGAGACCATTTTATCCTTTGCCGCTTCGCACGCGATCGCGATCGCGATCGCGCCGCTGCCCGTGCAAAGATCGAGAATGGTATCGCCCTCTCTTAAAGAGGCGACCGCCTCTCTTACGAGGATCTCCGTTTCGGGACGGGGAATGAGCACCCTTTCGTCTACCTTGATACGGTAGCCGTAGAACTGGGTGTCGCCGAAGATATACCAAAGCGGTCTGCCCGTCAAACGGGACTCGTATATATCGAGAATGCGTTTGCAGTATTCCTGCTTGACGATCCGCTCCTCGCTCAAAGAGCTTCTCGGAATGTTCAACGTCAAAGCCAAGATCCACTCTGCGTCCGTCTCGTCGATGTTCTTGTTCGCAAACCCCTTCTTCATCATGGCAAGGAGCTTACTGAGCTTCTCTTCGGTTGCAAAGGTCTTTTCGGGAGATTCGGGATCGTTATCCATATCGAGCACCTTTTCGAACGCCTCTATGGCGCATTCGATCATACCGTCGTCCGGCTCGCGCGTCGTCAAAAGCTGCATTAAATAGCCGGGCGCTTTGAACGGCAACAGCAAGGGCGAATTCGAAAGAGAGAGAAGTTTCAAAATTTCGTACGAAAATCCAGCCACGATGGGCAGGCACGCAAACTTGATGAGCACCATGATAAACACGTCGAGCTTGGCGTTGCCCGTCGTCATGCCCGCAAGCCCCACGACGAGATATCCCGCAAGAGCGAACATTAAAATGGATATCAACAGTACGATAAAGATAAAGGTCGTTCCGCACCTGTCGTGCAAACGGGAACAGGATTTCACGTTCTCCGTGGTGAGCGGCAGACCGTATTCGTAGCAGTTGATCGTTTTATGCTCCGCGCCGTGATAACGGTACGTTTCGCGCAGAGATTTGAAAATGAGCGTAAACAGAATATAACAAATAAAGATGACGAACCTGAATCCGCCCTCTATCAAATTATAGTAGATGCCGCCCTGTCCCCAGTTGGGCAAATCCATAAGCTCGCCGTCCGCTCCGCGGCGCACCGCCTCGTCGATGAGCTTTACGAGATAGTTGGGCAGAAACACGAAGAGCCCGATTGCGATCGCCACACCGAAGAGGGTTGCGATAAAGGTAACGATGTCGCTCGCGCTCACCTTCCACTTTTCTTCGATCCAAGCGGAGAATTTGCTCGCCGACTCGTCGTCCTCTACGACGGCGACCTCCGAGCTACGCAAAAGCGCCTTCATGCCGTCTACGAGGGACAGAACGAAATTGACGATACCGCGCAGGAAAGGAACGCGCGTCCACTTTTTCCTCTTTTCGGGAGGAGTGATGCGCTTGGCTTCCATATGCAGTTCGCCTTTATCGTCGCGCACAACGGTAGCCATGCCGCTCTTTCCGCGCATCATGACGCCCTGAATGACCGCTTGCCCGCCGATATAAGTCCGTTGCTTTTTCTTTTTCATATCCGCTATACCGTAGCCGCACTAAAAAGATTTCCTAACAAAACAGCCTCTCGGATAAGAGGCTGCATACGATTAAATCCCGTATCTTTTTTTGAACTTATCGACACGTCCGCCTGTATCCACAAGTTTTTGTCTGCCTGTGAAGAAGGGGTGGCATTTACTGCAAATATCCACTTTGAGCACTTCGGTGTCCTTCGTCGTACCCGTCGTAAAAGTCGCTCCGCAAGCGCAAACGACCTGTACTTCGTGATATTTCGGATGAATGTCAGCTTTCATATTTTTCACCTCACTCGGTATTATACTGTTTTACGAATGATATTATATCCGTTTTTTGCGCTTTCGTCAACTGATTTTAGAATACAAACGAAAATTCTTATGAGTACAACGATCATTTTTTAATATTTTACGGTTTCCCGAGAATTTGCGTGAATCGCTTGCCAATTTTAGGAAAACGCGGTATAATATACTTTGTTAAGCGAATGTATTTTTCGTTTAAGGAGACTCTATGAACGCTTGGAAACTTGTTGGAACGCGCGAACTTCAAAAGGAGGAATGCTCCGTCCCCGAACAGGAAGAGGGCAAACTCCGCGTCCGCGTAACCAAACTTTTGTTGAGTCGGGTAGACGCCGAAATCTACCGCGGAAACGTAGCGGCAAAGCTCCCGCTCATTCCGGGACGGTTCGCCGTCGGACAGATTTCCGTGCAGAACGACAACCCGCTCTTCCCCAAGAATACGCGCGTACTCTTCCACGCCTACCGCGAAAAACCCGACCTCGGCGTTGTAAGAAAGGACTTTTTGGAAGATGACGTAAGTCTGTGCGGCATGACGGACGACGGATTTATGCGCGACTTTGTCAACGTATCTCCCGACGACATGACTCCCCTGCCCGATTCCATCAGCGACGTAGACGCGCTCCTCGTGCACTATATTTCGATCGCAAAAACGGCAGTCGACAAGCTCGACGCGAACAAAGGCGACCGCGTCGCCGTCGTGGGCGCGGACTTTTTGGGAATCCTTATTTCCCAGCTTCTTATCTATCAGCAGATCTCGCCTATCCTTATCGACTCCCACAAGGAACGGCTTTACTTTGCAAATAAGTGCGGCGTGTACTATACCATGCTTGCAAACGACGACGTTATCGACGAGGTTGCTTCGGTCACGGGCGGCAGACTTGCGGATAAGGCGGTCTACGTAAAGACTGCGGGCGAGGACCCTACCCTTCCTGCAACGCTCGTTGCACGGGGCGGCACGCTCGTAAGCTGCGCTTCGGACAGATCCGGCTATTCCGTCGATTTAGGCACTGCGCTCCGTAAGCAAATCGATTTCAGCTTCGTCACCGATCCCGAAGGCTCGCTCGAAGCGTCGATCAATCTGATCGTAAACGACGCGATTAACCTCGAACCCTTGAAGAACACCATAAAAACGATCAAAAAACCCGAGGACTTCTTCGGCAACGAGAACGAGGATTTTTCCATCGACACCTTCTGCATTCACGTTTATAACTTACTTTGATGAAAATCCCGTCCCCTTAGGAGACGGGAATCTTATTGACCATGCTGAAATTTATTGCAACCGATTTAGACGGAACGCTCCTTGACGGAGCGCACCGCGTACCCGAAGAAATATTCCCCATCGTACAAGAGCTTACGAAGCGGGGAATTTTGTTTTGCCCCGCAAGCGGCAGACAGTACGCAAACTTAAAAAAGCTGTTTGCGCCCGTTGAAAACGACGTCCTCTTTATGGCGGAAAACGGCGCGCTCGTCAAGTATCGGGGAAAGACTTTATATCTCAATCCCATTCCCGAAGAGCTTATTGGGGACGCGCTCGACGCGATCCGTTCTGTTCCGCAAATCTTCCCCATGCTCTGCGGAAGCGAGAACGCGTATATCGAAAACGCCGAAGAGCCCTTTCACACCTGCGCCCGCCTCTCCTATGACAACTGCATCAAGGTGGATTCCTTAAACGACGTGATCGGCAGGGAAAAAATCTGCAAGATCGCAATCTACGACGCGCTCGGCTCGCGCAACAACTGCATCAAATATCTTCCCGAAAAAATCCCGCTTCTTCGAACGATCCTTTCGGGCGCGGACTGGTGCGACGTTTCGGCGATCAACGCCAACAAGGGCGACGCCATGCGCTTTATTAAGGAAAAATTCCACTTCAAAAAATCGGAGTGCGCCGCGTTCGGCGACCACATGAACGACTACGAAATGCTCTTGGAATGCGGAAACGCGTTCGTG
>JAIDSX010000008.1:0-9086 GCA_029060985.1 Clostridia bacterium | reverse complement strand
ACGCTTATCCGCCCTTGAAAAAGCTCGTTCCCAACGTTATCCCCTCGAACACGGAGGGCGGCGTGCTCTCTAAACTCAAAGAAATTCTCTCGAAATAGGAGGAACTTTTATGAAGCTCATGATTGCCTCGGATATCCACGGCTCGGCTTACTACTGCGAAAAAATGATTGCGCTCTTCAAAAAGGAGGGCGCGGACAAACTTCTTCTCTTGGGCGATCTGCTCTACCACGGCGCGAGAAACGCATTACCCCGCGATTACTCCACGCTGAAAACGGCGGAGCTTTTGAACGGCATAAAGGAAAATATCCTCTGCATCAAGGGCAACTGCGACAGCGAGGTGGATACGCTCGTTTTGGAGTTCCCCGTGGAAGCCGACTTTGCTTACTTTACCGTTGCGGGACATAGCGCGATCGCCGCGCACGGGCACAAAACGCCTGCATATCTGAAAAAGGACGATTTACTTTTCAACGGGCATTTCCACGTGCCCGCCTACGAGGAGCGCGAAAACTGCATTTACATCAACTGCGGCTCGGTCTCTATTCCCAAAGAAAATTCCCCTCACTCCTGCCTGATCGTCGCGGATAACGAGCTTATTTGGAAGGATATCGAGACGGGCGAAACCTTTATGACGAAAACCGTTCAATCATAAATATTTTTCGGGAATTTTTTCATAAACCGTTGACTTTTTCATATAGTTTATGTAGAATATTATTAAGAAATAAAAAAGGAGATTTCTATCATGGCAAAACACAACAAAGACTATTTCGGGTTGAGTCTCATCGTTAGCATTATCCTTGCGATCATTCCCTTCACGTCTTGGCTTTTGGGCGCAATTACCCGTTTCAAAGACGGCGCGATCCTTGCAGGCATTATCCGCCTCATCGGTCTCGGATTCATTCTTTGGATTCTCGACCTCATCTTCATGATCGCCAAGGGACAGATCTGCCGTATCTTGAACATTTAACCGAACTAAAAAAATCCCGCGCAAATTGCGCGGGATTTTTTTATTTTATAATTCTTCTAAGAGCTTTGCGCCTTCTATCGATTTGAATACGGAGCTCAAAGGCTCGGTATCCGCGTTTACAATATTGCCCGAATCGGCAAGGCGGGAAAGATTGGGATCGATCGGCATTTTCGCAAAGGCGGGAACGCCGAATTTTTTTGCAAGCCCCTCCACCTTGCTTTCCCCGAAAATTTCGTGCTTCTTCTTACATTCGGGGCATTCGAAGTAACTCATATTTTCGACGAGCCCCAAAACAGGCACGTTCATCATGCTCGCCATATTGACCGCTTTTTTTACGATCATCTCCACCAAATCCTGCGGCGTCGTCACGACCACAATCCCGCTGATGGGAATGCTTTGGAATACCGAGAGCGGAACGTCGCCCGTTCCGGGGGGCATATCGATAAACATGATATCCACGTCGTCCCAAACGACGTCCGTCCAGAACTGCGTCGCCGCGCCCGCAATGAGCGCGCCGCGCCAAACGACGGGGTCTTCGTCGTGCTCCAACAAACAGTTCATCGACATGAGCTGAATCCCCTCTTTGGTCTCTACGGGGAAAATGGCGTTCTCCTCGCCCGTCGCCCGTTCGGAAACGCCGAAGGACTTCGGAATAGACGGACCCGTAATATCCGCGTCGAGGATCGCCGTGCGGTAGCCCAATTTATTTGCGCGCGCCGCAAGCAAAGAGGTCACGAGGGACTTCCCCACGCCCCCTTTGCCGCTTGCCACGGCAATTACTTTTCTGACCGTCGCGCCCTCGTGCAGAGGCTTTATAAACGAAGTTTTTTTATCCCGCGAAGCGCAGTCGCTCTTGCAGGAGGAACAGTCGTGCGTGCAGTTGGAACTCATATAAAATACTCCCTTTCGTTTGAATTTACTTTTTTATATACCCTTTTTAGACATTTCTCAATCACTTCCGCGGATTCGTTACACAATTTCCTGCGGGAATCACTTGCTTTCTTTTTGAAAATGGGTTATACTAATAAGGCTGTGATAGGTGGGGAGTTAGCGGTGCCCTGTACCTGCAATCCGCTATAGCAGGACTGAACGCTTTTCTCGGTGTAGGCTGTGGAAGGCCGCATACGGTAAGGAATGTTGATAACAAGGTCTTATGCAACGCATCCCTGCGAACCGTGTCAGGGTAGGGATACAGCAGCACTAAACAGATCGGTGCGTGTGCCATAAGGTAGCTTTGTCGGAGTCACCTGCCGTGTTTCCGCTTCGGCAGTCTGCAACAAAAAAAGATTCACAGTTTTTTTGTAAAATTTACCCCTTGCTTTCGCAAGGGGTTTTTATTATTGCATGAGTTCTTTCTCTTTTTCTTCCTGCTCTTCGGAAGCCGCGGGAGCTTCCTCGGCGGGCTCCTCTTCGGCAATTGCCGCTTCCTCTATCTGTTCGGCAGGCTCTTCTTCGGCGGGCACTGCACCCTTTTGTGCAAGCCTTGCAAGGATTTTCCCGCGGACGGCAAGGAACGCATAGTACGCGCCGATAAACGCAAAGAAAATTGCAACGTAGGCGGCATACAGTCCCAAGACGTACAGGAGCTTCACTTCGTACTTCCAGATCGTCACGCCCCAGATATTCACCTCGAAGGGGAACGGGTTGATCTGCGTAAAGGCGTAGTTCGGTAAGAGCTGTTGTTCCGTTGCAACCTCGCCCAAGATATATCCGCCGTACGAGTAATCCGTCAGATACGAGGTGACGAGCGCGCTCGAAATCGTTGCAACGACGATCACCGCAAAGTAATATGCAAGCGGGATAATGCAGTCTTTGAACTTAAACTTGTAATGTTTCAGCGCGGAAGGCATCACGGAGAGCGCAAACAACAGGCAGTGCGTCAAGCAGAAATACAAAATCGAATAGCTGCAAAATATTCCGTAATTGCTCATTTCGTCCTTGCCGAAATAGATGAACACGCTCAACGCGCCCGCCGCGTGCACGAAGAAGGAAATCGCGTACAGCAGTTTCTTTTTGAGTATCACCGAGAGCGCCGCAACGTATACGCCGATATTGCAGATAAACAGAGGGATACACGCGAACACGCTGTGGTAGACGTTGTAGCCGTCCCCTATCACCATGGAATCCTTACTGTGATACTGAATGAGCATGACGATCGCGGCGGCAACGAGAAAATCCTCCTGCGTTTTCTTATCCTTCTTGCGCAGGAAATAATACGCCCCGACGGTGAAGCCTATCAAAATGCAAATCATGAGGAAGTGCCACAGCGTAAAGTTCTTGAACCACAAAAAGTGCGTGCGGTCAAAGTTTTTGATATCGAAAAAGTTCTCGAAGAGATTCAGGGGCATACACGCGAAAATTGCAAAGGGCAACCAAATAAAGCTCTTTGCTTTGACCTTGTAGCCGTCCCTGATAAAGAGAAGCGCGCACGCAATTAAGTACAGCGCATTCGAAATAAAGAACAAAGTCATGTTCGCGGCTTTGGGCATAAAGCCGTTCATGTGCGCAAACACAAGCTCCGAAGGCGTTGTTGCAATATCTTCCGCATTCACGTCGAAAAACCCGCCGAACGTACAGCAGGAGAGAATCACGAACACGGGAAGAACGTATTTGAAAATATCCGAACAGCTCTTTTTATTGTAAAAGACCGCAAGAGGCAACAGGAGCAGTCCCGCCTTTTTCATCCATTGGCTGAATACGAAAAAGAAGTTGAACTCCCCGATACGGTTGAATATGTAATAGTCGGATACCGTGAACGTCAGAATCAAAGCGATCACGAGGATCAACCCCGTAACGACCTTTAACCCTACGTCCGATATTCTGCGTAGCTTCATAATTCTATTATATCATCGAGATAGCGTATCTGTCAACAGTAAAAAATTCCCGCCTGCGCTTACCGCGCAGGCGGGATCATAATTTACTTTATTGACAATCGGGACAGGGTCTTTGACCGTTGTCACAACTGCATTTTACGTACCCTGCCGTGCAGCTGTAACAAGAAGTCGTTCCCATCCCGGCGCACATCATACAGGTTCTCATAGAGCTTCCGCTCCACATATCGTAATGCCACGTCATTCCCATTCCTGCACAGCTCATGCACCTTTTCCGCATAGTACCGCTACACGTGGGACACGTTTTTTTGCCTTCTCCGTCACATAGATTGCACGTTACCGTGTGCTTGTCTTTGCACGTTTCGCAGTTATAACTGCAAGCGCAAAAAGCTACGCACGCCGCAACAAGCAATAGAATTACCGCAAATAGCTTTTTCATATTATTTCATGAATGCAAGGAACGCCTTATAATTACTGTACACGTCCGCTTTGGAGACGACCTCGTAGGGAGCGTGCATGGAGATAACGGGAACGCCCAAGTCCACCGTGTCGATATTCATGTTCGCAATGAACTTTGCAACCGTTCCGCCGCCGCCCGCGTCCACTTTGCCAAGCTCCGCCGTCTGCCAGATAACGCCCTCTTTATCGAACGCCGCTCTGACTTCGCCTACGAACTCCGCCGAAGCGTCACTGCTGCCGCTCTTGCCACGCGCGCCCGTGAACTTGCAGAGCGCCGTTCCGTAGGAAACGATCGCGCTGTTGCTCTTTTCGTATACGCTCGGGAAGTTGGGGTCGTACGCCGCGGTCACGTCGGACGAAAGGCACTTGCTTGCGAAACGAACTTTGCGGAAGTTTGCGCCGAGCGCAATGGCGATCTCTTCCATTAAATCCTCGTAGACCTTGCACTGCATACCCGTCGTGCCCTCGCTGCCGATTTCCTCTTTATCGACGAGCATTGCAAGAACGGTGTGCTCACTCTCCATATCGAGAACGGCGCGCAGCGCGGGATAGGCGCATACTCTGTCGTCATGCCCGTAAGCGGCAATTAAAGCGCGGTCGAAGCCGACGTCCTTTGCGGGGAACGCGGGCACTGCGGAGAGCTCTGCGGAGAGAAAGTCCTCTTCGTTCATGCCGTACTGCTTGTTGAGAATGTTCAAAACGCTGAGCTTGATTTTGTCGCTGACGTCCTCGTCCTCGTAGGGAAGACCGCCGACGACCACGTTGAGCTGTTCGCCCGTGATAATGGAAGTCGCCTTTCCCGACATCTGCTCGCCGCCGAGGTGAGGCAGAAGATCGGTGATATAGAACACGGGATCGTCCTTCTTTTCACCTACGCTGATTTCCACCTTCTTGCCGTCTTTGAGAACGACCGCACCGTGAAGCGCAAGCGGGATCGCCGTCCATTGATATTTTTTGATGCCGCCGTAGTAGTGCGTTTTGAGATAGCACATACCGCCCTCTTCGTAGAGAGGCACCTGCTTGATATCGATACGGGGCGCGTCGATATGGGAAGCGATCAGACGGAAGCCGTCCTCTTCGAGATTCTTCTTGCCCACGCGGAATACGACCACGCTCTTATCGCGGTTGATAAAGTATTTTTTGTCGCCCGCTTTGAGCTTGTCGCCGAAATGATACTCCGTGAAGCCCTTCTTTTTAGCCGCTTCCACCGAAACAGCGCAAGCCTCGCGCTCCGTTTTAGCGGCGTCGAGGAATGCTTTGTAGTCCTCTGCAAACGCGAATATCTCCTTCTTTTCCTCAGCGGACGCTACTTCGTAATAGTTCTTTTTCTTGTATGCAAGTTTCTCCTGCAATTTCTGTCCTTTACTTTTTTCAGCCATTTTATGCTCCTTGGATTTTTCTTATATTATAGCACTGCACAAAAAAATTGGCAATTAAAATTGCCCGCTTTAACTGCTTCTCTTCGTTCGCAAAAATTTTTATATGACCATGGACATACTTTTACACGGATCAACTTTGTCCTGATAAAATATAAATAATTCTAATACTCCCATGGAGATACTTCTACACGGCTTGATTTTTACATGATACACTATAAGTAATTAAAAACAGAGGAGAAAAAAAATGAAAATGATACTATTAGATTTAATTGATCAATGCCTTTTATTTGACTTTGAAAAAAAGGTAGAAGAAAAAGACGAATGCCACTTTGGTGAAAAGTTACGCAAAGCGGAAGAAGAACTATTTGCCGAGCTGACCGAAGAACAAATAAAAAAAGTAAAGCAGCTTGAATTAGCAGTCGAAAACAAATTAGACTATATCCATTTCGAATCGCAAATGTATCTACTGAATTATGCGTTCCGTTTGGGCATGGAAATGCAAAAGGCGTTTGATAAGGACGATTACGGATAAACGCTATTATAAGCCAACTATGCCGTTCCATTGTCATTGCGACGCCAATAAACCACCATAAAAAAACCACCCGCTTTACGGGTGGTTTTTTTATTCATAATTAAACAAGCTCGATAATAGCCTGTTCCGCACCATCGCCGCGGCGTTGACCGAGAAGATAAATTCTCGTGTAGCCGCCGCCTTGACCGAGCTCTTCCTTTCTCTGCGCGTATTTCGGCGCAATTTCATTGAAGATTTTCTCGATCAGCGGGTGCGCGATCTGAGCCGTGCGCTTTTTATAGTCGCTCTTCTTTTCGGTAAAACCCTTGATTTCCTGCAAATCGTAGGTCTTTGCCATGATAGCGCGGCGAGCGGCAAGTTTCTTCGTGCCGTCCTTATAGCCCTTGACTTTGATCTCTTTGCCCTTCTTATCCTTCGTTACGGTCTCGAACTCCACGACGTCGTCGTAGGTGTTGACCGCCTTCGTGATAAGTTTTTCAACGTAGGGGCGAAGCTCTTTTGCGCGCGCCTCCGTCGTCTCGATTCTTCCGTACCAAAGGAGCTGGGAAGCCTGATTTCTTAAAATCGCAAGTCTTTGCTCCGTAGTTCTGCCCAATTTGCCCGGCATGATTTAATCCTCCTTCTTTTCAAGGGAAAGCCCGTATGCTTCGAGTTTCTGCATGACTTCGTCCAAGGACTTTTTGCCGAGGTTTCTCACTTTCAGCATTTCGTCCTCCGTCTTGCGGCACAGGTCTTCCACAGTGTGAATGTTCGCTCTCTTCAAGCAGTTGTAGGAACGGACGGAGAAGTCCATATCCTCGATCTTCATGGAGAGAATTTGTTGTTGTTTGTCGTCGTCCGTCTTGACGAGAATGTCCATATCCTTGATCGTGTCCGAAAGATTTACGAACAGGTTGATATGGTCCTGCATGATCTTCGCCGCGAGCGATACGATCTCCTTTCCCGAAAACGTTCCGTCCGTCCATACCTCGATGGTCAGTCTGTCGTAGTCGATATTCTGACCGACGCGCGCGGGCTCAACGTTGTAGTTGACCTTCTGCACGGGCGTATAGATGGAGTCGATGGGAATGTAATCGATCACGGGCTGTTTGTTTTCCTTAGCGGGCTTGTAGCCTCTGCCGCGTCCGATCGTGATCTCCGCGTCGATTTTACCGCCTTCGTCCACCGTGCAGATGTATTGATCGGAGTTGACGATCTCTACTTCCGCGTCCTCAGAGAAGTCCGCCGCGGTGATAACGCAAGGGCCTACCTTGTTGAGGCGGAGCGTTTTGGTGTAATCCTTATCGGTGATCTTGGTTTTGATTGCAAGCAATTTGAGATTGAGAATAATCTCGGTGACGTCCTCTTTGACGCAAGGTATGGAGGAAAACTCGTGCTTGACGGTCCCGTCCATGAATTTGATTCCCTGCACGGCGGCTCCGGGGAGCGCGGAGAGCAGAATGCGTCTTAAACAGTTTCCTATCGTAAGACCGAAGCCCTTTTCAAGCGGCTCAACGACGACTTTCGCATAGCTCTTTTCTTCGTTTTCCGTAACCTCGATTTTGGGCATATCCATTTCGATCATAAACCTACCTCCTTAAATGAAATTACTTGGAGTACAACTCGACAATCATATGCTCTGCAATCTGGCTGTCTACGTCCTCTCTCGTGGGAAGCGCAAGCACTTTGCCTACTAACTTCTCGGGATCGAATTCAAGCCATTTCGGCATATTTGCCACCTTCATGGTCTTGATCTGTTCAAAGAACTTGTTGTTCTTTCTGTTCTCTTTTACCGCGATGATATCGCCCGCCTTTACGCTGTACGAAGGAACGTTGACCGTTCTGCCGTTTACCGTGAAGTGCGCGTGATTCACAAGCTGTCTTGCCTGCGTTCTCGATACGCCGATCCCCATACGGAAGATAACGTTGTCGAGTCTTCTTTCAAGAAGGGAGAGCATATTTTCACCCGTGATACCCTTCATGCGGTCTGCGACCTCGTAGTAATGGTGGAACTGCTTTTCCTGAACGCCGTAAATGCGTTTCGTCTTTTGCTTCTCGCGGAGCTGCTGTCCGTATTCGGAAATCTTCTTTCTGCCTGCGCCGTGCTGTCCGGGGGGCAAAGGACGTTTATTGAAGGGGCACTTCTCCATATAGCACTTTTCGCCTTTCAGGAAAAGCTTTGCGCCTTCGCGTCTGCAAAGTTTACATTTTGCGTCTCTGTATACTGCCATTCTCTTACCCTCCTATTATACTCTTCTGCGCTTGGGCGGACGGCAACCGTTGTGTGCAACGGGCGACACGTCGGAAATGAGCGTTACTTCCAAGTCGCAGTTTGCGAGCGCGCGGATCGCAGATTCTCTGCCTGCGCCGGGTCCCTTTACGTAGACCTCTACGTAGCGGAGTCCGTGTTCCTTTGCAGCCTTCGCCGCCGTCTCGGCAGCCATCTGCGCCGCAAACGGAGTACCCTTTCTCGATCCCTTGAAGTTCAGCGCGCCTGCGCTCGACCAGGAGATCGCGTTTCCGCTCATATCGGTGATCGTAACGATCGTATTGTTGAAGGTGGATTGAATGTGAACTTGTCCTCTGTCCACCTTTTTGAGTTCTCTGCGTTTCCCTCTTTGAACTGTTTTCTTCTTCTCAGCCATAATTCAAACGCTCCTTACTTCTTCTTGTTCGCCACGGTGCGGCGAGGACCTTTCCTCGTTCTTGCATTGCGCTTCGTACTCTGTCCGCGCACGGGAAGTCCTTTTCTGTGGCGCACGCCACGGTAGCACCCGATTTCCATCAGGCGCTTGATATTCAGACTCACCGACCCGCGAAGCTCGCCTTCTACGGTGTAGTGGTGGTCGATATACTCTCTTAATTTGGATACGTCGTTTTCGTCGAGATCCTTTACTCTTACGTTGGGGTCTGTCTCTTATAAACATCACCGCGCCCACGCG
>JAIDSX010000079.1 GCA_029060985.1 Clostridia bacterium | reverse complement strand
GAGCAATACGCTCTCTTCGTCGAAAAAAGGCTCGAAGCCGACCGCTTTCACAGCGTGATCGCCTTTTTGAGATTTCCGACGCTTGCCGAGGAAGCGCGGGAGAAATCGAAATTATTTTTAATGACGCGCTTGATATCTTCTTCGGTAACGGAAGCAATCTCCGCCATGCGCTTTTCAAAGTCGTAGACTTCGTTTTTATAGAGCATCTGTTTGCCGTAGAGAAGCATTTGCGAGGCGGTGTTCTCCTGCGCGTAGATATTACTCGAACGGAGCTGTTCCTTTCCGCGGCGGAACTCCTCCTCCGTCATGCCCTCCTGCGCAAACGTGCATATGACCTCTCTGACCGCCTTAGCGGCGTCCACCGCCTTCTTCGGATTCACGCCCGCGTACACCGTAAAGAGCCCCGTCTCCGCATAGTGCGAGGTGTAGGAATAGACGGAATAGGCGAGCCCCAATTCCTCCCTGACCCGCTTAAAGAGGCGCGAGCTCATGCCGCCGCCCAAGACGACGTTCATGACCTGCGTTGCGGCAAAATCCTTATGGTCGCGCTCGACAGTGGGGAAACCGAACGCGAAGTGCGCCTGTTCGATGGGCTTTTTGCGGAAGAGATTTTTTCCCTGCCATACGACCCTTTTCTCTCTTTGCACGAAGTTCTTGCACTCCATATCGCCGAAGTAGCGGGTTGCAAGCTCTTCCGCCTCGTTAAGCCCGATGTTGCCCGCAAAGGAGATGACGATATTCTGCGGACAGTAGCGCTCGTTTTTATAGGCAAAAAGGTCCTCGCGCGTGAAACCCTTCACGTTCTTAGCGGGACCTAAAATATTTCTGCCGTAGTTTTCGCTTCCGTAAGACGCACGCGCGAGAAGATCGAGACACAAGTCGTCGGGCGTGTCCTCATCCATGTTGATTTCCTCGACGACCACGCCCTTTTCCCGCTCCATTTCCTCTTCGGGAAAGGTGCTGTTCAAAAAGAGATCGGCAAGCACGGCAAACGCCTCGCCCGCATGGTCGGAAGTCGATTTTGCGTAATAGCAGGTAACGTCCTTGCCCGTAAAGGCGTTGACCTGTGCGCCCAGCGCGTCGAACGCGTCCGAGATTTCAAACGCGGTGCGCGTGTTCGTTCCCTTGAACTGCATATGCTCGATGAAGTGCGAAATGCCGTCCTCTTTGTCCGTCTCGTACGCCGCACCCGTGCCGACGAGAATGCCCATCGTGACGGACAGAAGTCCCTCCATGCTCTTTACGACGACGCGAACGCCGTTATTCAGTGTAATTGATTTAACCATATCTACTCCTCTTATGTATTAACTCTGTATAATATTTTCGCTAACCGTGACCGCTCTAAGACCGTTATCGCGGTAATGCTTCAAGATAGAAGGGAGCGCTTCGAGCGTGTGCGCCATGGGGTGCATTAACACCAAGTCCCCGCCCGCGACGTTCTTTGTCGCCCGCGTAATACACACCGAAGCGTCTTTATCCCGCCAGTCGATCGTGTCCTTGCTCCACATGATGGTTTTTAATCCCAACTCCCGCGCCGCGTTGACCGTGTCGTCGTTATACGCGCCCGACGGGGGCGCAAACAGCGTGACGGTAACGTCCGCCGCCTCGCGGATATAATCGATACTCGTTTTGATCTCCTGATAGTTTGCGGAATAATCAAGCTTATTATGATCGCGGTGGAAGTACCCGTGCGAGCCGATCTCGTGCCCGCGCGCGGCAATTTCTTTGAGGCACTCTACGTTGTCGTCCGCCCAGCTTCCGCCGATAAAGAAGGTCGCCTTCGCCCCGTACTCGTCCAAGACGTCTAAGATACCGTATACCTCTTTCGTGCCCCAGTACACGTTGAACATCAAGGAAACGCCGTCCGAAGAAGTTCCTTTATAGTAGACCTCGTCCTTGACGCCCGCAACGCTCTCCGTTTTTGGCAGAAAGCAGACGGTGCTGACGACGGCGATGATGACGATCAAAATACAGTTGGTAATTGCACTAACAAAACGCGAGCTTCTTTTCAATCAGTTTACCTCAAAATATAAATCCTATCACAGCATTTTATTGAGATAAACGAAAATTTATGATAGCTTATCCTAACTTCACGATCGTAACGCCGCTTTCACCCTCGCCGTAGACCCCCAAGCGGAATTCCTTGACCCTGCGGTTCGTCCTTAAAAGCTCGTGGATCGCCTTTCTTAATTTTCCCGTGCCCATGCCGTGCACGATACGCACCTCGTTGAGATTTGCAACGATTGCGGAATCGAGAAAGTTTTCGACTTCCGTTAAAGCCTCTAACACGGTGAGTCCGATGACGTTTACTTCCCTTACGGGCAACGGGCGGTCGTTGAGGTGCTTTACAACGCGCACCTTCTCTTCTTTCTTCTGTGCTTTCGCGCGGGGCAGGAACAGATCGTCCGCTTTGACCTTTACGCGGATCGAGCCGCACTGCACCTCCGCTTCTTTTCTGTCGCGCTTGACGGAGCGGACAACGCCCTCCGCGTCCATGCTGCCCACGGTCACAGGATCTCCCTCTTTGACCGTTTTCCAATCGACGGGGATAAGGCGGGCGGGGAGCTCTTCTTTTTCCACCGCGCTCTTTGCAATACGGTTTTTGAGGGTGCGCGCTTTTATGAGGTCGCTCTCCGAAAGCTCCTTTTGCTTGAATATCTCTTCGATTTCGCTTAAAAGCTCCTCCGCCTCTGCGGTGCGCTCGACGACGATACGCCGCGCCTCGGCTTTGGACGAGAGCAGGAATTTTTCTTTTTCCCTGCGGAACTTCTCCTCTTCCTTTTCGAGGGAATTAAGTTTTGCGCCCCATTCCTCTTTGAGGGCGCGCGCCTCCCGTTCGAGCTCCTCCGCGCGCACGCGGCTCTCTTCGGCATTCCGCAAAGTCTTTTCGTAGCTCTTCGCGCCTTCGGAAAGAAAGCTCCGCGCCTCTTCGATAATATCCTCTTCTACGCCCAAACGCTTACAGATCGCAAGCGCGTTGGACGAGCCGGGAACGCCCATTTTTAAACGGAAGAGGGGGCGGAAACTTGCCGCGTCAAATTCCATACTTCCGTTTTCAAGCCCCTCTTTTTCGTAGGCAAACTCTTTGAGCGCGCCGTAGTGGGTCGTGACGATTCCGACGGAGCCCTTC
>JAIDSX010000078.1 GCA_029060985.1 Clostridia bacterium | reverse complement strand
CCGAAACCGTTTCAGACGACGTCGTCGGAACTTGTACCGAATGCGGTAAATTATTAAAGGAAAGCGAAGTGGCGACTTACGCCCCGAAAATCGTGTGCAAAGCCTGTTCCGAGCGGAAAAAACAGGAGGAGCAGAAAGCACGGAAAGAAGCGGCGGAAAAAGAAAAATATGAAAAGGAACGGAATGCCGCCGAAATCATCGGTCACGGATTCGACCCGATCCTTATCGTATCATTGGTATTAGCGTTTGCGGGCTACGTTGCGCTTGCCGTGTTAACGTTCCTTAACGCTTCCTCGGATGACGCGTATTTCTACGGCGCGCTACTCTTTATCTGTCCCATTGCCCTCTTCGGTATCACGCACGCCATCGTAGACGCAATCAACGAATGGCGGGACGTTGACGACGAATCCGCCTATACGCGCAATTTGTCGCTGATCGTGGGCGCGGTCTTTGCCGTCGTTAACGCGGTATTGTTCCTCGTTCTCTATTTGGTCGTCGATCAGAATTTTTACTTTTTGATCCTTCTCGGCGCGGGAGCTATCGTCTCGTTTACGTTTGTCAGCCAGTTCATGTGGGGCGGCGTTGTAAGAGAGATATTCACCGCGGGCGGATTCACCTTTGCGATTCCCGGCTTTATTTTCAAACTTGAAATCGAATCCATCATCTGGATGATCGTTGCGAAATTCTTCCTCGGCATTATTGCGGCAATCGTATTCGTAGTAACTACGGTACTTATGGCGGTCGTTGCAATGCTGGGTTCGGTGTTCCTCTTTATCCCCTCCGTTCTTTGGAAAACGAGAAAAGACCACAAAGCAAGACAGAGCTTGAAAGAGTAAACAAAAAATTTAAGCGCCGTTCCAAAGGGAACGGCGCTTTTTCTTATTTCTTTTTAGGCTCTACGATTTTGATATTCGCTTCGACGAGCTGTTTATCCTCCACGGGCGAGGGCGCGTTCATAAGTAGATCGCGCGCCTTTGCGTTCATGGGGAAGGGAATTACCTCGCGGATATTCGCGGTCTCGCAGATGAGCATGACCATTCTATCAACTCCCGGAGCGACGCCCGCGTGCGGAGGTGCGCCGAACTCGAACGCCTGATAGAGCGCGGGGAACTTCTTCACGACGTCCTCTTTGCCCATGCCGACGAGCGAGAACGCTTTGAGCATGATTTCGGGGTCGTGGTTTCTTACCGCACCCGACGAAAGCTCGATTCCGTTGCACACGATATCGTATTGATAGGCGAGAATTTCAAGCGGGTCTTTTTCGAACGCCCCCATGCCCCCCTGCGGCATACTGAACGGGTTGTGGCAGAATTCGAGCTCTCCGCTCTCCTCGCCGATTTCGTACATGGGGAAGTCTACGATCCAGCAGAAACGGAACACGTCCTTTTCGAGAAGGTCTAAGCCCGTACCCAGCATGGTGCGCAAAATTCCCGCGCGCTTTTGCACGAGCGAAAGTTTGTCTTCCGCAACCAAAGCGACGAAAGAATTTGCTTTCAACTCCAAGCGCGCTTTAAGCGACTCTAAATTCTCCGTTAAGAATTTAGAGATACCGCCGACGGGCTGTGCGTTTTCGTCCAAACGGAACCAGAACATTGCACCCCCTTCCGTCTTGATCTTAAAGTCCTCCGCGGTCTTATCGATCCACTTTCTC
>JAIDSX010000077.1 GCA_029060985.1 Clostridia bacterium | reverse complement strand
CTTGCGGAGAGCCCCTGTAAAAAAGTAGGTATCACGGGCAGCTTTGGCAAGACGAGCGTCAAGAATATGGCGAATGCCATTTTATCGGAAAAGTATAAGGTGATCGCAACGGGCGCTTCCTTTAATACGCCCATCGGCATTGCCCGCACCGTGAACGAAATCGGGCTCGACTGCGATATCTTTATCGCGGAAATGGGTGCGCGCAGAGTGGGGGATATCAAGGAGCTGTGCAAAATGGTAAATCCCGAATACGGCGTGATCACGGGGATATGCGCGCAGCACCTTGAAACTTTCGGCTCGGTCGACAATATTATAAAAGAGAAGGGCGTTTTGGCGGGCTACGCGAAAAAGATCGTGCTCGGCAAGAGCGCGGCTGTCATTCCCGCGGAAGAGAAACTTGTCGAGGACGAGGATTTCGCTATCGAAAATCTTGCGCTTCAAACGGACGGAACGAAATTCACGCTTCGGCTCAAAGAGGAGCGTATCGAAGTTAAGACGGAGCTTCTCGGCAGGGCGGCGGCGGAGGATATCGCGCTTGCCGCGGCGCTTAGCTTCCAGCTCGGTATGAGCGCGGAGGAAATCAAAAGCGGGATCGAGAAGATAAAGCCCGTTCCGCACCGCCTTGAAAAATCCGAGGCAAACGGCGTTACCATTCTCGACGATTCCTATAACTGCAACGAAGAGGGGGCGCGCTGTGCCGTAGAGGTTTTGAAGCTCTTTGAGGGCAACAAGTGGATTGTGACCCCCGGTATCGTGGAGCTAGGCATTCTCGAAACGGAGAAGAACGAGGCGCTGGGCGCTTCCTTCGTGGGGCTCGATCAAGTGATGCTCGTGGGTGAAACGCTCGTGCAGGCGGTGAAGAAGGGTTATATCGCCGCAGGGGGCGACAAGGAGAAAATCCGCACCGTGCCCACCTTAAAAGCCGCGCAGGAAGTGCTTGCAAAGGAGCTTGCTCTGGGCGACACCGTGCTGTTCTTGAACGATTTGCCCGATATTTACGTGACCTAATAAATCAATAGTCTAAGCACCGAAGAAAAAATCTTCGGTGCTTTTTATTTTTAATCGAGGTGATATATGAAACAAAACGTAGCAGTATTTTTCGGCGGAAAGTCCAACGAACACGATATTTCTATCATTACGGGAATTTACGCCGTCAATCTTTTGCGGGGCGCGGGCTATCAAGTGATTCCCGTCTATCTTCCGCGGGAAGGGGGAATGTGCTTTGCCGACGCGGAATGCGTAAAGGATATTACGGAAGGAAAAAAGAAGTTCGTGCCCGCCTATCTCTTTGAAGGGGGACTTTGGAGCGTAAAGAAGAAAAAAGAGCTTTTTTCAATCGACGCCGCGCTCAACTGCTGTCACGGCGGCGCGGGCGAGGACGGCACGCTCTCCGCGCTTTTGAAGTGGAATACGATTCCGTTCGCTTCGCCCGATACCGCGGTTTCGAGCGTGTTCATGGATAAGTGGCTCGGCAAGATTGCGGCGCGGGGGCTGAATATTCCCACGGCGCGCGCCGTGTGCGTGAAGGAGGGGGAGAGCGTCCCTTTGGAAGAGGTCGGGGGATTTCCAGTGATCGTAAAGCCTGTGACCCTCGGGTCGAGTATCGGCATTAAAATCGCGCATAACGATGAGGAACTCGAAAACGCTTTGGAATACGCCTTCCGCCTCGATAACGCCGTGCTCGTGGAAGAGTACTTTTCGGGCAAGCGCGATATCAACTGCGCCGCGTACCGCAGAGGGGGCGAAGTCGTTACTTCGCCTTTGGAAGAGGTGTTCTCGAACGAGGCGATTTTGTCCTTTCACGAAAAGTACGAACAAGCGGCAAAACAAAGCCAGCTTCCCGCCGAACTCGCGCCCGAGCTTACGGAGGAGATCAAGGGATATACCGCAAAAATTTACGAGAGCTTTTCCTGCAAGGGCGTGGTGCGCGCGGATTTCTTGATTGCGGACGGCAAGGCGTATTTCAACGAACTCAACACCGTACCGGGGTCTTTGAGCTGTTACCTCTTCGGGGAGTCTCTTTCCGACGCGCGCGAATTTTTAAGCTCGCTCGTGGAAGAGGTGCTTCAAAGCAAGACGGAAGAAAAGGAAATCATACATACGTCCGTTCTCGATTCCGCGGTATTTGCAGGCGGCAAGGGCAGTAAAAGAAGGGGATAATTTTATAAAAATAAAGCATAGGACGCGGAATCAAGCCGCGCCCTATTTTTATGTTGAAATTAAAATCCGATTATGGTATAATCGTAGTTAAGGTATTTTAATGCGCGATACAAAATTTCCCAAAAAAAGTTTGGCTGTTGCAATCATATGCGTGCTGTTGTTTGTTGCGCTTATCGTTTTTTATGCCGTCATGGCTCATAGCGGCGAACGCTATGTTTTGGCAATCCTCGGCGTCGGAGTGCTTCTTTTCCCGATCATGATAGCCGTATTATATAACAGCATTAAAAATTGCCTGTCTTATTTTAAGTATAAAAAAGTAATACACAACGGAACAGACGGCATCTGTAATATTTTCGATTGTCAGATTCGTCATGCAAACGGTAAGCAGTGGCTTTCATATTATTCGCTTATCTTGCATTATATCGAAAACGGCATAGAAAAAAGTTTTACGACAGGGTATGATTATATCAAAGAAGAGTACGAGTATTTGTGCAAACGCAAAAATATAAAATGCCGGTTTCTGGACGGACTTTTGATTGTCACCGAGACGATTCCCAAAAATGTTTATAAAAATTTAACGCCGATCGGGAGAGTGAATTCTAAATTCGTGCGCGGTTTTATCCGTGCCTGGTATATCATAAGCGCTATCAGCGTAGCGGCGGTCATTGCCGCTGTTGTCGTGACGGTAATGACGGAGGGTACACTTTTTCTGATCGTAACGATCAGTTGTGTTTTTGGTGTGAATTTACTTTGCGGTATTATTTTTGCGATTTGTTTCTTTAAGGGAAAGGTTTGAAATTGATCAAAAAAAAGAGTTGACAAAAGTCAACTCTTTTTTGGTCGAGGCGACGGGATTCGAACACGCGACCTCTTGGTCCCGAACCAAGCGCGCTACCAAACTGCGCTACGCCTCGTCGGTTTCATATTATATCAAACGCGGCGAAATTTGGCAAGCGTTTTCTTTATGGTTATTTCTAATTTCCGCATATGATTTCATCGAAAAAGAAAGCCCCGAGCGGAATTGCTTCCGTCGGGGTTTTGTGTTATGTATCTTGCATGAATAATTTTGTTTTACTTAGTCTTCGTAGCGGTCGAGGTTGGCGCGGATCGCTTCGATAAGGCGTTTTTCTGCGGCAATCTTTGTGTCTCTTGCGACCTTCGTATTGACGCACGTGCCGTAAAGTTTTGCAAGATCGTCCACAAGGTTTTTAAGGTGTACGGTGTCGAGAATGTTTGCCGAGCCGCAAAGCTCTTCTCCCGAAGGCGCGGTGGTTGCGGGTGCTGTGGCGGGTGCCGCCGCGGGCGCCGTAGGTGCGGGGGTTGCAGGGGTTGCCGTAGAGGTCGTTGTTGCGGGCGCCGTCGTGGGCGTAGCTGTGGTCATAGTGCTCTTTTCCATAGAAAATATCTCCTTTAATATTTATTCTTCGTCTCTATCATACGTCGGATATACCTTAAAAAAACGTAAAAATTTATATTCCACCCCTTGAATTTATTGTCCGGGGGGTGGGTAATGTTTGATAATATAAAACAAGTGTTTTAGATATTTATGAAGAGGAATTGCGCATGGGTCATGCAATCGAAATCAAAAATCTGAAAAAGTATTACAAGGACGTGAAGGCGGTGGACGATATTTCCTTTTCCGTTGAAGAAGGGGAGTTCTTCGCGTTCCTCGGCGTGAACGGCGCGGGCAAGAGCACGACCATTTCCGTGATCAGCGGAAAAGCGCCCGCAGACGAAGGGGAAGTCAAAATTATGGGCTTCGATCCCGCTATCGCGCCCTATGAAATCGGAAACCGCCTCGGCGTCGTGTTTCAGAACAGCGTGCTCGATTCGTCGCTTTCCGTGTACGACAATCTGAAATACCGCGCCGCGCTCTACTCCATCAAAGGGGCGGCGTTCCAAAAGCGGCTTGAAGAGCTGAAAGAGCTCTTTGAGTTAGAGCCCATCTTAAAGCGCCCCGTGGGAAAACTTTCGGGAGGTCAACGGCGCAAGTGCGATATTGCGCGTGCGCTCGTGCACGAGCCGAGCGTTCTCATTCTCGACGAGCCGACGACGGGACTCGACCCGCAGACCCGCAAGAGCGTCTACGAGACGGTGCACCGCTTGCGCCGCGAAAAGAATATGACTGTTCTTCTCACTACGCACTACATGGAGGAGGCGGCGGACGCCGATCGCGTCGTCATCATCGACGGCGGAAAGATCATGGCGAACGCCACGCCTTTGGAGCTCAAAGAGCAATATACGGGCGACTTTATCACGCTGTACCGTGCCGATGAGGACAAGCTCAAAGGCTTGAATCTTCCCTATGAAAGGGCGGGCGACGGATTCAGAATCGAGGTGAAGGATACGAAGAGCGCGACGGAGCTTATTCTGAAACACCCCGATCTCTTTGTCGATTACGAGGTCGTAAAGGGTAAAATGGACGACGTGTTCCTTGCCGTGACGGGCAAGAAGGGAGGGGATATATGAAACTCGGATATCTGATCGCGCGGAACTGCAAAGTTTATTTCCGCGACAAGAGCGTGTTTTTTGCCTCGCTGATCGCGCCCCTCATTTTGCTCTTTTTGTATATCGCCTTTTTGGGAAACAATTACAGCGAGAGCGTCAAGAGCATTGCGGAAAACAGTTTCGGCGTTACCCTCGAAAAATCTGTCGTAAGCGCGTTTGCGGGCGGGTGGCTTTTGTCGTCGCTCATTGCGGTGTGCGCGGTGAGTATCGCCTTTACTGCGAACATGGTCATGGTGCAGGATAAAGTGACGGGCAGGATCGACGACTTCAACGTCTCTCCCGTGCCGAAGTCTTTTCTTGCACTCGGATACTACATTTCAACGGCGCTCGTAACCTTGGCGATCTGCTTTACGGCGCTCTTTGCGGGCTTTATCTATTTGGGGATCGTCGGGTGGTATCTCTCCGCAGCGGACGTATTCCTTCTCATGCTCGATACGTTTCTTCTCGTTATGTTCGGAACGGCGCTCTCCGCGCTCTGCTGTTCGGCGGTCAAGTCGCAGGGCGGGATCACGGCGATACAGGCAATCGTTTCGGCGGCGTACGGATTTTTGTGCGGCGCGTATATTCCGATCGGCTCGCTTGCAAAGGGGATTGCCGCCGTGCTCAAATTTTTACCCGGCACTTACGGAACGGTGCTTCTGCACGAGCACTTCATGGGAGGGGCGGTTGAAGCGATGCCCGACGTTCAGGGACTCAAAGACGTAATTCGCGAAGAGTTCGATTGCAAGCTCGACTTTTTCGGGAGCGGCGTCGCCGAGTGGGTGAGCTATCTCGTGATCGCGCTTACAACCGTTCTGCTCGTCGGCGGATACGTACTGTTGGTCTCGCTCCGCGTTCGGAAGAAGAAAAAGCAAAAATAACTATAATCTGCGCTTATAGTAGATATGCGTAAAATTGATTGATAGAAGCTCGTTGAAATAATTGACTTCAACGAATAAAAATCATATAATGTTCATAACGAAGTACAAAAGGGAGCTGCGTAAAAGATGAACGTTACTGAACTTTTCGGCTGCAACGTATTCAACGACGAGGTCATGAAAAACTCTCTTCCCAAAGAGGTCTACAAATCTTTGAGAAAGACGATCGACGAGGGAATGCCCTTCGATTCCTCGATCGCCGCCTCGGTTGCAAACGCAATGAAGGATTGGGCGGTCAGCAAGGG
>JAIDSX010000076.1 GCA_029060985.1 Clostridia bacterium | reverse complement strand
ATATACAACGATTACGTTCTTGCACCGCTCGAAGAAAAGAGGAGAAGAAAACATAAAAATAAAAATGAAAAAGCAGCCTGAAAAAATCAGGCTGTTTTCATTTTAACGGGGCGCTGCATAGCATGGAGTATGAAAGTAATTGAATACGACCGCGCAGCGGCAGTTTCTTACGCAAAGAAGTGGGCTTTCAAACGAAACCCCGATTATTACAACTTTAACAATCTCGGCGGCGATTGCACGAACTTTGCCTCGCAATGTATCTATGCGGGAACGGGCGTTATGAATTTTACGCCCACGTTCGGTTGGTTTTACCGCTCGCTGAACGACCGCGCACCTGCCTGGACGGGCGTAGAGTATCTGTATAATTTCCTTATGGGGAACGAGGGGGAAGGCCCGTTTGCCAAAACCGTTCCGCTCGAAGAGGTGGAGATAGGGGACGTAATACAGCTTGGTACGGCGACGGGGGATTTTTACCATTCGCCCGTCGTGGTGGCAATTCAAGGCGGAAGAATTTATATTGCCGCGCACTCGTACGACGCGTATATGCGCCCGCTCGATTCCTATAATTATTATCAGGCGCGCGGTATCCACATTTTAGGCGCAAGAAAACCGGAATAAGTTTATTTCATGAAAAAAGCCGAGCAGATTAAATCTGCTCGGCTTTTTGTGTCGTAATTATTTGCCGTGGTTATTGAACGAGGTGTTATACAGGTCGTCGGGATCGAAGTGGAACTGCGGCAAGCCGTTTCTATCGAACGTGATTTTCATGACGTGGGCGTGACGGTTATAGTCGAGAAGCGAATCGCCCGTAATATCTTTGTAATTGCGGAAGTGCACAACGCAAAGCTGTTCACCCTCGTCGCCTTCAACGAAGCAGTTGTGCCCCGGTCCGTAGATTTGAAGAGATTCGTTCGTTTTGAACACGGGCTCGGAATACTTTTTCCAGTTCACTACGTCCATCGGGTCGTCCGTCTCGTCTATTTCAAGCAAGCCCATGCAATATTCGGCTCCCGTACCGGCAGCGGAGAAAGCAACAAAGATTTTGCCCGCATGCTTCAAGACCGCAGGACCCTCGTTTACGATATGGTTGACTTTTTCCCAGTCATATTCGGGTTGCGTGATAAGAACGGGTTTCGTTTTCAGCTTGGTGGGGGATTCGAGCTCTGCGATATATAAGTTGGAATTCGGACGTATCTGCGCCCAGATCGCATACCACTTGCCGTTATTCTCAAACACGGTCATGTCGAGGGACATATTGTTAAAGGAAACGTCGTCATCCTTCGTTTTTTCCACTACGTCCATGTTCACCCATTCGTCGTGCATAGGGTCGTCGCCGTTCAATACGAGCGCACAACATTTAATATTCCACAGGCTTCCCATGCTTCTGGCATAATAGATGACCCATTTTCCCATGACGTAGTGGATTTCGGGCGCCCAAACGTATCTGTAAAATTCCTTTACCGTTTGCCCCTGCTGATTGACCACCCATTGGGGTTTTTCGTCTTCGGGAAGCTGCCAAACGGTCTTGGGTACGGCGGCTGCAATGCCGTTGACCGAATCGGCACAGGTGAGCTCGATGCGGTCGTATTCGGGATAAGAGCCGGTAAAGTAATACTTCCCGTCGGTGTGTTTATAAAGGTAGGGGTCGGCGCGAAGCGTGACGAGAGGGGACTGATAGTCTCCGTTCACGCTCGGGCTGGCAACGTACGGCTGGGCGATAAAGGATTCCTCCGTTTTCGTTGCGGCAACTTGTGTATCGGGTCCAGCTTCCTTGGTTGAATTGCTCTGGACTCCGCCGTAACCGTACAGCGCCGCGCCGCCAATAGCCAAGGCGCAAGCCAATAGACCTGTAAGCCGTTTTTTCACGTTTTGATCCTCCTGATTCAGCTTTGATGAAAAAGACGCTATAAAAACGATAACATCATAACACAGCAATCTGAAAAAAGCAATACATAAAAATGAAAATAAATAACAAAAAATATAAAATATGTACATTATTACTGTATTTTTGAACGTATATAGACAAATGTCATTTCAAGTGATAAAATTCTACATGGATGTATATAGGGGAAACTATATCCTATTAAATAATGTATAGGAGAAAGTTATGGGAAAAATCAAATCACGCTTTATTCTGATTTTGGTTGCCACGTGCTGCTTGGTGGCGGCGTTGCTTTTTGCCCTGCTGCCTTCGAAAGCGTTTGCAGACACGGCAAGCGAAACGGTTGCCGCGCAGAAGTCGCGCAACGAAAAATTGATCGTCAAGTACGACTTGAACGAAACGTCTACGGGGAGCGGCGCCACAATCGCCGCCTACACGTGGAATCAAACCACGCAGTCGTACCAACGCAACACGGCTGCCGACGGAACGGTAGATAATTCGGGCGGCGCGGTAAGTGCAGTTGCTGGCGTGGAGGGAAGCGGTGCGCTGAGCTTTACATCAAAAGCAAACGTTGAAGCTCCTTTCAAGCTGAACGAAGATAGTATGACCGTTTCCATGTGGGTAAAGAACAGTAATACGTACTGGTCTGCGCTTTGCGAATTCTGGGACGGTGACGGTCACGGCGGCAAGTTCGGCAAGGGCAGTATGATGTCGAATGGAGGTACCAAAGGCGTATGGGCTCCACCCGGAAACAGCAACTCCCATGGGGACGCAGTAAATGTGGACGGAGGGGACAACAACTGGGACGCCTTTGTTGTTACTGTAAACAATGACCTTGAAAACGGCGGCGATAACAATGCCAAAAACCGTATGAATGCCGACCAATGGTATCAGGTAACTTATGTTGTAACGACATCTGAATTGAAAGCGTACCGCGACGGCGTGTTAAAGCTGACTTTTAACAGCGGCAATGTCCCTGCGACTTGCGCTTCAATTATAGCGGCTGCACAGAGTAACACGGGTAAGATCGGTATCCGTTCAGGATCCGATCCCACCGCGAACGCAGATATCGTCGATGATTTCCGTGTTTACAGCGGCGCGATGACGGATACGGAAGTAGCGTCGTTGTACGGCGAGTACAGGGGACTTTCGGCAATCAAGGGAAAAACCGTAACGATCGACGGAGTTGACGGAACGCATACGGTAGACAACGGCAGCAACGTGAGGGTCAGCAGCAATTCCGAAACCTTCCCCAAAATTTTGATCGGCGAGGTTTCGGCAACTGACGTTACGCTCAGCGGAGACGAGTATTCGGCGAGCGGAGACGGCTATTCCTATACCTATACGGTGGGCGAGTACGTAGCAAACGAGCGCGTGGCTACCGTAACGTATACTGCGAATTCGATTACGCATACGTTTACCGTCACGCAGATAAACCCCGATATCGTAACCATAAAACTTACGTCGCTTCAAGTGAAGATAAACGACGGCGCGGCACAGACCATTGAGGGCTTCGATTCGGACGTCCGCGACTATAATCTTGCGCTCACGCCCGACCAGTACAAAGTGGAGTTTGTCGTCACGACCGAAACGGGCGAGGGTTACACCTCGAACGTCGAGTCGGTGAATGCGGCTATCAACTACAACGGAAAGAACTATATTAAAACCTCGAAAAACGGCACGGATTCGCTTACCTATACCGTTACGATCAGCCGTAGTCCTGCGCATCAGGCTACGCCTACGATCGGCGGTGCAAAAATCGGCTCTAATTCAGTGATTTACGTAGACACTGTGCCCGAAAACAATCCTCAAATTGACCTCGTATATCCCAACGGATCCGAAGTGAAAGACCTTGTTTATAGCAACGGCGTAATCACTTCGTTCAAGGTTGTGGATAAGCAGACGAAGGACGAAACCGCGTACAGCAACGTTACCCTTAAATCAAAGGCGGAAGGGCATATTGCCTATTGGTCGTTCGACGAAGGAAAGGACGACAACAAAGTCTTTGCGGGCAAACGCTGGGATGCGGCGCAGAACAAATACGTAGAAGATTCTTCTCTCGATATGACGGTGCGCGGCGGCGGTAATAATGTGGAGGTTACGGATACAAGAACTCCTACTGCGGCAACGCAGGTGGATGCTGTTCTTGGAAAAGGCATTGAGCTCGACGCTTGGGGTTATACCACCGCAGCCCTTCCCGCGGTGCAAGGTACGACGGGCTTTACCTTCTCCACCTGGATGCAGACCTCGGGTATCGTTTGGGAAGCCGTGTTTGCGGTATTGGGTGACGAACACGGTACGATCTTAGAAAAAGGTCACATGCAGAATCACAACATTTCGGATGGTCAGCCCATAAACGGTTGGGGACATTTGGCTGACGCTACAGGTGTTTGGGCGAATGCGTCGCTGGACAACAACGATAAGAAGGCGGCACACTATAACTCCTCAGGAAACGATTACGTATTCTATACCGCTACCGTTACCTATGTAAACGGAGTCGGTACCGTTAAATTCTATAAGAACGGCGTGCTTGCTTCAACGCATAGTGAAGAGGGCAATTCCGGCAAAGCAAAAGTTATTATCGACGCGTTCAACGCGGGTGCGAAAGTCGGTTTGCACCGTCACCACTACGACGGCGGTCAGGTTTCGAAGTTCGACGAAGCCAACGTTTACGCCTATGCAATGACGGATGCGGAAGTTGCAAGCGCTTACGCCGCTTATGCAAATTTGAAAACAATCGATAAAAATAAAACCGTGAACGTAAACGGACTTGGCGGCTACGACGATCCGCTCTATACGGGTGTTACGGCAAGCGGAAACAGCGACGCGAACGGCGTCACCTATTACTACACGCCTGTTACGGGCGATGCGACTTCCGCAAAAGACTCTGCGGGCGTGACGGTTGCGCTCCGCAAAGCGAACGTGGGTTGCGAAGCAAAGGTTACGTATAACCGTACGCTTCCCGATATCGCGGTTACAAAGCTCGGTTACAAAATCGGCGACAGCGCTGCTGAGCAGTTGAATGTTGAATCGGGCAAGACCGCTTACGAAGTAGTTGTTGCCGCAGGCGTCGATCTTACCGCCGTTACGAAGGGGACGACCGTAATTACGGGCGATTCCGGCGACGGAAATTATACCGTAGATTTCAGCTATACGGGTGGTGTTGCAACGTTTGACTGCCACTATACGAACTTCCCCGATAAGAACGCCGTATATACGATTACCTTCCGCAACAAGAGCACCGCAACGTTCAGCAAAGTAACCGTTACGGGCGCTAAGACAGATCCTCTTGAACTTGCCGTCGGGAAATTCAAGGATAACGTCGGTAAGGTAGACATGGCGGACGGCGTTGACAATTATGCGCTTAACGTAACCGTTACGCTTGCAGACGGCGCTACGATGACCTCTACGAGCTTCACCGTTACTCCCGCAGACTTGACGGACGGAAAATATGCGTTTACCGTTACGAACGAAAACGGCGATACGGTTACCTATTATATCGAGCCCGTCGTTCGCTCTTCCGTGAAGACGCTTTCTTCGCTTACCATTGAAGGGTACACGTTCGACGATGACGCAACGTTCGAATCTACGACATATGCGTATACCATTACGACCGACAAGGGCGGGGCGGATATCATCTATAATACGCTCAACGCCGTTGCAACGGACGAAAAAGCTACCGTGAGCAAGTCGTACGACAGAACGGGCAAAGTGATCACCATCACCGTTGAAGCCGAAGATGAAACGACCCAGGACTACGTCATTACCGTAATCGAGTTGGATACGGACGCAACGCTTTCCGAGATCAAAGCAGACGGCGTGGCGATCGCGAACTTCGATCCCGAAACGACCGCCTATACCGTGAAATATTTAGGCGACCTGCCTGTCATTACGGTTACCAAGTCTTCCGATAAGGCAACGGTAGTGGTTAGCGACCCCGTCGAGAACGTGGTTACGATCACCGTAACGGCGGAGAACGGCAAGGCAACGAAAACTTACACCGTAACGTTTGCGGAAAAGAGCAGCGTGGCAACGCTTACGAAGCTGACGTTGAACGGCACGGAAGTCACGTTTGAAAACAACACCGCCGCATACACGGCTCCCGTCGGCACGAGACTCAACGACGTTACCGTCGTTGCAGAGACGGCGGAAGGGGCTACCGCTACGTACACGGTCAACACGGGCGAGAATAAAATTATCGTTACGGTGACCGCAGAGGACGGCACGACGACGGCTACGTATACCGTCAACGTAAGCATTCAGGCCGGTGCGCCTGCCGATGGCGGCGAGACCGAGGACAACAGCCCCAAATCGGGCGGTTGCGGCTCATCTGTGGGAGGAATTGCGATTTCCGCAGCGGCGATCGTGCTGCTCGCAGGAGTATGGCTGTTCGTTAAAAAGGCACGTAAAACAAATTGACGTAAACTAAAAGTAGGAGATTGTTCATGCGAAAATCAAGCAAAATAAAACTTTGTTTGCTTTCGTTGCCGCTCATGGCCGTTGCGGTTGCAGCGGCCGCGTGTAGCGGCGGGGAGCATACGCATACGTATTCGTCTGAGTGGGCGTTCAATGCCGAAACGCATTGGCATCCGTCTATGTGTTCGCACGATACCAAGGCGAATAAGTCCGACCATACGTTTGCCAGTACCCAAATTCCGCCGAGCGTTACTTCCGCGGGCTATACGTTGAATATCTGCGCCTGCGGGTATTCGTACGTGTCCGATCCCGTTGATTCGCTTCCCGTTGAATCGGACCTTCGTTACAACGAGAACGGGCACTGGAAGCCCGTGCTGAACGGCGAGATCGACTTGAAGGCACACGTATTCGATGAATCTGTGATTGCGCCTACCTGCTCTACGTACGGTTATACCAAACACGCCTGTGAGTGCGGGTATTGGTATGCTTCGGCTCCGACCGCGCCTATCGATCACACCTACGACGAAAACGTATGGGAGTACAACAATAGCGTTCATTGGCATCCCACGCTGTGCTGCGGCGCAAAGAGGGGAGTTACGGGGCACGATTTTACGGAGAGCGTCATTCCCGCAAGCGGCAATCAGGACGGCTATACCGAATATTCCTGTAATGAATGCGGTTATTCCTATCAAGTCGGGGGTCACAGCTTTGCGGATACGCTTTCGAGCGACGATTACGAGCACTGGTATCCCGCCACTTGCGTGCATTCCGATGAAAAAACAGGCGTAGCCGATCACATTCTTGTGGGAAACAGCATGGTTTGCGAAGTGTGCGGTAGGGAGATTTCCGAGCGTCGTCTTGCCTATGAATTGAGCGCAGAAAAGGAATATTATATCGTAACGGGCATTGGGAGTATCAACTCTGGCAATGTCGAAATACCCGCCGAATACCGCGGAAAGCCCGTTCAGGAAATTGCCGACCGTGCGTTTAAGGGCGCGGCAATAACCTCCGTCACCTTCGGCGCTAACTTGAAAAAGATCGGTGCGGAAGCATTCACGGGCACACAGATCACCGCGGCGGCTCTGCCGAACGGTATCGAGGAAATCGGCGCAAAAGCGTTTGCAAATACCAAGATAACCTCTGTCACTTTGGTTGCCTCGATTGAAAAATTGGGATATGCCGTATTCCGCGACTGCACGCAGCTTCAAACAGTCGAAATTGAGAGCGGCTTGACCGCTTTGCCTCCGTTTATCTTCGAGGGTTGCTCTTCGTTGACGGAAGTGACCGGCGAGGCGATGCTGACGGAAATCGGGTCGCAGGCGTTCTTGAATTGCACCGAGCTCACGAGCCTGAATTTAAGCGCGTGCACAGAGTTGGGCTTCTCGGCATTCGGCGGCTGTTCGAATTTTGTTCCTAATTCATTGAATAGTCTTAAAGTTGCGGAAGAATATGCGCTCTCGGGTTGTGCGATCGTAACGGCTACGCTTCCTACGGCTTTGACGGAAATCAGCGACAATCTCTTTAACGGCTGTACGAATTTAACTACGGTAACGAGCTCGGCAACGAGCATCGGAAAGTCGGCGTTCGAAGGGTGTAATTCGCTCAGTTCGGTTAGCCTTGACGGTGTTCGTCTCATCGGCGACAGCGCGTTCAAGGGCTGTTCGAGTCTTTCGTCGTTGACGCTTCCCGATACGGTCATTCGCGTGGGCGAAAACGCCTTTACGGATACGGGACTTATCACGGTAGAGGGCGGCGTGAAGTATGCGGCAAACGTCGTTGTCGGCGTGAATAACGGAACAACTTCCGTAAACGTAAAGGAGACCGCGATCGGAATTGCGGACAGTGCGTTCAGAGGTACGAATTTGAGTAGCGTTACCCTGGGCGGCGTGCGCTTTATCGGCGTGAGCGCGTTCAGAAAGTGTGAAAGCCTTACGGCGATCACCTTTACGGAGAGCGTAAAACTGATCGGCGCGAACGCGTTCAGAGAGAGCGGACTTACTTCCGTTACCGTTCCTTCGACGGTGGAAACTATCGGCGACAACGCATTCTATGATTGTAAATCGTTGACGAGCGTCACGGTGAACGCAAAGGAGATCGGGCGTTTCGCGTTCTCGTACACGGGCGTTGGGCGCGATCTCGATCATCCCATCAAGGAGAGACCTAATTACGCCATACTTACGAGTGTGACCTTGGGCGACGGCGTTGAGGTCATCGGAAGCAACGCGTTCCAGTATTGCCCTATAACGAGCATAACGCTTCCAGAAAGCGTAACTTCGATCGGCAAGTATTCGTTTGCACAGACTAGTCTTTACAGTATCACGATTCCTGCATCGGTAACGCGGATCGGCGAATATGCGTTCTATAAGAGCAATCTCACTTCCGCGACTTTCGCGGATGCGACGAATTGGAAAGCGGGGAACAGGAGCTTAACGCTTGAATCGGCTTCGCAGAACGCTGTGTACTTGAAGAATACTTATCTTGATATCGATTGGACAAAGGAGTAACGGGGAAATGAAACGTAAAATTATTCTGTTACAGGTATTGCTTACACTCATTCTTTCGATATTGTGTTGCTTTGCGCTCTTCGGGTGCAACAGTAGCGAGCCGCCCGTTCCCGAAGTCAAAGACGTGACGATCACCGCCTTAGACGGAACTTCCTACGGCAAGACAGGGGCGTTACACAAAGTGAATTACAACGTGCCCGAGGGGAGTAAGGTGGCGACTTCCGTAAAGATTGGCGACTCCTTTGCGACCGTTGCGGATTATTCCTATCTCGACGGCGGGTATATCTTTTATACCGCGGGCGAATATACCATCACAGTGTACGCGTCAAAGGACGGTATGCTTGGATCTGCAAGCGCGAAGATAACGGTGCACGACAGTGAAGCCTCCGTGAGCGACGTAAATATCAGAGCGGCGGCAGGCGAAGCGTTTGGCAAAGTGGGGGCGTTACACGTTTTGACTTACGCCGCCGACGCAGGCTGTGCAATTCAGGTAGAAATTAAAAAAGACGGCGAGCCCGCAACGGACGTTGAATTTAACAGCGTGTATAATACGCTTGTCTTCGGCTCGGCGGGCAAGTACACGGTAAAGGTTACGGCGAGTATCGGCACGGGGAATGACAGCGCGGAAACCGAAATCGAAATCGGCGTTATGGCAGAGCCCTCCGTCACGTTATCCCTCGATAAGAGCGAGGTGAACGAGGACGAGGAAGTCACGCTCAATCATACCGTTGTTTACCAGAGCGGAGATATCCGTGAAAGGGAGAGCGTATCCGCACTCTATCGCACGGGAGCTTCGGACGAGTACCGCGAGGCGAGAGAGGATACCTATACGGTGAAAGGCGACAGATTCACGCCGCACATTGCGGGTGAGTGGAAGGTCGTCTACAAAGCGCAAGGACGAGGCGGCGCAGTTGGCGAGGCAATCGCTTCGTTAAAGTGTAATGGCGTTCCGGCGGAGATTTCCCTTTCTTGCAACATAACCGAAAGGCTGAGAATTCAGACGAATACGGCAACCGACCTTAAATATTTCGTGGAAGGCGCGACGGATAAATACGACGTCACGTACGACGTTCACGGAGCGAGCGGAGTCATTGCGGAAATGGGCGAGGGCAGTTCCGTTCGGGTTACCCCCACGGAAGTGGAGTACTTTACGTTGACCGTCATCTATACGCACAAGGGCGACCCTTCGATTCAAAAGAAATTCGATATCGATTTGTATTCGGTGGATAGCCTTGGCTATTCGCCCGTTTGGGGCGATGAGCCGTTCGACATGCTCGACGACGTTTTAACGAGTATGGGACACATGCTCTATTTTAACGCGACTACACGCGGCGGCGCTCAGCGCGAATTGACAAGTCGGAACGCGAAATACGAGGTGATAGAGAATAACGTGACCGCATCGAGCGGCGGCACGGGCGTAGAGGTTCTTAACGCTGCGGACGACGTAAATTATCCGTATGTGATCGTAACGAACTTCGATCACAACGTTGCTAAGGGCGACTTCACCTTGAAGATGACCCTGACCGATCCCGTTACGGGATTCTCGGCAGTTGCCAAAAAGAAATTCAACGTTCTTGCTACGGGGAACGGAAGTGCGGCAAAATTCATTCAGAATTATGTGAAAACCCATTCGGATTACTATACGATGGGAAATATGAATTTCGAAAATCTTTCGTCGGACAGCCGTCATAACATGGTGCTCACCAAAACGGGAACGATCATGCAGCGCAGTAATCCGAGCTGGCCGCTGAGAGACAGCAACGGTGCTGAGAATTCAGACTTTGCGCTGATGGACTTTGACCAAGCTGCAACAAACTGCCGTCTCGAATTCAAATTCACGCTGTTGGGACCCAATCCTGGGTCGGGCGAAGTGTGGCTTGGAATCGGTATGCGTACGGTAAACGAAGGCGGTTGGGCTGGTTTCTTCGATTTGCACCTCGTTAACGGAAAGCTCGATATTACAAACGGACTTGACAAGAAACCGACTTTGGGCAATGCAACAACCTCTAATGCGGCGGCAAGACCGTCTGCACAGAACGGTACGACGATGTACGTACGTATCGACCGCAGCGTAAGCAGCAATCGCGCAACGTACACGGTTTCCGTGAAGACGGAAGGGGACGCAAACTACGTTGAGTATTACCGCTGTTCCTACACGGTTTCTTCGGACGCAGGAAATCCAGGCGCACCCGTAAAACAGTATCAGTTCACGCACCGCAACGGAGGCGGCTGCTACGCAGTAGAGAACGTGACGATTACAAACACGTAATACGGTAAACTTATTTGAAACAACAAAACCCCCAAGAGGAAATCCTCTTGGGGGTTTTGGCGCAGAGAAAGGGATTTGAACCCTTGGATACATTCCTGCATCACACGATTTCGAATCGTGCGCGTTCGACCGCTCCGCCATCTCTGCAAGTTTTATTTAGTTAAGTTTGAGAGCGGGCAAACGCGCAGCGTTCGTCGTACCGAAGCACGAAGTGCTTACCGCTCCGCCGTCTCTACAAGTGAATTTATTGTAAACTTTTTTTCGGGAAAACGCAAGCTATTTTCACTTATTTTCCGAATTTTATTAAACAAAAATTTGACGCACGTTTCATAATGGACTTGACAGAATAAAACGAACGTACTATAATTCGAAAAAGAATAGGAGTAGTTATGGATTATACGTTGATCACGGGTGCGTGCGGAGGATTAGGCGGTGCGTTCGTGCGCGTTCTTGCCGAGCGGGGAGAGCCGCTGTTTTTGACGGGAAGGAGCGAAGAAAGACTCAAAGCGCTTTCAGAAAAATTAAAAGAGGAGTTTCCTAATTTAGCTGTGAAATTCCGCGCCTGCGATTTGACTTCGGAAGAAGATAGGAAGGCGTTTTTTGATTATGCCGACGAAGAAGAAATTACGCTGTCGAGGCTTGTTTACGTTGCGGGAGTGGATACGCAGAAGGCGTTTGAAAATTACACGCAGGAAAAAATCGTATTCCAAACGCGGGTCAATTTTGAGGGCGCGCTGTCCTTTATCCATTCGTCGTTGAAGAGGGGAAAGCTCGACGGAAAATTCGAAGTTCTAACAATTAGCAGTATGTCGGGAATCTGCCCGATGCCGTATTTTGCAATTTACAGTGCAACGAAGAAGGCGCTCAGCCAGTTTTCGATCGCGCTAAGAACGGAATTAAAGGGCAAAGCGAAAGTAACTTCCATTCTCCCCGGCGGGATTCCCACGCGGGAGGATATTAAAAAGGATATTATCGGTCACGGATTTTGGGGAAAGGTATCCGCAAAGAGTCCGCGCGCAGTCGCCGTAGCCTCGTTAAAGGCAGTCAGGAAGAATAAAAGGACGAAAGTCGTGGGGTTTTGGAATAAGTTCATAAAGTTCTTTACGGATATTACGCCGCTCTCTATTCAACTGCGCTTTATCAAAAAGCGTTGGAGCAAGACGGAAAAGGACGCATTTTGAGGATTCGGCAGAAAGCTCCGAAATATGAAAAATCGGTAAAACTACTTGACACAAAAGGGGTTTTCTCATATAATAGAATAGAAAAATATAGCGTGGCGTAGTATTTTTCAAATCAAAAAGAAATATAGTAATGTTATACAAACAGGAGGAGCATATGAACAAAGTCAGG
>JAIDSX010000075.1:10233-18551 GCA_029060985.1 Clostridia bacterium | reverse complement strand
AACGCCGCCCGGCAACAGCGCGTAAGCCGATACCGTAGCGATCTTATAGCTCTTGGTATCCTCGAAGGTATATTTGAGCGTTCTGTTTGCAAAGGACCTGACGACCTTCGTCATCGTCGGTTTACCGCTCACGCAGACCATGCTCGTGGAGGACTGCCCCGCCTCGTTCTTCACGTAGACGAGATACTCGCCTTCCTCGGTGAATTTCACGGTTGCGGGCGCATTCTCTGCGGAAGCGACAAGCGCGCCGTTCTTAAAGAGCTTATACTCCGCAACGGGAGCAATGCCTCCGACGGCGAGCGTAACGTTGTACGCACCGCTTTCCCAACCGACTCTCGAAGGCGTGATCGTAATGACGGGACGATCCGGATCGATATTGCCGATGATGACCGTCTTGTCGCTGATAGCGCCGACGCCCGAATAAACTTTAACGATATATTCGCCGTTCTCCTGAACCGTAAAGCTCTCGTGCATCTCGTAGGGGTTATCCAGCGTAAACTCGTTGACCACGCCGAATTCGCCAAGCTGATACGACCAGGACTTGATACCGCTGTTCGCGTGCGCCGTAAGGGAAACCGTGACCGCGCCCGTCGTATATCCTTCGGGACTCATCGTAACTGCGAAGCCCTCGATATCGGTAATGCTGACGCGGTGCGGCTCGCTTGCGCCGCCGTTCGTGACCTGTATAAGGTAGAACTGCGAAACGCCGTCAAACACTTCGCCCCAATCCAAGGTGTAAGTGCCCTCTTCGGCTTTCGTTAAATCCACCTTTTCTTCAAAGAGAACGTTGTTGGGTTTGACTGCATTGTAAAGCTGCAACTTCGCACCCTCTACAAGTCCGCCCGTGATATTGAGCGCGTGATCGTTCATTCCGATTTCGGAAGGCGCTTCGGGAGCGGAAGGAGCCGCATTCACTACGGTTTCCATTTTCTGTACCGCTATGAAGTTGATACAGGGCTCGTTCGTGGAGCCGCCCACCATTTTGATATTGATTTTTCCGTCCTTGGCGGGAACGTTCTCGAATACCGCAAAGCTCTTCGTGCTCTTGATACTGAGGTCTCCCGTTCCTACGACTTGGTCGTTAAACGTGATATTAACGTTACGTCCGTGCCAATTGGAAAGCGAGCCGATATAGACGCGGTAGTTACCGCTATCAAGCCCCGGCAGGATATAGCCCATATTGAGGACGTTTTTCTTATTCCAAATCAACGTGTTATAGGGGAAGTCCCTCTCCTGCGTACCGTCGACCACGGACCAAACGGAATTGGAATAGTGTCCCGCACCGCCGCTTCCGTTCTCTGCAACCTTTTCGTCCGGTTTGCCGTCGTTTTTAAGCGCGCTTCCCTTCGCTTTGTAATAATCGAACACCGTTTGGTTGTGGTCGTAGTACGGGTCGATACCTGCGCCCTCTTTGTATTCGTTGTCCGTCAAAGACGAGCCGCAGTTGATGAAGTACACCAAATCGTCCGGCATGGTGATCACGTAGCGCGAAACGCTGAGGCTCGTGCCCTTGACGGTGCCCGTCACTTCGCTTGTGGTAAAGAGCGTATTGACGCCCGTACCCACGGTTGCCGAAACGTCGTACTCGATTTCAGCTTCCCCTATCGTGCCGTTCGAATAATAGCCCGTAGCAGGATCGAGCACTTCGCTCAAAAGTTTGCCGTAGGAAATGACCTGACCTTTGGTATACTCCGCGCTCATAAGGATATTGCTGCCCTCGTCTGCAACGAGGATCGCGCAGATTTTACCCGTGCCCGTAACGGTAAGGGCCGTGCCCTCCGCAACGGTAGCCGTTGTAGGAACGACCTGTTTGCCCGCTTCCGAAATCGCCACAGGCGTACCGCCGCCTACGGTGATTGTATCGTTGCTTGCCGCATCAACGGCGACTGCAACCTGATAGGTGCCCGCGTCTAATTCGAAGGAATACGTCTTGCCCGTAGAATAGCTTCCAAACAGCGTGCTCCCCTCTACGACCGTACCCCCGTCCGAAGCCGTTACGTTCTCCGTTTTGGCAAGTCCGAGCTTGGTATCGATCGACGTTGCGTCGCTGTCCGCGCCTACGTCTACGAAGGCGTAGTAGTTCGTGGTTTCTTCGTCCGCGTTTGCCGAGACGGCGTTTAAGCCCAGTCCCGCCACCGCGCCGCCGATACACAGCGCGGCTGCGGCGGTGAGAACGCAGAGCGATTTATTTTTCATGTTGCTTCTCATGATCTTTTCCTCCCTTTCAGAATGACCACGGGGCAGACGATCGCCGCCGCAACGAGCGCAGCGCAACCGATAACGATACCCGCTATCATGATAGGCGACGTACCAGAAGTTTTGACGCCGTCCGTGTTAAAGACGATAATTTCCATCTCCGATCCGTTGTTGATTTCGAGATAGTACTTGCCCGCCTTCGTCGCTTTCATGGAGGCGATATCATTTTCTTCGCCCGCTCTGTAAAGTTTCGCAGAAGCGTCTGCCGCAAGGATATTGAGCTTGCCGTTCGAGTCGATGTTGACCGACGCGAGATTCGAATTTTCCAAGCCGTACGTGACGTAGTAAACGCCAACCTTCGCGCTCTGTCCCACGCCGTTCGTATACGAGAACTCGTACTTGCCTTCGCGTGCGAGCGAGAGCGTGTCGGATTCGGTGACCTCCTCTTTTTCGCCGCCGTTGAAGGACACGTACATCTTACCGCCCGATACGGACAGCGACGTATAGTCAAGCGAAATACCCGCCGCAACCGAGAATTTGAAGTCGATATCTACGGAAGGCTTCACCTTATCGATATTGGAGACGACAAACTGCTTTTCGTATACGTAGCCCAACTCGGTATAGAGCTTCACGTTATACGTTCCGTTTCTCGTTGCCGTGATCACATACTTGCCCGCTTCGTTCTTAGTCGCCGCTTCGCCGTTGATGGTAACCGCGGTGATTTCGCTCATCGTTTTGAGATCGAGCGTCAGCGTAACGTCCTCGTCCGTCCAATCCGTCGTGCTGTAAACTGCGTTGAACTCAGGGAAATAGTCGATCGTGATCGTTTGGCTAGAAGTAACGCCGCCTGCAACGATCGTAACCACGTAATCACCGTTTGCCTTTACACGGTAGAAGAATCCCTCGGTCAAATCGTTCGGGACGCCGTTGTTTTGAGGCGTGATCGTGAACGAAGTAAAACCGTTGTCCGCGTGCGGCTGGAATTTAATGATAACAACGTCTCCTTCCTGCACGTAATCGTTTTCGATGGTATACGTGAATCCGAGAACGCTTACGACGAGTTCGTCGGAAACGTCGCGTTGCGTGGTTTTGTTACCTGCTTTCGCCTGCGTGAAGCGAAGCGTATACGAAGTAGCGGGAAGATAATCGTCAACCGCTATCGTCTGCGTAGCCGCCGTAGGCGCGAAGTTGCCGAGGATATGGTCGTACTCGTCGAGCACATAGACCGTTGCCCCTACCTCGAGATTTCTGAGGGTGACCGTTCCGTCGCGCCCTACCGTCGTTTTATCGCTGGTGATTGCCGGCGCTTTTTCTGCAGTGCCGCCCGCAGACCATACCTTGATATAGCCGACGTGCGGATCGCCGCCCTGCGTCTTGGAGAATACAAGCTTCACAATGCCGTTGCCGTCTGCCTTGACGGTCGCGCCCTCAAACGTTTCATAGGTGCGCTTTCCGTTCTCCAACTTGATTGAACCGATTGTCGTACCGTTGCACTTGACGTCGTAGGTGCGTCCGCCCCAGTCGTCACCGCAGTGTCCGCCCGTAGAGATTATCAATAACTCGTTCGGATTAAAGCCCGTCATCGTATAGGTGAGGTTGTTCACGTCGCCGCGGATAGACCATTCTTCGCTAGGGCTGTCCGACCAGTTTACGCTTCCCACCGTGTTCTTATCATAACCCCAGCTCGTGTCCTTGTCCTCGTGGTACTGCAAATCGTTCGCCGTAGTCTGCTTGCTGCCCGGTAATTGGGTAGTGTCGGTTTTACCGCAGTCGATGTTGTAATAGAGCACCTTTGCGCCTTCCTGATGCCAGGTGTAGGTGGAGTAAATTTCAAGGCCCGGATAATCCTTTGAAGTGATGGTTGCCGTAGCGGTCTGCCCCGCCTTGATCTCCTTCGAACTGACGGCATAGGAAACGCCCGTGGCGTTCGCTTCAACGGTAGCCGTTTCGCCGTTGCTCAGATAGACCGTAACTTCCGTTCCCTTGACTTCGGACATTAAATCCGCACCGATGTCAACCTGCGTACCTTCTACGATCGTCTCGCTGTTGTAGTTGGAAGCGCCGCTCGTGTAAAGCGGAATCGCGGTTTCCGATTCGGTGATCGCAATGAGGGAAACCATGGGATTATCCCCCGAAGCCTTAGAAAAACTTACGGTAATTTCCGTGTTCGCTTCGACGGTTTCAACCGTAGCATACCAGCCGTTATACGAGCCGCCTACAAGTGTAACGTTATTGGAATCGGAAATATTTTCGACGGTTGCGCCCATGACCGAAACCGTAACCGCTCTCGTGCCCCAATCCTTACCGCCCGCATAGAATCCGAGCGCCAGGTTATAAGTGCCCGCCTGCGGAATGGTGAACTTATAGGTGAGCGCAGAATCGCCCGTTTCATCAAGGCTCATGACGGAAGTCATGGCGTCTTTCTCGCCGTTGTATGCCTTTTTGATACCGTTTGTATAGCCCCAGTTCAAGCCCGTAATAGCGTCCTCTCCGTACGCTTTATCGGACGCGCTTTGGAGCATACCGAGCACCGCGCCCGCGGAGAGCTCGTTTTCAGAGGAAGTACCGCAGTCTACGAAGTACAAAACGCCGTCCTTCGTGGGAAGAATATTCACGACCTTTGCGGGGGAATATTGCACGTCGTCGCCCTTGATTGCTACAAGGCGCAACTCCACGCTCTGGGCTTTACTTATCGTAATATTGCCGTTCAACCCTGTAATCGGCTCATTCGAGCGAATCCAGTCGCCGCCCTGCGTGCGGTATTCGGCAAAGATTTCGTAGCCCATATAGCCCGTTTTACGGTAGGAGAAGCTGACCGTATTGCCGAGCCCCGCAGCCTCCGTTACGGCAAGCGTATTGCCCGAAACCACCGTATCTTCCGTAAATTTGAGGAAGATACCGTCAAAGTTGACGTAGCCGCTCTTCTGTTTTACGTAAATGGTATGCCAGCCTTTGGAGAATCCCTCCACGTCTTCGTCGGAATAGACAACCGCGCTCTTGACCGTAGTAGAGGATTGTAAGCTGACTCCGTTGGAGCCGGTGGTAGGAGTGCCCGTCGGGTCAGCGTCCACCCAAACGTCGATCGTGCCCCCGTCGCTCTTCGTGGGGAAGGTAAGTCCGAAGCCCGTGCCGTAGAAGCGGACTGCCATATATTTACCCTGATTGGTGTACGACGATCCGAAATAGCCGGTGCCTTGATCGAACTGACCGATACTGTACGTGCCGTACATATAGGTTTTAGAGGTATCGGGATCAGCTTCGGCTGCGGTGAATGCCGCCTGAATATCCGAAAGCCCGCTCACGATTTTCGCCGAGCTGTCGTCGAGGAAGGTGCCCTCGCCTACCGTACGCGTTCCGTGAATCACGTAGGTCGTGACCGACGAATCCGAAACGGTATCGATAATCGAATTACCGTCCGTAGAGATAGCCGATTTTGCCCAGTTATGCGCCTTATCGGTGACGATCTTTTCCACCGTGTTTGCCTTAAAGCCGTTTAAGTTGAGCTTAAAGGAATCTGCCGCGCCCTTGTTCTGCTTAACGACGACGAGCGTCTGTCCGTCGGGCGAGATAGCCGCGAGCGAAGCGTCCTGCTTGAAGCCCTTGCCGTCGTCAATATCGACGATGGTGTAGCCCTTGTTGATATACTTCGTGTACTGTCCGCTCATGTAGTAAGCCTTGGAGAGCACGTAGTCCTGATAGTTATAGCCGAGCGCGGTAATATCGATAGGCGCCTCTTCCTGCGTGTAATAAACACCCTGAATGAGACCGTAGTTGGTACCGCTCTTCATTTGTCCTACCATGTCCTCTACGCCCTGCCAGAACACGTAGCCGTCTACGCCGCCGTATTTAACGGTGTCGATAATACTCTGCGTGTACATAAAGCCGGTTCCCATTGCTTCGGGATCGTACCCTTCGCCCTCGGTCGTCCAGCAGATTTCGGACATGTAGATTTCCTGATCGTGCTCGTGTGCCGCACGGTACATCCGCATCGTGGTCGTATCTTTGTAGTCGTAAATGTGATAGGTCAAGCGGGAAGCGCCGTCTACAACGGAGGAATTGATGTTCCGACCGCTCTGATAGGCGTTCCAGGCATGGTCCGTATTCGTTTCGTCGCCCCAGTTATAGGTAGCGCCGTACTTCTCGGCAAAATTACGATTCTGCATTTCCTCGGCAAGCAGTCTGGTGATTTCAACCTGCTGTGCGGAGGAGAAGTGACATCCCTCTTGGTCGCCCCTTTCCGCCCAATAGTGGTAGGCGCTGTTCGATTCGTTGAAGGGCTGAATATTGTCAAGACGGAAGCCCTGTGCCGCAAGGTACTCGTAAACGTCGAGCAAATACTTTACGAACTCCTTGTTGTGCGTCTCGTCGTTTTTAAGGTTTTCGCCGCTATCGTTACCTTCCTTTTCGCCTCTGCCCGAAGAACAGCCCGACTGCGTGAGCCAGTAAGGAGGTGTGTTGGAATAGTACTCGGTGAGCAAATCCTCCGTGCGGTGTTTCTGAATCCAGTCGAGCACCCAAAGCTGCCTATAATCGGGCGTATCCTGCCAATTGAGCATTCTTCCGTCATCCGCTACCCAAGCGTAGTTGTCGTCGGGGACGTAGGTTACGCCCGCGCCGCCGCCCGCGCCGCCCGTAAACGAGCCTTCGGGAGCGGTCGGATTCTCTTCGGTAGCTTTGAAAACGGACGCGCCCTTCCAACCGGGGGTGTTTCTGTCGCCCGTCATGTGCGTGTGCGCGGGATCGTCGCCGCCGCCCACGTTATAGCGCGCGATATTGAGGTTTAATCCGCTTTTACCGTAGATCGCCTCCATGATCTCTTCGCGCTTCGTCTGCCCGCTCGAGCCCATACGCGTCCAATCGCCGATTTCGGTCGCCCACCAGGAAAGGGAAAGTCCCCAACCGTCGAACTCCTGAAAAGACTTGGAAACGTCCACGGTGTACGTGTTATCGTACGAAGCCGCGGATACGGGAAGCGTCAGAACTCCGCCTGCGAGCGTTGCCGCAAGAAGCAGGGAGCTTGACGCAAGGGCAATTTTTTTCTTATTTAAGGTTTTTTTCATAATTTTCCCCTTAACTTATTTTCCCTCATTTTTGTCTAATTATTTTTGAGACACTGATCTTTTGAAAAGTCCTTTTCGCCGATGGCAAAATGCCGTCGGCGAAAACGAACTTTTATTTCATTTTACTGCTTATTTTTGAATCTTTTTCTTGCGAAGGAAGATCGTTGCGCAAGCCGCGCCGAGGCATACGGAAAGTCCCGCGATCATGCCTACCGTGCCGCCGATGGAAGAACCGCAGCCGCCGCTCTTCTCCCCGTCGTCGTCGCCGCCGGCCGTGTTGCCCGTCAACTTCGCAATCGGAGCGGTCTTGGTGGTAGTATAGGTCTCGTCGCCGACCGTGATCGTAGCCGTATAGGTGGTTTCGCCCTCTTCGGTTTCGGTCGCTTGCTTCGTTACTGCGCTCGTAATGGTAGCGGTGATCTCATCGATATGCGTATTATCGGTCTTGCAGGTAACCTTTGCCGTTGCAGCCGTCGTATCCGTCCACGTCCATTCGATATTCTCGAGGTCGTAATCGTGTCCGGTCGCCGCAATGGTAACCGCTTCAAGCGTGGTCGTGGTTTCTAACGTCGCGTTAGACCAAACGTTATCGCAACCCTTATCGCAGCTCCAATATTCGTTGTTGCCCGCTTCCGTGCAGGTAGGCTCAGCCGCTTCGTGCTTAACGCCGTTGTGAGCGAGCATAGCAATCTCTTCGGTTTTTTCCGTAGGATTCGTAACGTTGCCTGCTTTTGCGGTGTACGTTCTAACGCCCGTCGCAATGCAAGTTGCAGGAGTCTCTTTGGAAGTAACCGTTGCTCCCGTCTCGCTTTGCGTATCGCCGCATACCGAGCAGGTCGCGCTGTACGTGCAAGTCCAGCCGCCTTCTGTTTTTTCCGTCCAAGCGCCCCAGGTAACAGCGTCAAAGGTGTGGTGCGCCGCAATTACGGGCGAGCCTTCCAATTCGGTCGTGTAGGTTGCATCGGAATAGTTCTTTTCGCAACCGTTTTCGCATTCCCAATATTCAACGTTACCGTCCGTGGTGCAGGATTCTGCAACCGCCTCGTGGTGCGTTCCGCTGTG
>JAIDSX010000075.1:0-10133 GCA_029060985.1 Clostridia bacterium | reverse complement strand
CCGCCTCGTGGTGCGTTCCGCTGTGAGGCAGAAGAGCAGCTTCGATATCGGTAATCAACGTCGTAGCGTTTTCATCGTCGTACTTCTGTCCGCAAATTTCGCAGGTGTAGTACTCGATCGTACCTTTCGTTTCGCAAGTCGAAGCAACCGCTTCGGTCTTAGTCATCGTGCCGTGTTCATGCTCGTAAACAAGGAAGTAGGTGATAAACGCTTTTTCAGGGCAAACAAATTTAACGTCTAAATGTCCGCCGCTTGCGCTCGTAACGTCACCATAGCATGTCGCACTATCCTTCGTTCCATTCGCCGAGGAGGAATTCTTAAGAGCTACAGCGGGACCGTTGTTTGCCGTAATCGTTGCCGTTCTTACATGATTCCACCATGTGAACGTGCCCACAAGCACACTGTAAGAACCTTCTTCAAGATCAAAGCGATAAGTCATGTCAGTTACGTCGTAACGGTTTGATTCGTCGTAAGGAGCATCAGCCCAACCAACAGTACCTTGTGCCGATACGTAACCGTAACCATTCGAAGCACTATACTGTACGTCGCGCACGGTGCCTTCTACGTCGTGGTCACTACCAACGTTTACGAAATATTTCGTGCTTGCAGGAAGAACGGTCACCGTTCCGGTTGCGGTTTTACCGTCCCCAACGTCAACAGCAATATCAACATTGGAAAGAGGTGCTGCCGCCGCAAGCGCCGCCTTGCTTTCATCGGTAATAGTAGCCGTTACGTCGCCCGTACCGTCCGAAGGAGTTGCGGTTATAGTCGTTGCGTCAGACTTCACAAAGTTCGGGAAAGAGTACGCAACGGGAAGCTCGTAATTATCCGTGGCAATCATGATCCAGTTCAAATACGCGTTTCTATTCGTGGCATCCTCGCCGATTTTTAAGGTAACGAAATATTTGTCGCCCTCTTTAACGCCCGTAATTGTTTGAGTCGGCCAAAGTTCGGACGATACATGTTCCGTATTATCATCAGACTCGGGAGCAGTAATGCTCGTTTCCAACGGGTAAGCGCCGTTTTCCTCAGCATCATAATCGCTCGGCTTGTTAATAGAGTACTTATAACTTGTCTGTCCCCAACCATTGCCGTACGCTCTTGCGCCGATCGTAATTTTAAGAGGCGTGGTGTTATCGTCAACCTCGAACTTATAAGTCATAACATAGTGATCGTTCGTCAAATCACCACCCTCGGTATGACGGCCTGTTTGATAACCGTCATAGAGCGTATTGGTAGAACTTGTAGTCAAAACACGCCATTTAGCCCAACCGTAATTCGTAGAATCTACACCCCAGGTTTTGCCCGTCTTATCATCTTCTTTTAATTGATTATCCGCATAACCGTTATAAAGACCCGTTACCTTACCGGCTTCGTCCTTTGTGCCGTAGTGAAGCCCGTACGCTTTCATAAAGTTTGTTTCATTACTATGCGGAACACCTTCGCCGTCGCAAGAATCACGCCCTGTGAAACGTTCTCCAGAGCCGTTGTCCTTTACGAAGTTGCCTGCGTCTACGTAGTAGTAAATTTTAGGCGCATAAGTAACGTCCCCTTCCTCCGCATGGGCGGTGACGTTTGTAAGTCCCGCAAGACCGCCTGTGAGCGCCGCCGCCATAAGCGCGGAGCAAGCAATCAAAGCGGTATGCTTTTTTGCTAAAACTTTTTTCATAATTTTCCTCCAAATAATTTTCTGTTTTAATTTTCGTTTGAACACAATTTTTCCTTAGGGCGGCGGTTGCCGCCCTAAGGACGATTGACTGATTAACCCTTGACCGCAGAGAACACGATCGACCCGATGATCTTCTTCTGGAATACCGCGAAGATGATGATAATGGGAACGAGCGAGATGAGCGAAATCGCCAACGTCTGCGGAACGGCGAGAACGCCTTTACTGCCGCCCTTGTTGTTTACGAAGTTTACGAGCAAGGGAAGCGTGTACCATTCGTTACCTTGGATATAAAGGAGCGGGCCTAAGAAGTCGTTCCAGTTACCGATGAACGACAGGATCGCCTGCGTTGCGAGTGCGGGCATCAAAAGCGGAAGAATCACCGAAATGAACGTCCGCGTGTAGCTTGCGCCGTCAAGCCGCGCCGCTTCCGAGATACTGTCCGGAATGCCGTACAGGAACTGACGAAGGAAGAATACCGTTGTGATCGAGCCGAAGAACTTGGGAATGATGACCGCTATCGGACCTTCCAACAAATTCAACTGGTCAAACCACCACACCTGCGGCAACATGACGACTGCGAAAGGCACCATCATGGTGGAAAGCAGGACGAGGAACATGATGTTCTTTCCTACGAAATTGAGCTTTGCGAACGCGAACGCCGCGAATGCGGAAACCAAAATCTGAACGACGACTACGGGGACCGTTGTCAATAAGCTGTTCAGTATGGCGCGGATGACCGCCCAGTCCGAGTTCATAATTTTGTTACTTTCCTTCCACATATCGGGATAGGCTTTGCCCGACCAGTCCCCCGCTTGCGGGAAGAAGGACGTCTCGATAGACGCACCCGTTCTGAACGTGCCCAGCACCATCCACAGGAAGGGAAGAAGCATGATGACCGCACCCAACGAAAGCGCCACCGTAACGACGATGTCCCATATGAGCTTTGTGGGGATTTTGGATTTTTTCTTTTCCGTTTCGGGAGCGGTCGGAGTCGTTTCGGGAACTTCCGGTTTTAATTCCTGATCTTCCATTACGTTTTCCATAATTATTCCGCCTCCCTCTTTCTTTTATCGACGTACATCTGAATTGCCGTGACGATGAAGATGATGACTGCAAGCACCCACGCCGCAACCGACGCTTCACCGTAGTTCTTTACGACTTCCTTACAGTAGTACACGAACGAGACCGCCGTCTTATATCCGCCGACGCCGCCTGTTAGGACGTATACCTCGTTGAACATTTGTAGCGAGCCGATAAGTCCCGTTACGAGCAAGTAGAAGATAATGGGATAGAGCGCGGGCAACGTGATTTTATACAAAATCGTCCAAGGTCCTGCGCCGTCGATCCTCGCCGCTTCGAGCTGGTCGGTCGAAACGGACTGCAAGCCCGCGATGAACATGAGCGCCGTGTACCCTACACCCTTCCAGATTTGAAGGAGCGTTACCGTGATCACGATACCCACTCTCGAATCCAGCCATAAGAATTGATCTTCGGGATTCGTTACGTAGGCGTCCGAATTGTGGAACATGTTGTCGATAATGCCGTTTTGAGCGAACAGCTTCTTCCATACGACCGTGACCGCAACAACGCTCATGACGCAGGGAATGTAGTAGATGATTCTGAACGCCTGCACGCCGCGCATACTGCGGTTCATGCCGAGCGCCAGGAACATACCGATGATCATTCCGAGCGGAAGCTGTATTGCAAACAACAGCGTGTTGGCAAACGAATCCCAATACTCTTTGGAATGCATTCCGCCGAAAATCTTCTTAAAGTTCTCGCCCCCAACGCTGACCCAGTCGCTGATTTGAGCAGAACCGTCATATCTGTAGAACATCGAAACGATGGACAGGATAATGGGAATCAGCGAGAATAACACCAACCCTATGACCATGGGCGCAATGTATATCCAACCAATCAGATTCTCCTGCTTGCGCAGATTACTGCCCTTGTTCTTTTTGTTCTTACCGTTGGGAACACCGGCTACCCCTTCTATGAGCTGATCTTCCGCCGCAGCTTGAACTTCCGCCGCTTGTTGAATTTCCTCCATAGAAAAACTCCTTGTTTTATTCTTTGTTATTTGTCTTGGTTGTGTTTCTTATTGCTTATGAGTTCTTGACGTCGTCATAGCGCTGCTGCATCGTATTGCGAACATCCGTCCAGGTCGTTTCATTAAATTTCGTCACAGCGCCCGTACCTGCTCTCAGAATCAAGTCAATTTCGCCGTCCTTTCTCGTAAGGTAGTTGAGCCAGTCGCTGTTGAACGTGGAATACGTTGCAGGGAAGAAGCCGTGCTCACCGCTGATGACGTCCATGAATACGGAACGCGAAGCGGGCGCGTACTGACCGTTGTTTGCGGGATCCTCATAATCCGTTCTCCACGCCTTTACAAGGGGAAGGGAAATCTTTCCTCTCATGAGTTGGTTCTGCGTCTTGCTCGACATGAAGGAAATCGCAATTCTCTTTGCAATATCGCCCTTCTTGCTTGCAACTTCGTTGCCGTCTTCATCCGTAACCTTAGCTTCTACGCAGTTTTTGGAAACGACGTAGCCCGCCGATTTGATGAGTCCCTGCCATACTTCGCCTGCGTCATGCGTAACCGTAGGCCAAGGCATAACGCCCCAGTTTCCTTCACCGAGGTACGTGTCGTAGTCGGCAACCTCCCACGAGCCAATAAGTCCGTAGAAAGCCATTTTACCGCCCGTAAAGTTCGAATAGCCTTCAACGTTGCTCGCCGCGCCCGAAGCGATCATTTCTGCTTGATATTGGATCGCCTTATAAATCGGGTCGTTCGAACCGAAGCCGCCGATCTGAGCGTTCTCTCTGCCCTGCGACATATCGATGAGCGGAGACGTCGTCATGCTCTTATCGGAAGAGAACGATTTTGCAAGGATTTCCAGCGAGGGAACTTCGCTTGCGTATTTTCCTGCTCCGAGCGTAGCCTTCACAGTTTCACAAACCTGCTTGTATTCAGCCCAGGTATAGCCTGTAAATCCCGCTTCGTAAGGCATTTTGAGGCTCGGGGTTAAAGCGTGCACTGCATTCTCAGCCTGAGAGAGAAGCGTCTTGTTATAGCCGAGCTGTTGCGTACTCAAATCCTTGGGGAACGCGTACAAATCGTCGTTCGGATTGCCAAGCTCTTTCGTCGTGGGATTGAAGCGGTACATATTCAGCGCCGATTCATAAATCGCCGTCAAATCGACATCCGATTGATTATCCGCATATTCCTGCAAGTTTGCGATCTGATCCTTGTATTGCAGGATTTCGTTGGGACGGAGATAGAAGATGTCGGGAATGCTATCCTTACCGATTTCGGTATCCAACATCGTGTAGTAGTCGCCCTCTTCGTAGCCGTTGTACTTGATTTCAACGCTGAGTCCCTCTTCCTTGAGCTCTTCCTCTAAATCATCAAAGTACTGAGCGTAGAACTCACCCTCCGTGTCGTTCGCAAGCAGAAGAACACGAATCGTGTAGTCCGCTTTGCTCTTACACCCTGCCATCGCACCTACCGCCGTTGCGGACAACAATGCTGCTGCCGCCACTGCTACTGCCTTTTTGCCTTTCATACCTATCCTCCATATCAATAATTTTTTATTTTTTTCGGGATTTCCCGAGATTACCGAACTGATAATATTTCCGCACCGCTAAGCTCTGCGTCCGCACCTAAGGGTTCCGCATAAATATACAGGTCACCGCTCCATGCAGGGCAAATGTAGAGCTCCTTATGCTCTCCGCCGTGCAGGGCGGGCGCGTGCTCCCAATCGATCACGAGCCTTCCGATCACTCTGCCGTCCATTACGCAGGTGAGCTTTACGTTTTTGCCGGAAAATCTGACGATGCTCTCGCGCTCCACGGCAATTTTCGTATAGATCCCCTCTTCTTTTTCGACTTTGAGCGGCAACGAAAGGGCGTTCCCCTTTCCGCTTATCGTGCACATTGCGCTTCCCGTAAGTGCGCGGATCGAAACGGGCTTTAATGTATCGATATGCAGAAGTTTTAATTCTCCCGCATTCTGCGTCCACAAATGCTTGCGGTAGACGAGCGTGACCGTTCCCGTCTGCCCTTCTTTGAGATAGGGCGTCAGCTCGAACGTGCCGAAATCGCACTCGCCGAGAAGGTTTCCGTTCAGATATACGGCGATATCGATTTGCTCCGTCGCCTTTATGATGAGCCGATCCGCCGTGCGCGTCGCTTGAAGCGAATATGCACAGATAACGGGCTTTCTCGTAGAATTCCATTTATCCACGCTGAGCCGCACGGGGAAAGTTTTTTCAAGTTTGATTTTCTTTGCGCCGTACTCGTTCAAAAGGTGGAAATCGCAACGCTGCACCTTCTCCGTCTTTTTCACGATCCCGAACGAGAGCGCGCCTTTTTTGCACGCGGCGCGTATCGCGGGAGACTGCGAATCGTCAAAGTTGGAATGCCCCCACTTCTCTACGACCACCTCATAGTGACCGTTCCCGGAAGCGGGAAGAATTACGTCCCTTCCGTCCGCAAAGTACGTATCGCCGCGCTTGCCGTCCGCCGTAACGCGCATGAGATCGCAGGGGTGCTCCACGAAAAGCTCCTTGCCCTCCGTCGCTTGTAAAACGTATTCCACCGCGCCTTCGCTTATGCCCAGCGCACCGAAATGCGTATTCTCTCCCGCGGGCTGGGGGATCCACGCAGGGAGAGAGCACGCAAAAAAGTTGACCAATTTATCGCTTTCGTACTCTTTGCAGACGGGCGGATTGCCGTTTGTGAGAAGCGAGAGCGCCTCTCTTCTGTCCGCAAAGCGAACGCTTATGCCGTTTATCGTGCCGTCCTTCGTAAACAGCTTCTCGCCGTCTCCGAAGTCAAGTCCGATTTCGGGAGTACTCTCCGCAAAGAAGACGATTTCGTCTTTGCCGACGTATACGGGCTCGCAATTCGCACGCGTCAAACGCGCGGGAATCCCATGCGCCGCCAAATCAAAATCAAACAGGAAGAAGGGCGCGCGCTGCGGCAATACGTCAGCCTTTACCGTGCGGCCTTTATAAGTAAATTCGATCGTCCCCTTCTCCTTGGAATAGTTGGGAACGCAAACCGCGGCTCCGCCGCCTTGAAGCGCGAGTACGCGCAAGCCGCCCTCCGTCGCCGTAAACGTACAGCTATCGGGAAGAACGGAAGGCGATTCGGGCAACGCACCGGCGAGCGCCTGTCCTGCAACCTTCAAAAATGCGGAGAACAGGACCGCCTCTTCCGCTTCCGGACGGTAGTTACCCGTCACGTCAATCATGGACCAGAAGTCGTACTGTGTTGCAAGTATCGCATCGGGAGAGCCCCAGTTGTTGACCGCCTGATTATAGTCGAAATTATTGCCCGCCACCTGATTGTACGCGCCGAGCAGCTTCGATCCGCACGAAAGCTCCCTGCGCAACAGGAAGTGATCGCGGTTAGTCTCGGAAACAAGCAGCGGTTTTTCGCGCTCCATAAAACGGAACGCATACCCCTGCAATTCTTTATCGAAGGCGGGATCGAGACTGTCGGGATAGCAATTCATCGTTGCCTCCACTCCGTTCGTCAATCCGCCCGCACGCGTAACGTCGAACTGTCCCGCGCAGCAGAAATAGGGAATATCGCTAACGTACGGGTGCGCAATTTTCACAAGCTCGGCAATGTACGCCTCGGGATCGGGACAATCGAAGAAATCGAGCTCGTTCTCGATCTGCAAAAGAATAACGCTGCCCCCGTTCGAATATGTATACGGCGCGATTTCGGTTAAAATCGCACGGTACCATTTTGCAACTTCTTTCAGGAACGCCTTATCGTTGCAGCGAATGGGCATTCCGGATTCGAGGATACGCGCGGGCAACGCCCCGCCGTTCCACTCCGAACAGATATAAGGACCGGGACGCGCGATCACGTAGATTCCCGCGTTCTTCAACTCTTCGAGGAAATACTTTACGTCGCGCTCCCCTTCGAAATCAAAAGAGCCGTCCGCTTTTTCGTGATAGTTCCAGGGGAAATAAACGTCTACGCAATTATATCCCGCCCGTTTCAGCTTTTCGATGCGGTCCTTCCAAACCGCCCGAGGCAAACGAAAATAAAACAGCGAGCCGCACAGCAGAACTTCATAGTGATCTCCCAACAAAATTCCGTGCTTCGTCAGTTTTACTGCATTATTTGATTGCTGCATATTCTTCATGAAAATACCGACTCTCCCTATATTGCCTGCGTTTCATCGCGCTTGTTAAGATTTTTGATAAATTTCTATCAAAAATTGTTATTTATTATCACGCTATAAATATAGTTACATAAAATTACATCGTCAATATGATAAAATGAAAACAGGAATATAATCCATAAATTTTTTTGAAAATAGAACAAAATTCTCCCCCTTGCAACAAAAAAAGCGAGGAAATATCCCCCGCTTTTGAAATTGATAAAAGTCAATAAAAAAGCGGATCCGTTATCCGCGAATCCGCTTTTCTATACCTTATTTATATATAGACCGTTTGAACGCCTTCATGCTGTTTCAAAAATTGATTTTCAAACTGAATTTTGCCTCGACGCCGACCATTTTAAGCTTGTATCTGCCATCGGGAATATTCTCGAACGGAAGAACGCCTTCAAAACTTTCATCTGTAAGAACGTAAACGGTACTGCTATCTGTAAGCACCAGTTTGAAGTCGCCCGATTCTATGTTCAACTTTACGTCCAATCCCGACCCGCTTCCGACCGTAACGCTCTTGATTTCTTTTACGCCCGAAAACTTCGAACAGGAATAAGAGTACTTGCTTGTATCCTCTACCAAAGCCACCGCAGTATAACTGTTTCTTTTTATGATTTGTGCGTCGTCGTTATAAAGCGCGGCGTAATCGACTTTGCAGCCCGCAAACAGGCATACCGCAAAAACGCTGATCGCCGTCAAAATGGTAAGTAATGCAATCTTTAATTTGTTTTTCATCTCAATCCTCCTCTTCCTCTTCGGGAAGCTCTACGTTGTGATAGACGTTTTGCACGTCGTCGTTCTCGTCCAATTTATCGAGCATCTTCAAAAATGTTTCGAGCTTATCCTCGGGGAGCGTGATCTTGTTCTGCGGGATCATGGTGATTTCAGCCTGCAAGAAGTTGAGCCCCTTCTCCTCCAAGAATTTGCGCGCTTCGGAGAACGCGGGAACGGAAGTATAGATTTCGAATGCGTCGTCTTCGGTCACGACGTCGTCCGCGCCCGCCTCGATCGCGTATTCGGTCACTTCGTCCTCGGTGAGCTTCGGGGTGCGCTCCACGACGATCACGCCTTTGTTCTCGAACATATACGAAACGCAGCCGTTCATACCGAGGCTTCCGCCGTGCTTGCTCATAATGGAGCGCACGTCGCCCGCCGTACGGTTGTTGTTATCGGTCAAGGTCGTAATAATGACCGCCGAGCCGCCCACGCCGTACCCTTCGTAGGTGAGCTCCTTATAGTCCTTGTCGCCCACTTCGCCCGCCGCTTTCTTGATCGAGCGTTCGATATTGTCGTTGGGCATATTCGCCGCCTTCGCCTTTGCAATGACGTCGGCGAGCTTGCTGTTCGTCGAGGGGTTGGGATTCCCCTTTGCCGCAACCGCTAATTCTCTGCCGAGCTTGGTGAAAATTTTTCCGCGCGCGGCGTCCGCCTTGCCCTTTTTTGCCTGAATGTTATGCCATTTGCTGTGTCCCGACATAATACTTTCTCCTTATTATTTCTTGAATTGATACATTAAAATTCCCGCGGATACCGCCGCGTTCAAACTCTCGGTGTGCTCGCCCATCGGAATGGATACGGTGTAATCTGCCTTCTCCCGCATGATTTGAGAAAGCCCTTGCCCCTCGTTCCCGATGACAAGCGCGAACTTTTCGGGGGCACGGAAGAAAAACGCGTTCTCTCCGCCCATATCCGCCGCGATAAGCGGCGTGCCCTTTAATGCGGAAAACACCTCATCGTGAGTGCCCTGCATGATTTTTGCAAAGAATATCGCGCTCATGCTCGCCCGCACGCACTTGGGCGAAAACGGGTCTGCGGTGGAAATGCAATAGACTTCCTCGTATCCGCTTGCTACCGCCGTTCTTAGAATCGCGCCCACGTTCGAAGGGTCGGACACTCCGTCCAATATTAAACAGCTCTTTTTAGGCGGCGCGACCCCAAAAGAAGGGATTTTTACCTCCGCGGCAATGCCCTGCGGCGTCTTTACTTCGCACACCGCGTTGAAGGCGTCCGCGCCGAGGGTCACCACGGGATAGCCGAAGGTTTCGCCCGCATAGTCCTCTCTTACGATAAGGCGCACGATTTCAAGGGGAGAGTTTACGCATTCGCGCACCGTCTTTTCCCCTTCGAGAAGAAAAGTTCCCCTCTCTTTACGCCCCTTTTTCTCGCTTAACGAGGCAAGCTCCTTGACGAGCGGATTGTTTTTTGATTGAATTACCATAATACGAAAAAAGCCTTATAAAAAGGCTTTTCGTTGTTAGATAGCGGCGTTCG
>JAIDSX010000074.1 GCA_029060985.1 Clostridia bacterium | reverse complement strand
CACAAAAAAGGCCACGAGCATTGCTCGTGGCCTTTTTTGTGATATATAGTAATCAGTTCAAACTCCTGCATTATCAGGAGTTCGCGCGACGAGCGTAACGAAGAAAATCTCTCACGTTACAAAATTTATCCGTTACTCTCTATCGATGATCCATCTTCTCGGACGGTTGGGGCGAATTAAAACTTTTATAACGGTACCCTCGGCAGGCGGAACATTCCCTCTTACATAACCGACGGAATGTTTGCCGTCGATTTGAGCCACAACGCGGAACTTCTTTGATACCGTATAGGTGCGCGAAGATCCTCCCGTTTGAAAAGACGACGAAGATTCGAACGCACTGCACTTTACCGTTGCGAGCCGCTTTTCACTGAATCTTCCGCGCTTTGCGAGTATCCGCAAATAGAGAAAGTAAAGGCTTTTGAAAAACAAGCCGACAAAGCAATAGACGAATAACCACGCAAGCGCGTTCCCGACAACGCTTCCCACGGAAACTTTCTTCCCGAAAAACAGCGGAAGCACGCTTAAAATTATAATCGGCAAAATCAAAAGCGAACCAAAAAGCATATTCTCCCAAACGGAAAAAGTCTTAAATCTGTCGCCAATTCGACGGCGCCAAACGCCCGCCTCACCGATTTTACGCTCGACGGAAGTTTGCGGAAGCCTCGTTAATTCATCGGCGTGCGCTTCGTATTTTGCGGTTTTCCCTTCCGCTTCCTGCGGGCTCACGATCGCTCTTTCGTAATCGTATGCAATATCCGCAAGGCTTCTTTTCCGGAATACGAACAAATAAATGAAGCTCGCGCCTACCGCCATAAATATGAAACCTGCGACCGTGAGTAGAATATCGCCCGTTCCGTATTGCAAAACCTTGCCCGAATCGTCAACGCGGATTTGTACCACTTTCCCCTCGCCGTAAGGAATGCCGTTTTTATAGGACACTTTATTGTAATGAACGCTCGTTTGAACATATTCACCGTTTTGCAGATATTCGAAATCAACGTCCAAGCCGCCCGATTCGGGATAATTTACCGAAGTTACCGTTGCGTTGACTTCTTCCGCATAATTATATTTTGCAAGCGTTACAAGTCCGTATACCGTCATAAACATTCCTACAAGTATGAAAATACCGAAGAATACGGAAATGAATGATTTTAGTTTCATAATGATAATTCTATCACAAGGCGACTGTAATTGCAACCGTTTCCACTTCCGCCCCGCAAAAGTCATCCAGCATTTATACTTGCGTTATTGTAAAACATGATGTATAATAAATAAAATACGTTGCAAAGGAGACGATACGGTGAAAATTACCGTTTACGGATTGGGTATTATCGGAGCGTCGGTTTGCGCCTCCTTAAAAAAAGCAGGTCACACGGTGTTGGGCAGAAACCGTTCCAAAGCCGCAATCGAATACGCGTTAACGCACGGATATATCGACGGAGAAGCCAAATCCTTTGAAGGAGCGGACGTTGTTGTGTTGGCTTTGCCTCCGCGCGCTTGCATGGACGTTTTGGACAAGGAATCCCTTCCCGACGGATGTATCGTAACGGATATCTGCGGTGTAAAAGAGCCGATTGAAAAAGTTGTTTACTCCAAAAAAAGAACTTATCGCTACGTCGGTATACACCCCATGGCGGGAAAGGAGACCTCGGGCATTCAATCGGCTAGCGTAGATCTCTTTCAAAACAAGAATCTAATCATGACCCGACATGCCGAAACGGACAAGCAAGCATTTACCACCGTAAAACAGCTTGGCGTTGACATGGGATTTTCCCGCACCGTCGTATGCAGCGCCGCAGAACACGATAAAATGATCGCATTGACCTCACAGCTTGCCCATATCGTTTCCAACGCCTACGTAAAATCGCCCTTGACGGCGGAGTGCCTCGGATTTACGGGCGGAAGTTTTCAGGACATGACGCGCATTGCGGGCGTTGACGAGAACGTTTGGACGGAGTTGTTTTTTCTTAATACTGAGAATATAACGGCGGAAATCAAAAGGTTGTGCATAAAACTATCCGAATACGCCGCCGCACTCGAAGCGGGCGACGAAGAGAAAATGAAAGAACTTTTCGTGGAAGGCAGACAGTCGTTTGCGCGATTTGAAGAGAAAAAGTAAAACACTAAAAAAAACAGGGCTACTCGCGCAAGTGCTCGTGGCGTCGTCGCTAACAGCTTAGAGATAGCGGCAAGCTCTTCGTTTTACGTTCCTCGCGCGACCCTGTGAGAACACACAGCTTCAATCCTATGATTTCCACAAAAAAGGGATAAGTCATTTGACTTATCCCTTTTTTGGTGGGGACAACAGGGCTCGAACCTGTGACCTCACGCATGTGAAGCGTGCGCTCTAACCAACTGAGCTATGCCCCCAATCGCGTTTTATTTTAATACATTCCATGCGGTATTGTCAAACGATTTTAGCGGAATGAAGAAAAGATTTTCGCTTTGAGCAACAATTTTCTCCCCTTTCGGAAAAATTTAAGATAACCTATAAAAAACGCTTGATTTTTTACGGAAATATGGTATAATCAAATCAAGGTCGTGGGGATATAGCTCATCTGGTAGAGCGGTACGTTCGCAACGTACAGGTAACGTGTTCGAGTCACGCTATCTCCACCAAAATAAGAAATCGCGCAATCGCGCGGTTTTTTGTTTTAATGAGAGATTTATGGAATATACAATAAGAGAAATACAGACAAGTGAATATTCGCTATTAAACGAATTTCTATATCAAGCCATATTCATTCCGCAAGGCGTCATCCTACCGCCAAAAAGTATTATAGAGAATGACGAATTGCAGGTTTACGTGAAAGATTTCGGAAAACAAAAGGACGATATCGCTTTGGTTGCGGAAGCGGACGGCAAAATTGTCGGAACGGTTTGGGCAAGAATCATGAACGATTACGGCCATATTGACAACGATACGCCCTCTCTTGCCATTTCGCTCTATAAAGAATATCGAAGCCTCGGCATAGGAACGGATTTAATGCGGAATATGTTGTCGCTTCTCAAACAGCGCGGCTATAAGCGCACCTCGCTTGCCGTTCAAAAGACAAACTACGCCGTTAAAATGTATATGAACGTCGGGTTTGTAATCGTAGAAGAGAATCAAGAAGAATATATCATGATTTATAATTTATAAGCTGAATATAACCTCTAAAAAAACCTCCCGCCAAGCGGGAGGTTTTTTCAATGTAAAAACATTTTTACTAATTTTTGATAAAAGGTCTTGAAGGGCTGATAGCGCATCGGCAAATCCAAATGCGTACTCTTTTTTACGATACTCTTATAATGCGTAAAAGTTTCAAAGCCTACCCTTCCGTGATACGCCCCCATTCCGCTATCCTTAAAGCCGCCGAAGGGCATATAGGGCGTTGCAAGGTGAATCACGACGTCGTTCACGCAGCCGCCTCCAAATCCAAGCTCTGCGGTGAATTTTTTGATCCTCTTTCTGTTCTTCGAAAATAGGTACAACGCAAGCGGAGTCGGACTTTCCGAGATGTGGGACATAACCTCCTCTTCTCTCTCATAAGTAATCACAGGCAATATCGGTCCGAAAATTTCCTCCTGCATGACTGCGTCGTTGAAATCAACGCCGTCCAAGACGGTAGGCTCTATTTGAAGGCGTTCCGCGTTCGTTCTACCGCCGTACACCGTTTTTTCCGCGTTCATAAGCCCTAAAAGGCGGGTAAAATGCTTTTCGTTGATAATTTTACCGTAATCGGGATTCACGAGCGGATCTTTTGAAAACTGTTTTTCGATTTGCTTTTTGATTTCCGAAAGCAGTTTATCGTGCACTGACTTATGACAAAAAATGTGGTCGGGCGCGACGCAGGTCTGACCGAGATTCAAAAACTTCCCCCATACGATGCGCTTGGCGGCGAGCGGGATATTCGCCGTCTTGTCCACGATACAGGGCGATTTTCCGCCGAGTTCGAGGGTCACGGGCGTAAGATTTTTTGCCGCGCTCTCATAGACGATCGTACCCACGCGCTTACTGCCCGTAAAGAATATGTAATCGAATTTATGCTCTAATAGCTCGCTATTCACCGCCGCGCCGCCGAACAGCACGTCAACGTATCCGCGCGGAAAGACGCTTTCCAGCACCTTTGCAATCGCTTTATTGACGTTGGGCGAATACGCACTCAATTTCAAAACGACGGTATTGCCCGCGGCAATCGCATCGATAAGCGGCTCCATCGAAAGCAGGAACGGATAGTTCCACGGGTTCATGACGAGCACCGTTCCGTAAGGCGAAGGCAGGCGATAACTTTTAGACGGATATTGCGCAAGCGGCGTTTTGACCTTCTTAGGTTTCGCAAATTTCTTCAAATGCTTTTTGATATACGAAAGCTCGCTGAGCGCAAGTCCTGTTTCGCACATATAACTCTCGCTCTCCGATTTTCCGAGATCGAGCTTTAAGCCCTCGTGCAGTTCGCTCAAATTCTCTTTGATCGCGCGATACAGTGCGTTCAAATATTTGAGTCTGAATTTTACGTTCAGCGTTTGATTGCTCTTGAAAAACGCCCTCTGCCGTTCAATAATCTCCGATATCTCACTCATTGACGTTTGCCACGCTTTTATAAATTTCTTTGAGCTCCGCTTTTCCCCACAATACGGGTACGGGATAGAGCGGCGTTGCTTCCTTGTATGCATATTCCGTAAGTTCGTCTACGTCTTCTTCGTGAACGGTGAGCGTTTTGGGAATATTCAACGCCCCATTTAAGCCCTCTATTTTTTTAATGACCACTTCCGCGCCCTCGGCGGGAGAAGTTGCATTATCAGTCAAACCGCAGAACAGAGCGATTTCGTTGAGCTTTTTGAATATCGTCTTGCCGTATTTGCGCAACACCACGGGCAGGAGAACGGCGTTTGCAAGCCCGTGCGGCGTATCGTATTTCCCGCCCAGCGAATGCGCGACGGCGTGCACGTAGCCCACGTACGCCTTGGAAAACGCCCTACCCGCCTTGTGCGAAGCCACGAGCATATTTTTACGCGCCTCCCGCGTTTTATCGTTGCAGGATATTTCGATATTTTCAAATATGAGCTTGATTGCTTCGAGCGCGTCTTTTCTCGTGCTCTTGTTCCCGCTTTTGCCGATATACGCTTCGATTGCGTGCGTGAGAGCGTCCATGCCCGTCGTTGTGGCGACGCGCGGCGGCATAGTGAGCGTAACCTCTTCGTCCAAAACGGCATACGAGGGAATCAACGGGAAGTCGTTGATTGCGTACTTGTGCCGCGTCTTGCCGTCTACGATCACGCACGCCAACGTCGTTTCACTGCCCGTGCCCGCCGTCGTAGGTACGGCGATCAAAAGCGGTATCTTCTTTCTCACTTTCAGAATGCCGCCGAGCTTTGCAAGCGACTTTTTCGGTCTTATGAAACGCGCCCCTACGCCCTTGGCGCAGTCCATAGGCGACCCTCCGCCGAACGCAATCATACAGTCGCAGTTTTCGTTTTTGTAAAGCTGTAACGCGTTTTCCACGTTTTCGGAAGTGGGATTTGCCACCACTTCGTCAAAGAGCGCATAATCGAAACCGTGCTCTTTCAGGCTCGCTTCAAGCCCCGCGCAAAGACCGAAGGAATATATCGTTTTATCGGTGACTAAAAGCGGCTTTTTCTTGCCGTTTTTCTCTAAAACTGCGGGGATTTCCTCCACTTTATCGATAATTTCGGGATCTTTATAGGGCAAAATCGGCAACAGCAGTTTGAAAATGCCTTGATAGATTCTGCTGAAAGCCTTTGTGAGCACGCTCATCTTCCCTTCCTTCGCCGTACAGTAGACGAAGATCGAAAGCGCAAGCAGGAGCTGCGCGGGATAATACGTGCCGAGGCAGACGACCCGCGTTGCAAGATTCTTGATTGCAAACATATTGATGAGAAGCGCAAAATCGGAGACAAAAAACAAAATACTTCCGATTGCAATCATCGCGTGAAGCGCGGACTGCTTTCTTATAAGCAGCGAAATGGCTTTGCCAAGCATACACGACAGAATCAATCCGTATACGATACAGACGATCTCCATTAAAATTCCGCCGAAATCAAAGATCGGCGCAAGGGTTATGAACAGCACCGCCGGTACGAACACGCAGAGTCCCGCAATCAAATCCGTCCATTTGAATTTTTGCAGGAACATATAGGAACACACATACAAAACGTGCCCTACAGCGAAGAGCGCCGCACCCGCGATAAAGTGGATGTTCAGCACGATATCCCCCGCCATGGCAAAAACAAGTCCGCAAAGCATGATTGCGGGGAACTTTACGTCCGCTTTTATTTTCAAGCTCCAAACGAAGCACACGATCCCGACGAGCACGAATCCCGCGCTCGCGATCCCCTTCATTAGCAACGTTTTTTCGAAAAAGGTAAACACGACGTCGAACGCGATCGTCGCCGCGCACAGAATGCAATTTAATACGATTGCCGCAATTTTTAATTTACGATTATTCATTTTCGTTCACCGCCATTGCTTTGTAATATTCCTCCAACCGTTCCGAAACAATGCCGAGGCACTCGTAGAGATTCTTACGCTGTTCGTCCGTAAACTCTCCGCCTGCGGCATCGACCGCTCTCTTCGCCTTTTCCCCGATCGCTTTTGCGACCTCCTCTCCCCGCTCGGTTAGCTCGATCAAGGAGTTATAACCGTCCGCACCGTAATTGATAAAGCCCCTTTCGGAAAGTAGTTTCAACGCCCGCGAAATCGCAGCCTTATCTTCAAGCGTATGTTTGATAAGCTCGCTCGCCGTCATAGCCCCGTAGACCGAAAGCGTATAAAGGCACATAACGTGTATCGCCTTTAAGTCAAACTCCTTCATTTCGATGAGCTTGATTTTCTGCACGAGTTTATACAGCTTGTTAATGCACAACGTGAAATTTTCGAATCTTTCGTTCATGTTGACCCTCTGAATTGTTGATTTTTCAACAATTATTATATACCCGTCTATCTTTCCTGTCAAGTATATCGACCATAAAGACGAAAAAAAGACTTTCGGTTTTTCCGAAAGTCTTTTTTCTTAATAAAACTTATTCTTCTTTGTCCGTTTCGGGCTCTTTTTGAGCTTCTTCCTGAGGCTCTTCCGCTACGGGAGCTTCCGCTACGGGCTCTGCGGGCGTTTCGGAATGAGTCGCTTCTGCGGGCTCTTCGCTATCCTCTGC
>JAIDSX010000073.1 GCA_029060985.1 Clostridia bacterium | reverse complement strand
CTTAACGCGGAGAGATTTATGCAAAATCTGCTCATCAATTTTACAGGGATATTTTCCGATCTCTGGGGACAAATGGGAATGTCGCAGGGGGGCTGGCAAAACTACGTCATGCTGCTCATCTCCTTTGTGCTCATGTTCCTTGCGATCGTCAAGAAGTATGAGCCCATGCTTCTATTACCGATCGCGTTCGGAATGTTCCTCATTAACTTACCCGGTGCGGAAAGAATCCTTTGGGGCGTGAACGTCACACCCGATACTTCGCTTACATTGGGCATTTTTGGGGAAGGGTCGAGTCAATACGAGAACGTAGGTGCATATTCGAACGCCGCAGGCGAGCTTGTCTATCTTAGAGAAGGATTTTTGAGCGGCGATACGGTTTCCTATTATGCGTCGTTTGAAGCGTTACAGCAGAACGCTTTGAGCACGATGCCGTATGCGGAATTTAATACGTTGTACTCCTTGCAGGGGTATATTCAAGGTGCTGTCAGCGAGGGCGTGACGACGTTTACAAGCAACAGTCTCGTTATGCTTCATACCTATGAATCCGTCACGGATAGGGGACTTTTGTGGTACTTGTACTACGGCGTGGATAAGGTTATTTATCCTCCGCTTATCTTCCTCGGAATCGGCGCAATGACGGACTTTGGCCCGCTGATTGCAAATCCCAAGAGTATGTTTATCGGCGCAGGCGCACAGCTCGGAATTTTCGTGGCGCTCTTCGGCGCGGTGCTTTTAGGGTTTACCGGTGCGGAATCTGCCGCGATCGCGATTATCGGCGGTGCGGACGGTCCTACTGCGATCTACGTTTCCAAAATGCTTGCGGAGCACCTCGTGCCCACGATTGCGATTGCCGCGTATTCCTACATGGCGCTCATTCCCGCCATTCAGAAGCCCGTTATGCGGCTTTTAACGACGAAGAAAGAACGCGCTATCCGAATGAAGCCGCTCCGTCAAGTCTCCAAGGCGGAAAAAATCATTTTTCCCGTGGCAGTTACGCTCGTTGTTGGACTGTTACTGCCCGACGCGATTCCGCTACTCGGTATGCTCATGCTCGGAAATTTGTTCCGTGAATCGGGCGTCGTGGAACGGCTCTCGTCGCAGGCGCAGAACGGACTCATCAACACGATCACGATCTTCCTCGGAATTTCCGTCGGATGCAAAGCAAAAGGGGAGATATTCTTAACGACCCAAACGCTCGGCATTCTTGCGATCGGTATTATCGCATTCTATCTGGGCACGATCGGCGGAATCCTTGTGGCGAAGCTCATGTGTAAATTAACAAAGGGTAAAATCAATCCGCTTATCGGCTCGGCGGGCGTTTCCGCAGTGCCTATGGCGGCGCGTATCTCGGAGGACGTCGGACGGGAAACCGATCCGAGCAATCACCTTTTAATGCACGCTATGGGACCCAACGTAGCGGGCGTTATCGGCTCTGCCTTGGCGGCAGGCGTACTTCTTGCAATATTCTGATTTTCGGGAGAGGTTATGGCTAAGAAAATTTTGATCATGGATACCATTTTGCGCGACGCGCACCAATCGCACGCGGCTACGCGCATGACGACGGAGCAGATGATTCCCGTCCTTGAACAGCTCGACGAAATCGGCTATTATTCCCTGGAAGGATGGGGCGGCGCAACCTTCGATTCTTGTATGCGCTACCTCAACGAAGATCCGTGGGAGCGGCTTCGCACTCTGAAAAAGTACTTGAAAAAGACGCCCATTCAAATGCTTCTCCGCGGGCAAAATCTTTTGGGCTACCGCAACTATGCGGACGATTTGGTTGATAAAGTGGTTGAGAAGTCTATTGAAAACGGAATCGGGGTGGTGCGCGTATTCGACGCGCTCAACGACCCGCGCAATATCGAATCTTCCATGCGCGCCATTAAAAAATACGGTGCAGGCGGAAAATGCGTATGCGAGGCGGCGATCTCCTACACGACGAGCCCCGTGCATACGCTCGACTATTTCGTAAAGCTTGCAAAGACCTACGAGGATATGGGCGCGGATAATATCTGCATTAAGGATATGGCGAATCTTCTGTTGCCGTTCGAGGCGTATAAGCTCGTTACAGCGCTCAAAAAGGAGCTCCGCCCCGAAACGAAGCTTCATTTGCATACGCACAACACGACGGGTACGGGCGATATGGTCAATCTTATGGCGATCCAAGCGGGCGTCGATATCGTGGATACCGCGCTTTCACCGCTTGCGAACGGTACGTCCCAGCCTGCGACCGAGCCGCTTATCGCTACCTTGCAGGGGACGGAATACGATACGGGAATCGATCTCAAAAAGCTGATTCCCATTGCGGCGCACTTCAAAAAGGTTGCCGCAGAGCTTGAAAAGGACGGCGCGCTCAACCCCAAGGTAAGGCAGGTCGACGTAAATACGCTCATCTATCAAGTCCCCGGCGGAATGCTTTCGAATCTTATGAATCAGCTCAAAAAAGCGGGCAAAGAGGAGAAACTCCAAGAAGTGCTTGCCGAAGTTCCCAACGTCAGAAAGGACTGCGGATATCCGCCGCTCGTTACGCCCTCGTCGCAGATCGTGGGCACGCAGGCGGTTATGAACGTTGTCATGGGCGAACGGTATAAAATGGTTACGAAGGAGACAAAGGATTTGTTTGCGGGCAAATACGGTCAGCTTCCCATGCCCGTGAATGAAGAGGTTGCGGAAAAGGTCTTGAAGGACGAAAAACGCATTACCTACCGCCCTGCGGACGATTTGGAACCCGAATACGAAAAGCTGAAAGCTGAGGTCGTAGCAAAGGGCTACTACACGCAGGAAGAGGACGTGCTTTCCTATGCGTCCTTCCCCGAAGTTGCAGAGAATTTCTTCAAATGGAGAAAGGCGAAGAACGAGGGTGTGGACAGCGATATGGCAAAGAGCGGGGTTTATCCCGTCTAAGGGCGGTAGCAAGGAATGCGCGTTATTGTGATCGGCGGTGGTGCCAGCGGGCTTATGGCGGCGTATTCCGCGGCTTATAACGCTCACGAGGTGCTTCTCATAGAAAAAAACGAGAAGCTCGGCAAAAAAATTTATATCACGGGAAAGGGCAGGTGCAACGTAACGAACGACTGTCCGCCCGAAGATTTCCTCCCGCACGTCGTGCGGGGAGGAAAATTTTTAACCGGATCGATCTATACTTTCCCGCCCGAACGGCTGATGGCTCTATTGGAAGAGCACGACCTTAGTTTGAAGGTGGAACGTGGAAACCGCGTGTTTCCGATGAGCGACCACGCGAGCGACGTTACGAAAACGCTTGAACGGGCGTGCCGTTCGCTCGGCGTAACCTTTCAACTCAACGAGACGGTGGAAAGGATTGTCGCCTCTGACGGTGCAGTGCACGGCGTAAAAACGAATGCGGGCGAATACGAATGCGACGTTGCAATCGTGGCGACGGGCGGCGTGTCCTATCCCGCGACGGGCTCTACGGGCGACGGATACCGTTTTGCGAAAGAGGTCGGTCATTCAATCGTTCCGTGCGTTCCGTCCCTTGTCGGGCTCAATCTGAAGGGCTGTTCGGTACAGCAGGGTATCTCGCTCAAAAATGTCGTCTTAACGGCAAAGCGAAACGGGAAAGTGATTCGCTCGGAAATGGGGGAGCTACTTTTTACGCACTACGGCGTGAGCGGTCCGCTCGTCTTAACGCTCAGCGCAGAAATCAACCGCTTGCCGATAAAAGAAATTTCGTTAGAGCTCGATTTGAAACCGGCGCTCGACGAAAACAAACTCGACGCGCGGCTTTTACGGGACTTTCAGGAACGCAAGAACGAGGATTTGAAAAACGTCATGCGCGGACTTCTTCCCGCGGGGCTCGTATTGCCCGTATTGCAAGCGGCGAATGTTCCCGCAAGTAAAAAGGCAAACTCGGTCACAAGAGAGGAGCGCGCAAGCCTTATAAAAACGCTCAAAAGCTACGAGCTTTTTCCCGTATCTTTGCGCGGATTTTCCGAGGCGGTCGTGACTTCGGGCGGCGTTGAGCTCAAAGAAGTCGATCCCAAAACGATGGAAAGCAAACTTGTGAAGGGACTACGCTTCTGTGGCGAGGTACTCGATATCGACGCGCTTACGGGCGGATTTAACCTGCAAATTGCATTTTCAACCGGTTTTACGGCTGGAAACATTAAAAATTAGAAATAATCATAGTATTATGCGTGACATAATAACTAAAATCTACATAAGGAAAAAGGAAGGTTACGGATTATGGTAGTCATTCGGGGCGCAACGACAATCAATGAAGATACTCCCGACGAAATCAGAGCGGCGGTAAAGGAGCTTTTAGAGCAGATCGAAAAGCGCAACACCGTTGCGCGCGACGAAATCATGAGTATCGTATTTTCAAGTACGGCGGATATCCATTCCTATTATCCCGCAAAGGCGGCGCGGGAGGCGGGATTCGAGGGCGCTTCGCTCTTTTCGGCACAGGAGCCCGAAATCGAGGGCGGCTTAAAGTTATGTATCCGAACGATGCTCTTTGTAGAAAAGAATCTTACGCCCCGCCACGTTTATTTGCACGGCGCGAAAGTATTAAGAAAGGATATTGCGGAAAAAATCAATGTGGCGATCGACGGTCCTGCGGGAAGCGGAAAATCGACGATCGCAAAGGCGCTTGCGAACGATTATAAAATTCTCTATCTCGATACGGGCGCGATGTACCGCGCCTGCGCCTTAAAGGCGCTTGAAGCAAAAATTGATATTCATAATGAAAGAGCAGTCGAAGAGTTGTTTCGCGCCCTTTCGTTGGAAGTCAAGTACGAGGACGGAACGCAAAAAACCATCCTCGACGGAGCGGACGTCTCCGATAAGATCCGCGCTCCCGAAATCTCTATGGCGGCGAGCACGGTTTCGCGTTATCCCTTTGTCAGATTGAAGATGGCGGAGAAGCAGCGGGAAATCGCCTCGGGCATGAGCTGCGTTTTGGACGGGCGGGATATCGGCACGTTCGTGCTTCCGTCCGCGGATTTCAAGTTCTTTTTGACGGCGAGTCCCGACGTTCGCGCGGAGCGCAGAAGAAAGGAGCTGGAAGCAAAGGGCTACGAGGTTGATTTCGAAAAATTAAAGAAAGAAATCATCGCCCGTGACAATCAGGATATGAACCGTGCAATCGCGCCCTTGAAGCAGGCGGAGGACGCAATCTTGATCGACACCTCTTTTATGACGATCGAAGAGGTATTACAGGCGATAAAGAAAAAGATTCAGGAGAAAATCTGATGTCCGAAACCGACGCAGAGACGAAAGATAAACCTAAAAAAGAAAAAAAGAAGAAACAGCAAAAGCCCGTGCGTTTGTTTCCCGCGAACAAGAAGGGATATCATATCATGCACAAGCTGAATTTCTTTCGGTTTTTGCTGTATCCGTGGAACTCCATATTCTATCCGTGCAAAATGTTCGGACATAAAAAAGTAGGGCAGGGCGCATATATTTACGTGGGCAATCATTACAGTATGTGGGATATTTTTTATCCCGCCCGCACGACGAAAGAGGGTGTGCATTATATTGCAAAGGAATCGATCACTTCCGCGCCCGTGCTCAGGACCTGGGCAAAACAGATCGGCGCGATCACCGCAATGCGCGACGGCTCGGATATCCGCACCTTGACGGACGCGATGAAGTGCCTGAAAAACGGGGAAAAGGTGGTGCTTTTTCCCGAAGGGACGCGCAACAGGGTTTCCGAAGAGGAATTTCTTCCTTTCCATGCAGGCGCGGCGCTTATGGCGATCAAGACGAGAACGCCAATCGTTCCTTTCGTGGCGTGCAGCCGCCCGAAGGTATTCAAAAGAGTGCACGTTGTGTTCGGCGAGCCCTTCGAACTCAGCGAGTATTACGACAGAAAACTTTCGCGGGAGGATTACGAAGAGGCGGAACAAAAAATCGTGAAAATCATGTACGAACTCCGCGATAGTCACAGAGCGCAGCTGAAAGAGAAGAAAGCGGGTAAAAAGAAGAAATGCAAGTCATAGTTGCAAGGAACAGCGGTTTTTGTTCGGGAGTGAGAAAGGCGGTCGAAACGGCCATGTGCGTTCCCCCCGAAAACACCTTTGTATACGGGGAAATCATTCATAACCGCGCGGTCGTAAACGAGCTTGAAAAGCGCGGACTTATTACGGTGGACGAGGTTTCGAAAGTGCCCGACGGAGCGACGCTTATCATTCGTTCGCACGGCGCGGAGAAGTCCGTTTACGAGGAATGCGCGAAAAGAAATATCAGATTGATCGACTGCACCTGCGCCTTTGTAAAAAAGTCGCGCGATATCGTAGAGCGCGCTTCTGCCGAGGGAAAAACGCTCGTGATTACGGGTAGCCGAAATCATCCGGAGATATGCGGGCTTGTCGGTTGGACTTCGGGAGAAGTGTTTGTTTTTTCCTCGCCGGAGGAGGATTTTGGTGTTTTAAGCGGCAAAGACGTCGTTTTGATCTCTCAAACGACCTTTTCCGAGAAAAGTTTTTCGAAAATTGCCGAAAATATTCAAAAAGTGCGTCCAAAAACAGTTGAGATTTTTC
>JAIDSX010000072.1 GCA_029060985.1 Clostridia bacterium | reverse complement strand
CAAAGCGCGCGGGACTTCTGCACGATATCGGCAAGGCGGTCGATAAGGAGCAAGAGGGAACGCATATCCAGCTCGGCGCAGACCTTGCGAAGAAGTACAAGGAAAACGCGATGATCGTAAACGCCATTATGGCGCACCACGGCGACGTAGAGCCCAAGACGATCGAAGCGGTGCTCGTACAGGCGGCGGACGGAATTTCAGGCGCGCGCCCCGGTGCAAGAAGAGAGACGGGTACGAACTACGTGAAGCGTCTCGAAAAGCTCGAAGAGATCGCCTCCGGCTTCGACGGAGTCGAACGCAGCTTTGCGATTCAGGCGGGCAGAGAAGTGCGCGTTATCGTAAAGCCCGATCAGGTGGACGACGCAAAGGCGCTCTTCCTCGCAAAGGATATTGCCAAGAAAATCGAAACGGAGCTCGAATATCCTGGTCAAATCAAAGTCAACGTGATCCGCGAATTCAGAAGCGTGGAATACGCAAAATAATTTCGAAAAAGGAAGGAACGCCCGCAAGTGTTTGCGGGCGTTTTTTTCACGCAATGGGGAATTTTAAGCATATCATATATTACGGCAAAGAGCCGAATATTTTACTCACAGAGGTTATGATTATGTGTAATACTAATTCCTGCGGCTGTAACAATAACAATCGCAGCGGCTGCGGTTGCTGTGCGCTTTTGAACGAAGTTGCGTGCGCACTCAGAAATTTGTTTACGAGCCCTTGCGGATGCGGCTGTAACGGTAATAACCGTAGCGGCTGTGGCTGCGGTTGTAACAACAATACGCGCAACGGCTGCGGATGCGGCTGCAACAACAATACGCGCAGCGGCTGCGGATGCGGCTGCAACAACAATACGCGCAACGGCTGTGGTTGCGGTTGCAACAACAATTCGCGCAGCGGCTGTGGTTGCGGATGCAATCGCTCGCGCGATTTAAGCTCCTATACGGACTGCGGCAACTACGATTCCTACTACGCCCGTCAATACGGACTCTGTAACAGCGGTTGCAGCTGTAATCTTTAAGTTCCATATAAGATAAGCCCCTTCCGTCGAAGGGGTTTATTTTTTTTGAAAAGTTAGGAGGAAAGGGGATAATCTTGTGAAAATTTTTTCAAAACACTTGTAAAGAAGCGGGCGCGATGCTATAATGATATGCGGAGGAAAAGCGTATGAAATTTCCCAAACTACAAAAACCGACGAAGCGGCAGGTACTGAAATTTTTGAAGTATTGCCTTATCGTAATCGCCGGAAACGCGATCGCGGCGGCGGCTTCCGCATTCTTTATTATCCCGAACGATTTCGTAATGGGCGGGACGACGGGCATCGGTATTTTCGTAAGAAATCTTTTGGGGGAAGACCACCCGTTTGCAGATTGGGCAGTCAATATCACCGTCTATGCGGCGAATATCGCCCTGTTTATTTTGGGCGCGTGTCTGCTGGGCAAAAAATTTGCCGCAGCAACGCTTGCGGGAACGCTTCTCTATCCTTCCTTTTTGAGCTTGTGGCAGCTCATAAACGACAAACTCGGCAATCCGTTCTTTTTCAGAGATACGGGTGTGGGA
>JAIDSX010000071.1 GCA_029060985.1 Clostridia bacterium | reverse complement strand
TTCCGCGGAAGATTTTCTAAGATACAGCGCCGAAAGCTCTTCCGCCGCAACCGTGTTTTTTGAGTTCGCCTTGACCGCTTCCATAAATCCCTTTGCGGGATCGACGCATTTCCAGTCGATCAAACGGTAACCCTGTTTTACAAGCTCCTCCGCCTCTTCCTTCGAACGGTACGCAGGGGGAATTACTATCTTGCGGTTTTCATAGCCCGCGGCGTATAAATAGCCGTGCCCCGCGTCGATCGAAGCAAGAAGTTTTTGCTCTTTTTCAGCGTATGCAAGCACCTCGAAAGAAGTGACGGGAAGCGCGGGCTTCCCCGCCGCAAGGCATAACCCCTTCACGGTGGAAATGCCGATCCTGATTCCCGTAAACGACCCCGCCCCCACGACCGCCGCAAAGAAGTCGCAGTCCGAAGGCTTCATATCAAGCGTAAGAAAAGCAAAATCGATTTCTTCCATAAGACGCACGGAATGATTGCGCAGGCAATCCTTGTAAAACCGCGTCACTTGTTTTTCGCCCTTACAGGCTACGACGGTCAAATATTCCGAGCTCGTATCAACGCCGAGAAAGTTCAATATTCGATCTCCCTTATCTGTCCGCTTCCCGTAATTTTTACCCTCTTTACGGTTTTGGGAAGAAGTCCTTTTATGTTTTCGCTCCATTCCACGAGGCAGATACCGTTCATATCGAAGTATTCCGAAAAGCCCAGGCTCTCCGCAAACGCCTCGCTTGTCACACGGTAACAATCGAAGTGAAACAGTTTATTTCCGTATGCGTTTACGTATGCGTAAGTCGGGCTAGTCACTTCCTCTTGAATGCCCAAGCCCCGCGCGACGCCCTTTGCGAATACCGTCTTGCCAGCGCCCATATCCCCTTCGAGGCAGACGACGTCGCCCGCGTGAAGAGTCTTTGCATAATTTTCGGCAAAGGCAAGCGTCTCCTTTTCACCGTGAGAAACAAAAACTGCCATATACGGATATTATACCGCATACGGCAGAATTTTGCAATCGAATTTAATTATCTTTCTTTACGCTTTTGCTTTGCCTTTTGCATCCGCTTCTGAAAGCGCAAATCGGTCGCTTTAATGAATTTCGATAGCGGCTTATACACAAGAAAGACGAGCACGCTTATCGATACGCTTTTAATAAGGTTGAAGAGAAGAACAAACTCCCAAGTGCTGTTAAACATCGCCGCGCCGTCGAAGCCGAAAAGCGAGCCGTAGAACGGATAGTTGATGTATCGGTTTACGAGTGCGCTCACGCCGATTTGCACCGCGCAGGCAAGGGTGAGAAACACCGCGACCCATTTCCTACCCTTTAAGAAACGGTAGCCGATTGCGGGCACGATAATAAACGCCGTTGACATCAAAAAGTTTGCAAGCTCGCCGACCCCCGCCGTTTGCGTATCGATGAGGGACAGGCATTCTTTGATTCCGATAGAGACGATTGCCTCCACAGGTCCGAAGATAAAGCCCTCTATCAAAAAGAACACGTTGGAAAAATCGAGCTTCAAAAAGGGCGTTGCGGGAAATATGGGAAATTCGAGAAAGGTCACGACGTACGCAAGTGCGGTAAATAACGCCATATACGCAAGGCGCGGCGCGGAGAAGTGCTCGCGTAAGATTG
>JAIDSX010000070.1 GCA_029060985.1 Clostridia bacterium | reverse complement strand
AAAAAAGACGCCCTCCCAAAACGGGATGGCGTCTTTCTTATTATTTTTTTATTTCTTTATTTTCGGGAGATGTAAAGTCAAACTCAATTTTTTCGTTGATAGAAGTTAAGGTCCTTATAAAATCGTCGTACCATTCTTCCTTCACCACGATCGTGATAAAGCGGTTTTTGAAATCATCGAAATACACATTCAGCTTCTTCGTTCCGTTCAAAAGACAAACCGAGCGTATCTTTTTGATTTCGTACTTCGAAAATATAATGCCGAACTGCGTAATCAGCCGTTTTTCGGTCAAGATATAGTGCGAGCGAATGAGCATAGCAATCAAGAGCACGGCGAGGAAGATACTGACAAAGTACAATAGAAGATATTTAATCCATTCCCAAGCCGAGCTTATATTGCCACGGAGTCCGTTTACAAATTCGGAAAACTGCCAAGTCGTTATCGCAAAACAGGCGGCGCACAGGGCAATTCCGAGCGAAAAAACGGCAATCATCATCGGTGTAAATCGGAATTTATAGGTCTTTACGGGGTTTTCCATAAAATAAGTATAAAACAACTCGTGCGAAAAATCAATCCTTTTCCGCGACAAAAAAATTTTTCTTTGAAAAGTGATAAGTACAAGCGGTAATGCTTGAAAAAATATGAAAAATCTTATATAATATTATCGTAAATCATGCGGAGGGCAAACATGGTTAAGGTTATCAAGCAGGGCGTTTACTATCAAAGCGGAAAAATCGAAAAGGAATCGCAGGCGTTCATGACATCTGATAAAAAGGAAAATGCGGTCAAGAATACGCTGTCTTATGCGATTTTGAAAGCGCACGGTGAAAAGGCGCTTATCTTCGATTCGCTTTTATCGGACGTGAGCTCGCCCGATTACAATTACGGGATTTTAAGCGGCGTTCTCTCGCTCGGGCTTGACGGGTTTACCGTGCCGTATACGCTTGCGGCAGGCGGAGCGGACGTTCTGAGTACGCGTTCCTCGTATGAATCTGCAAAGAAGTTCGGCGGCAATTTCGTGCCGAGCGGCGTTGCAAGCGCTTCCTATTATCTTGCCGATTGCGGCGCGAAAAAGGGGGAGCTTATAATGACTTCGTTCGGCGTTTCGGCGGGAGCTTGCGGCGCAATGTGCGTTCCGGGCTCGGACTACGACTTCCTTTCGCAGTTTCTCCGTATGCCGTATCCGCTTGAAAATAAAGAGGTTGTCGGCGTATTCGTAAAGGGCAAGCTACGCCGCGGCGTAGGCGCAATCGACGTGGGGCTTTCCTTTCTGAAAGCGTTCGAGGAAATCGACGTCTCCGATAAAATATTTGAATTTTTCGGAACGGGCGTGACGAATCTCTCCATGGAGAGCCGCGTTTTGATCGATAATATCGTGCGGGAAACGGGCTGCTTTGCTACCGTTTGGGAAACGGAGGACTGTGCTCCCGTTCAGCCCGCTTTTTACGACGGCGGCGTTACGATCGATTTGACGCGCACGGAGCCCATGATTTCCGTCGCGGACGAAATTTTTACACTGGAAGAATTTTTAAGTGCAGAGGAGCTTCCCTGCGATCCCGATTTGCTTTGCCGCAACGAGAACGGCGAAATCTATTTGAACGGCGGACTTGTGGACGGTATGCTCGGCGGTACGTTTGAAAATATCGCTGAGTTTGCGGAGTTGTTGCGCGGCGCGAAGGCGGAAGGGGACTATCGCGTTTATCCTGTCTCCCGCTCCGTCTTAAAGGCGCTTGCAGAGAGCGGCTATTTGAGCCTTTTAAGCGAAGAGGGCGTATCGGTTGGAGAGGTCGCTCTCTCCAACGATTTATACGACGCGGCGACCGCTTGCGCGGTGGCGGGAAGATACGCGCCCCTGCGCCTCGACGTAAGAACGCTTGCGGTTTCCGCTTCGTTGGGCGGGAAACTTACTTCTGCGCTCGAATATAAAGAAATCAAACGTCTGAAAAAGTATGCGGTAAACGAGGATACCTATTCCTCCGTATATCTTGGTGCAGGCAAGGGCGAAAAGGAAATGAAAACGGAGTGCGATTACAGATACGCATTCCCTTTACAGGAGCCGCTGCCTAAAAATTTGATCACGAGATTTTCCTGCGTATACGGCGTAGACGAGGGAGAGAGCGATTTCTCGTATCCCGAAGCGGACGGAGAGGGGCGCTATTTCGAGGCGAGCGAAAAAATCAAAAAGACGCTTGGGGATTTTGTACCTGACGAGAATACGCGCTATTCCTACGCGGTCGCTTCGGTTTTTCCCGACGATATTTGCGGCGAGGTCTGCGATGAAAAGATGATTTCCGTCTGTATCGCCAAAGAGGCGTATTCCGAGGAGGAAATCAAAGCGCTCGTAAACGACGGAACGATTCCCTTCTTAACGGATAAAATTGCGTTTAAGATGGACGAGCTTCTCTATTTCGAAGGGATTGCGGAAGCAATCAAACGTAAGGAAGAGCGTATCGTCGTCAAACTGATTTCAAAAAGAAAGACGCGGGATATCGTTTTGAATTTTGCACCGCTCACCGAGGAACAGAGAAAACTTCTGCTTGCGGGCGGATTTATCGGTTACTACAAAAAGAAGAGGAAATAATATGTCCGTATCTGAGCACTATCCTCGTCCAGAGCCCTTCAAAAGTCAAGAGGAAAAATCGGAGGCCTGTGAAACGCTGTTGCGCTTTTTACTCAAAGAGCGCGGTATGATTGCGGCGTTCAGTGCAAGCCAAGAGAAAAAGCGGCGGCTTATCCGTGAGTATATGAACGTTCGCGCGGCTCTGCCCGTGCCGCAGGAAATTTTGGAGGTGCAGGACAGGCTCTTTTGGACGGAGAGCTTGGAACGCGGGATCGTCTCCGTAGAAGAGATACCTGAAATCAAGAACGGCGTATCACTTTGGGAAGGCGACATTACACGCTTGAATGCGGACGCGATCGTAAACGCGGCAAATTCCGCGCTTCTCGGTTGTTTCCTTCCGTCGCATAATTGTATCGACAACGTGATCCATTCCGCGGCGGGAATGCAGCTTCGCGATGCCTGCGCGAAAGTTGTTGCACGGCTCGGGCGGGAATCGGAAGTGGGGGAGGCGCACTTAACGCTTGCCTATAATCTTCCGTCGAAATATGTTATACATACGGTAGGTCCCTTCGTGGGGCGGGAGCTTGGCGATACCGAACGTCAAGGACTGCGTTCCGCCTATACGTCCTGCTTGAATCTTGCTGAGGAGAACAATATAAAATCGATAGCGTTTTGCTGTATTTCGACGGGTGTTTTTAACTTTCCCCGCGGGGAAGCGGCGGAAATCGCCGTCGGTGCGGTTTTGAATTGGAAATTAAGACATAGCGATTACCCGCTAAAAGTGATATTTAATACCTTCCTTCCCGAAGATACTAAAATTTACCGCGAAATTCTCCGCTTCATTTAAGAGAAATGTTGCAAGCGGAATATTGACAATATTCCGCTTTTATGATATAATAAATTTTAGGAGGCTGAAAAATGTTAAATACCTTGTTGGTGCTCAGTACGGAAGAGAAAATCGGAATCGGCGTTGGTGTAGGGGCGGCTGTTCTTCTCATCATCATTCTTTTTATCATTCGGATTTCACTCGGCAATAAATTGTTGCGCTTGAAAAACCAAGTGGAAGAGGCGTGGTCTACGATCGATATTCATCTCAAAAAGCGCTACGACCTCATTCCGAATCTCGTTGAAACGGTAAAGGGCTACGCAAAGCACGAAAGCGGAACGCTCGAAGCGGTCATTCAGGCGAGAAACATTGCGATATCGGCAAAAACTACGGGCGAGAAGATCGACGCGGAGAACGCGCTTTCCGGCACGTTGAAATCGCTCTTTAAGTTGCAGGAGGCTTATCCTCAGCTGAAAGCCAATCAGAACTTCATGGATTTGCAGAGACAGATGAGAGATATCGAGGACGAGATTTCCGCCGCAAGAAGATACTACAACGCAGTCGTGCGCGAATTCAACACGCGTCTCGAAGTGTTCCCTTCGAATATCGTTGCGCGCAGAATGCGCCTTGAAAAGCAGAAGTATTTCGAGCTTGATTCGGAAGAAGAGCGTAAGAACGTAAAAGTGCAGTTTTAAGGAAAAACCATGAAAAAAACGAAGAGCCTATGGGGACTGTTTGTCGTATGTTTTGCAATCGTCCTTGCTCTTGCGGTATGGGCGGGCATTAACCCGCCCGTTTCCGTATCGGCAAGTTCGCTTGATTTTGTGGCATACGGTTTCAGCATCGATAGCTACGAAACGGAAATGAATATCTCCAAAAATCGCGTGGTCGAAGTAAAGGAACGGATCACGGCGACTTTTTCGGGCTACGATTCGCACGGGCTAATTCGGGATTTCCCGCTCGGCGGAGGAGTCGTATACCGCAATATTTCCGCAAAGTGTGAAAATTCAACGGACTTTTCGCCCTATTTCAAAACGGACGATTTCAGTTTTCTCTCATATTATTTGGGCGGCTCGCAGCGCGTGAAGGGGCAGAGCCGCGTCTATACGCTTACGTACGAAATGGAAGTTCCTGCACTGAAAGAGGAGGGGTATCTTCCGCTCAACGTGCTCGGCTACGGTTGGCAGGCTTCGATTGATTCGTTCACCGCGATGATTTCACTTCCCGGCGAATTGAAGGGCACTCCCATCGTCTATTCAGGTGAATACGGCGTGAAGGGGAATCATGCAAATGCGGCTATCGAAAAAACAGGGGAGAGGGAGTGGCGCGTAACTGCTCAAAATCTCCGTGTAAATTCCTATTACGAGGGCACGACAGCGGGCATTACCGTGGATTTTTCTTTTCAAGACGGCGTGCTCACAACGAAGGCAGACCTGTCGATCCTATACGCATTTCTTGCAGGTGCGGTGCTTTTAGGCATTGCGTGCGTTTTAAGGTTTATAAAATACCGCCGCTATACGATCATAAAACCAGTTTCTCTTTCCGTACCCGATAATATGGACCCGTTTCTTATGGGTAAACTTATTGACGATAAGATCGATAAAGAGGATTACGGCGCGCTGTTCTTCTATCTCGCCTCGAAGGGTTATTTACATATCGATTTGACGGAGAGCGAAAAAGATCCTACGGTTTATAAATCGTCAAAGCCTATCGGGGAAGAAGAGCCGCTATACTGTAAGCAAATGTACGACGCGCTTTTCAGCGGGCGTGAGTCGGTCAAGATAAGCAGCCTTTCCAACAGCTTTTATACGACGGCGGACAGCATGAAAACGGTCGTTTCGGATTCGACGAAGAATACCTACCGCGGAGCGGTAGCGCCCGTCGTGATCGTAGGCTTACTTGCGCTTCTTTTATTGGGCGGCTTTGCCTGGCTCTTTACGTTATTGACGGTATCCAAGGGGTATCTTCTGTGGTGGGCAACCTTCGTTAGCTGCGCGTTTGCATTTTTACCGCCTGCGATCGGCATGAACACGTTTACGCGGCGCAAATATAAATGGAAACCGGTGCGGCTTGTATTCACCGTATTGGGATTGTTTCTTATAGGCGTATTATTTGGATTTCTGCTCTGTTTGGTGCCTTCGCCCGCCTTCGGTTGGGGAACGGGCTTCGTGCTTGTTGTGTTTTCCGCGGCGGCAGGGATTCTTGCAGGCGATTGTATCACGCCTACGAAGGAGCATGCGGAAAAGCTCGGTCAGATTCTCGGCTTCAAGCAGTTCATTGAATTTACCGAGCGCGAGAAGATCGAGTTTATGTTAAAAGACGACCCTGAACTGTACTACAAAATTTTGCCTTATGCGCAGGTTTTGGGGGTCACGAAGGCTTGGACGAATAAATTCAAGGGACTTAATATTTCCAAGCCTTCCTATTGCAGCTACCATTCCACAAGCGCTTTCGACTGTATCGTTTGGTATTCGTTGTTCAATTCCTTCAACCGCTCGCTCTCTACGAATATGGTGACGCGTCCTTCGCCTAAGGGCGGATACCGCGGCGGCATCGGGAAGGGCGGCTTTGGCGGAGGTTTTGGAGGCGGCTTCGGCGGTGGAGGCTTCGGTGGAGGCGGAGGAAGAGGATTCTAAGCCTTTAAGGGGTAATTATGAAGAAATATGTTATCGCCCTTGACGAGGGCACTACAAGCGTTCGTGCGGGCGTCTACGATATCCATAAAGGGGTTTTCGTTCATCGTGCGCAACAGGAAGTGGGGCAGAGTTATCCTCATTCCGGCTGGGTCGAGCAGGATGCCAACGAAATTTACTATAAGGTCATGTACGTTTTGAACGACTGCGTGCAAGCGGCGGGCGCGGAAAACGTGGCGGGCATCGGAATTGCGAATCAAAGAGAGACCGTCGTATTTTGGAATCGCGAAACGGGAGAGCCCGTATGTCCCGCAATCGTTTGGCAGTGCCGCAGAACGGGAAAATTTTGCGCCTCTATCAGTACGGAGATGCGGAAGAAAATCAAAGAAAAGACGGGGCTTCTTCCCGACGCATATTTCTCCGCAAGCAAGATCAAATGGAATCTTGAAAATATCCCCGAGGCGAAAAAACTTCGAGAAGAAGGAAAGCTGTGTGCGGGAACGGTGGAAAGTTTTATTATTTTCCGTCTTACGGGCAAGTTCTTGACGGACTACACGAATGCGTCGCGCACCATGCTCTTTGATATCCGTAAAATGCAGTGGGATAAGGAGTTGTGCGATTTCTTCGGAATTCCTCTAGAAATTCTTCCCGAGCCTGTACCGAGCGATTCGCTGTTCGGTACGGTAAAGTTCAGGAATAACGTGATTCCCGTCTCAGGTGTGCTTGGCGATCAGCAGGCGGCGCTCTTTGGACAGGCTTGCTATCGGGAAGGGGACGGAAAAATCACGTACGGCACGGGACTTTTCATGCTCTTCCACACGGGAGAACGATGTGTATTTTCGGATAGCGGACTTTTGACGACGATCGGCTATACGCTGAACGGCAAGACCGCTTACGCGTTGGAGGGGAGCGCCTTTAATGCGGGGAGCGCGGTGCAATGGTTGCGCGACGGCTTGGGAATTGTCAAGTCGAGCGAGGAGACCGAAGAGATCGCGCGTTCGGTTACAGACGCAGGCGGCGTGAGCTTTGTGCCCGCGTTTACGGGGCTTGGCGCGCCCCATTGGAACAGCGAAGCGCGGGGTTTACTTACGGGCATTTCACGCGGAACGACGCGGGCGCATATCGTAAGAGCGGTGCTCGAAAGTATTGCGTATACCGCCCGCGATCTTGCAGATTGCATGATCCGCGACAGCGGAATCTGTTTAAGGGAAATCAAGTGCGACGGCGGCGCTTGTGCAAATTCTTTTTTAATGCAGTTTCAGTCGGACGTCCTCGGAATCGGAGTAAACCGCCCCAAAGAGAGGGAGAGCACGCTCTTGGGCGTTGCGCTTTTTTCGGCGGTTTCACTAGGGATTTTGAATGCGGATGAGCTTCAAAATAAGCGCGTTTCCGAAAAAATCTTTACCCCGTCACCCGATCGTAAAAAATACGATGAGCTCTACGAAAGCTATCTTTTAGCGGTAAAAAGGGCGTTGTTGACCGAATAAAACATCAATTTAGCGCAATTTCATAGTATTACGTCACACATAAATGACTTATTTTTGCGTAAAAGACCCGTTTTTGAACGGGTTTTTTCTTTTTTGCGTAGATATGATAACGATGAAAATTTATTTGGTAAAACGCAGTTTTTTCAACTTTCGAGGAAAGGAGAGCTTTGAATTAGACCTTCTCGGCAAAAATATTTTAGAGCTCATGCAGGAAAATCTTGGTGCGGAGATTATAGACGGGGAACTGCCTTACGGGGATAAGGTAGTGCTCTATCCTGTTTATCCGTTTTTGACGGAAGAAAAATTGAACAAATTTCTAAGAGAGAACGAGGGCAGTTTTTCTTTTGAAGGCGGATACGTCGTACGCGGCGGCAGGGAAAGCGGATTTGTCGGACGCATCGAACAGGGGTTGTTTTCGCTTGCGGATTATCCTGCGCTTCTCAACCGTGCGGCAAGGGAAAACGCCGCTCGCCTGTCAAAGCGTGGCGTGCTTGTAGAGGAGGGGGCGGAGGTATCCTTTCTTGCTGAAATCCACGAGGGCACAATCGTCGAGCGAGGCGCGCGGATCATAGGAAACTGTGTAATTGAAAAGAACGTCCGTATCGGAAAAGACTCGGAAATTATCGAGAGCGTGATTGGAGAAAACAGCGAAATTATGCGCAGCGTTTTGGAAAAATCGCGGGTTGGAAACAATACGAGAATCGGACCTTACGCCTATCTGCGCCCGAACAGCGTCGTGGGAGATCACTGCCGGATCGGGGACTTCGTGGAGCTCAAAAACTGCAATTTCGGGAACGGGAGCAAGTCTGCGCATTTGAGCTATATCGGCGACGCGGAAGTCGGAGAAAAGGTGAATATCGGCTGCGGGGTCGTGTTTGCGAATTATAACGGAAAAACCAAATCGAAATCGAAGGTGGAGGATGGTTGTTTTATCGGCAGTAACTGTAATTTGATTGCGCCCGTGACGGTGGGCGCAGGCAGTTATCTTGCGGCGGGAACGACTCTTACAAAGAATTTGGATACGCATGATTTTTGTATCGGCAGATGTCGGGAGACGGTCAAGGAAGGAGGGGCGAAAAAATATTTGAAGAAAGAGTAATCACGCCTTTTTCGTGCGCGGCATAGTATGGTTTGCGGCGGGTACACGCGCCGTTTTGGAGGCATGACTTGGGTAAATATTTCGGAACGGACGGATTTCGCGGAAGGGCGAACGAAACGCTCACTGCGGTGCACGCCTTTCGTATCGGCAGATTCTTGGGAAGCTATTTCAATCAAAACGGCAAAAAGAGGGCGCGGATCGTCGTCGGGAAGGATACGCGGCTCTCTTCGTATATGTTCGAATATGCGCTTACGGCGGGGGCGACTGCTTCGGGTGCGGACGTATACCTCTTACACGTGACGACGACCCCGTCCGTCTCCTTCGTTGCGCGGACGGAAGGGTTTGACTGCGGCGTTATGATCTCCGCAAGTCATAATCCGTACTTCGATAACGGTATTAAGCTCATGGATTGCAACGGCGAAAAAATAGGG
>JAIDSX010000007.1 GCA_029060985.1 Clostridia bacterium | reverse complement strand
TTGAAACGGAAAAAAGCAAAAGGAGATTTTGATATGATAAACGAACCTTCGGTAGACGAATTGGTAAGAAAGCTCGGCTCGGAGGAGCTGCCTGTGAGCCGTTACGAGCTGTGCGTGCTCGTTGCAAAGCGCACCCGTCAGATCATCGAGCAGATGCAGTCTACGGGCGTTACCGAACTTCCCGGCAAGCAAAAGGAACTCGTCCTTGCGTGCAACGAGGTCATGAACGGTAAGATTTACGGCAGCCACGACTAAGGATCAAACGAACTGAAAACAAGAAACAGCCCCGAAAAGGGGCTGTTTCAATAAAGGGTACTCATGATTGCGGAAGTTATCGTAGACATTGCCCACAGCGACGTGGATAAAATTTTCGACTACGCCTGCGACGAGGATATAACGGCAGGTATGCGGGTCGCCGTTCCTTTCGGGAGGAGCGTTGCGACAGGCTTCGTCGTGCGAGTAAAAGATAAAAGCGATTACCCTGCGGAAAAATTGAAGCGCGTTTACCGCGCCGAAGAGGACTTTGCCGCAATCACCTCCGAGTGCCTTCATTTGGCTAAAAAAATCTCCGAGCGCTACCGCTGTCCGCTTGCGCTCTCTTTGCGGCTCTTTCTGCCTGCGGAAATGCGGACGGGTAAGGTAAGCGAAGTCTATAAAACCTACGCCCGTCTATCGGGACAAGCGGTTACTATATCGCCCCGCGCTCCTAAGCAAGCAATGCTGTATAGCTATCTCGATGAGCACGGCGAAGCGGAGAGCGCGTATCTTCGCGAACAGTTCGGGGCGGCGGCTTATAAATCGCTGCTGGAAAAGGGTGCGTTAAAAGAGGAAAAACGGCGGCGCTACCGCGACCCCTACAAAGAGGTCTCGGGGGAGCGGGCAGAACACACGCTGACTCCGGCACAGGCAAACGCCGTCGCTTCTATTAAAAATACAGAAAAGACTGTCACGCTGCTTCACGGCGTTACGGGCAGCGGCAAGACGGAAATTTACTTAAACATGATTGCCGAAGAGCTGAAAGCGGGGCGGAGCGCCATTTTCCTCGTGCCCGAAATCTCCTTAACGCCGCAGATGCTCTCCCAGCTCCGCGCACGATTCGGGCGGAGCGCGGCGATTTTACATAGCGGACTTTCGGCAGGCGAACGCTTCGACGAATGGATGCGACTTCGCGAGGGGGAAGCAAAAATTGCGATCGGCGCGCGCTCTGCGGTATTCGCGCCCGTCGAGAATGTGGGAGTCATCATCATCGACGAGGAGCACGACGGAAGCTATTCTTCGGAGAGCTCGCCCCGCTACAACACGGCGGATATTGCCCTTTTGCGTGCGAAGCACAACGGCTGTAAGCTCATTTTAGGGAGTGCGACGCCCTCCGTCGAAACGTACATGAAGGCGAAGAACGGCGAATACAATCTTGTAAAGCTCCCGAACAGAATCAATGCGCGCCCGCTTCCCGAAGTGAATATCGTGGATATGCGGCGGGAAGTAAGAAGGGGAAATCCCTCGCCTTTCTCGCGCATACTCAAAGAAAAATTGGAAAAGTGTTTGGGGGAGGGAAACCAAGCCATTCTCTTTTTGAATCGCAGGGGTTATTCGCAGACGGTCATCTGCCGCGACTGCGGGTACGTAGCCAAGTGCGAGAATTGCGACGTTTCGCTCACCTATCACAGCGAGGAAAACTGCCTCAAATGTCACTACTGCGGCGCGAAGTACAGAATGCTTCCCGCCTGCCCCGAGTGCGGAGGAAAGCATATCCGCTACGTGGGCACGGGCACGCAGAAAATCGAAAGCGAGTTAAAATCTTTGTATCCCAACGCGCGCATTCTTCGAATGGACAACGACACGACGAACGGCAAAGAGGGGCATTTCAAAATCTTAAAACAGTTTTCCGAGCGCAAGGCGGATATTCTCGTCGGCACGCAGATGGTCGCCAAGGGGCACGATTTCCCCGCCGTCACCCTCGTGGGGATTCTGGACGCGGATATGAGTTTGCACTTTTCCGATTACAGGAGCGGGGAGCGCACCTTCCAGCTCGTCACGCAGGTCGCGGGCAGAAGCGGGCGTGCCGAGGACAGGGGCGAGGTCGTTTTGCAGACCTTTGATCCCGAAAATTACATTCTGCGTTTTGCCACAGCGTACGATTACGAAGGCTTCTACGAGCATGAAATTTCCATCCGCGCCGCCACGATGTTCCCGCCGTTTGCAAAAATCGTGCGCGTGATGGTGTGCGGAGAGAATGAAAAAGAAGCGCTCTCCGCGCTCAAAGAAGTCTACGACAGGCTTAATCAAATTTATCAAGAGAAAAGCGAGAGCTTCTTAATATTCAATAAAATGCACGCGCCCATCAAATATATCAAGAACAGCTACCGTTATCAAGTACTAATGCGGCTTGTAGATCCGTTGCTACTCAAAGAAATTTACGCCGCTTGTTCGGAAGTCAAACCGAAAAACGCGCTCGTATATGTCGAAGAAAATCCCGCGAATTTAAGTTAAAAGGAGAACGGCCATGGTAAGAGAAGTCGTACAAATCGGGAATCCCGTACTTAGGGAGACCTGCAAGCCTATAACACGCTTTGACGGAGAGCTCAACGCGCTTTTAGACGATTTGAAGGACACCGTCAAAAAGGAACAGGGGGCGGGACTTGCCGCGCCCCAGATCGGCGTGCCCGTGCGCGTTGCCGTTGTGGACGTTGAGGAGGGGTTCTTCGAGTTTATCAATCCCGTTTTCGTTTGGCAGAAGGGGGAACAGGTGGGACCGGAGGGCTGTCTTTCCATTCGCGGAAAAATGGGCACGGTGCGCCGTCCCGATAAAGTGAAGGTGCTTTTCCAAGACAGAAAGGGCGATAAATATTCGCTCGTCGCGCGCGGCTTCTTTGCTCGTGCTATCTGCCACGAGTTCGACCATTTGGACGGAATAGTGTACACGGACAAGGCAACGAACGTAAGAGATTCGGAGGATTAAATCTTGAAAATCGTTTTTGCAGGCACGCCGCAATTTGCAGTTTCGTCTTTGAAAGAATTGCACAAAGCGGGGTTTGATATTGCGGCGGTGCTTACCCAGCCCGATAGACCGCAGGGCAGAAAGGGAATCCTTACGCCCCCGCCCGTCAAAGAGGCGGCGATGGAGCTTAACATTCCCGTCATTCAGCCCGAAAAACTCAAAGCGGACTATTCCGTTCTTGCCGACATCGGGGCGGATTTAATGGTGACCTGCGCCTACGGTCAGATACTCACGCAGGAGATTTTAGATTTATTCCCCAAGGGCGTGTGGAACGTGCACGCTTCGCTTTTGCCCGCCTACCGCGGCGCTGCGCCCATTGCCCGCGCTATCATAGACGGGGAAACAGAAACGGGCGTTACGATTATGAAGACGGACGCGGGGCTCGATACGGGGGATATGCTTTTATCCGCAAAAACGGAGATATCGCCGCTCGATACCTACGATACGCTCATGGGACGGCTCGCTTTTCTCGGTGCAAAACTTATCGTGGAAGCGCTTCAAAAGATCGAGGCGGGCAATATCGAGCTCAAAAAACAGGGCGATGGCTTCGTCTGTAAAAAGGTCGTGCGCACGCAGGTGGACTTTTCTAAGTCCGCAGAGGAAGTCAGCCGTCTTATTCGCGGGCTCGCTTCTTCGCCGCTTGCCTTCGGCACGGTGGAGGGGCTTACGCTCAATTTCTATCACGCCGAAGCGCAGGAATATAGCGGGGACGAGCTATTTGGCACGGTGCTCGTAAGCGATGCGAAAGGGGGCTTCGTCGTCAAGTGCGGCGAAGGCGCGGTGCGCATTACCGAAATTCAGCCCGCAGGCGGAAAGGTGATGTCGGACAAAGATTTCTGCAACGGAAGAAAAGTAAAAGTGGGGCAGCGTTTTGACCAACCCGTTTTATGACCCGTATAGGGTATTAACGAAAATTTACGGCGAGGGCGCGCACCTGAAAATCGCGCTTGCCGAGACGGATATCGAGGAGCTCAATCGCGCCCGCACCGTAAAAACGGTGTACGGCGTATTGGAGAGGGATTCTTATTTGTCGCTGTGCATTCGCACGTTTGCGCCCAAGAGCCCCAAGCAGAGCGTAAGGACGCTTCTTAAAATCGCGCTGTATTGGCTCATCGAGCTGAAAAAGCCCAAGTATATGGTGACCGACACGGCGGTGGAGCTTTTGAAAAAGCTCGGCAAGGGCGGCATGGCGGGGTTTGTAAACGCTTTTTTAAGAAATTTCGACGAGGCAAAAGTCGCGCTTCCCAAGGGTGACGAGGGGCTTGCCGTGAAGAGCAACTATCCGCTCTTTGCCGTCAAAAAGATAAAAGCGGAGTACGGGGCGCGTGCGGAGAACATTCTCTTTGCAAAGAGCGCGGGCGTGACCGTCCGCTTCGAGCGGAACGAGGAGAAATATTTGACCCTTCCGCACAAAACTACTCCTTTTGAAAGCGTGTATTGTTTTGAAAACTTTACACGGGACGAGGGGTTTTTCGCGGGCGACTATACCTTTCAATCGGTCGGCTCGGTGGCGATCGCAAGTACCGTAGAGCCCTGTAAAAACTTTTTGGACGCGTGCGCCGCGCCCGGCGGAAAGAGCGTTTTGATTTCAAAGAAGTGCGAAAGAGTCATGGCGTGCGAGCTTCACGAACACCGCGTAGAGCTTATCAAAGCGTATATAGAGCGCATGGGCACGGAAAACGTAACGCCCGTGCAGGCGGATTCTTCCGTATTCGATCCCGCATGGGAAAGTAAGTTTGACGGCGTTCTTTGCGACGTACCCTGTTCGGGCTTGGGAACGCTTTCGGAAAATCCCGATATCGCGTTAAAGGAACAAAATTTTGCTTCCCTGAACGGGGCGCAGAGCGCGATTTTGGAGAACTGCTCCCGCTACGTAAAGGCGGGCGGGCATTTGTATTATTCGACCTGCTCTCTTCTCAGCGAGGAGAACGATAAAATCGTAGAGAAATTTTTGAAAACGCATTCGGCGTTTGAAGCGGTAGAAATCACAAGTCCGCTCGACCATATGAAAAAGAGATACGGCTTGCAGTTTTTACCCGATACGGCGTTCGGCGCAGGGTTTTACGTGTGCAAACTAAGGAGAACGAAATGAAAAAAGCGCGAAAAGAATATATCAAAAGCTGTGAGGTTTCCGAGGTCGTCACGGTAAATTTGGGCGGCTATCCGCAAAAGATAGCAATCGAGGGCAAAAAGCGTGAGCTTCCCGTCGTCATTTGCTTGCACGGCGGACCGGGTTCGCCCGTGCCCTTTTCAGTGGGCGCAAGGGGACTATTCCCCGCTTGGACGGATAAAGCGGTCATGGTCTATTGGGATCAGCTCGGTTGCGGCATCAACAACTGCAAAATCGACAACTCGTTCTCGATAAATAGCTTTGTGGAAATGACTTGCGATTTGGTCAAAGAAATCAAGAACCGCTTTCCGCAAAACAAAGTCTATCTTTTCGGTATCTCGTGGGGAAGCGCTCTTGCGTTAAAAACGGCTCTTAAAATTCCCGATTCGCTTGATGGTGCGTTTTGTTACGGACAACTCCTTAAAAATGACTTTTTCAGCGAAGAAATGTTAAAAGCATTTTCTTCCGCACCGAAAAAAGTTCAAAGAGAAATTGAAGAGATTGTAAAAACGGGTTCGGATTGCGAATATAAGATTCTCGATAAAAATCTCAAAAAACGCTCCAAGTATTTAAGCAAATATACAGACGGATTCATCAACAAAAAAGGTGAGCCTGTCAAAATCGGAGAAATTGCAAAGGGGCTTTTGTCGAGTCCGGACTATCGCTTCCGCGATTTTATGGCGGTGGTGAAAAACGGCTATCGGGGCAACGAAAGCTTGGTTCGCGAAGTTTTAACAATCGATTTTGCGAAAGATTTGTGTGATATCCGAATTCCTTATCTTATCATTCAGGGTGATACGGATCTCGTTACTTTAACAAAGACCGTTTGTGAAGCAGTGCAGAACTGCGGAAACGAAAACGTGAGCTGTAAGGTTGTAAAGGATTCGGGACATATGCCCTCCATGGCTGCAATGGCGGAAGTGTTGGAAGTGCTTACGGAATTTATCAAATGAAAAGCGTACTTCAGGATTTGAATTTCATAGAGCTTGAAGAGCTGGTGCTTTCTTTGGGAGAGAAGAAGTACCGTGCGAAGCAGCTTTTCGAAGGACTCATGCAGGGCAAGCGGATAAGCGATATTCCGATTTCCGCACAGCTTCGCAGCGCGCTTCTCGAAAAGTTTGAGGACGAGCCCGTAAAGATACGCGAAACTTATCTTTCCAAAGAGGACGGCACAAAGAAGTTCTTATTCGAGCTTGCGGACGGCAACCTGATCGAAGGCGTGTTTATGCGCTACAAGTACGGCAACACGCAGTGCGTATCCACACAGGTCGGCTGCCGCATGGGGTGTAAATTCTGCGCTTCCACGCTCGGCGGCTTGGTGCGGAATCTCTCCGCGGGCGAAATCCTTTCGCAAATTCTCGTCGTAAACCGCTTGGAGGGAGGAACGCTCAAAGACCGCGCCGTCACGAACGTCGTTTTAATGGGGAGCGGCGAGCCCTTCGATAACTACGATAATGTCGTAAAATTTATCAAAAACGCTTCGGCGGAGGGCGGAATCTGCATTTCGCCTAGAAACGTGAGTCTTTCGACCTGCGGGCTCGTGCCGCAAATGAAAAGGTTTGCAGAAGAGGGATTACCCGTCAATTTGACGGTTTCTTTGCATGCTTCGTCCGACGAGGAGCGCAAACGCACAATGCCGATCGCAAACGCCTATTCTATCCCCGAAATTATGGACGCGTGCGCCTATTATTTTGAAAAGACGGGCAGAAGATACATTTTCGAATACACGCTCATAGCGGGCGAAAATTGCGATAAAGAGCACGCGGAAGCGCTTGCAAAGCTCGTCAAGGGCAAGCCGTGCCACGTGAATTTGATTCGCTTGAACGAGGTCAAGGAGCGTTCGCTTCTTGCGGCGGACGAAAAGGCGGCGTACCGTTTCTTGGGCGTTTTAGAGAAGAACGGCGTTTCGGCGACCCTGCGCCGCAGTCTCGGCTCGGATATCGGCGGCGCGTGCGGACAATTAAGAGCAAGTTTTATTAAAAACAATCGGGAGAAGGAAAACGATGAAAATTAAAATTGCGCCTTCGATTCTTGCAAGTGATTTTGCAAAGGCGGGGGAAACGGTGGAAAAACTCGAAAAGTGCGGAGCGGACTATATCCACTGCGACGTCATGGACGGTAGCTTCGTGCCGCCCATCACCTTCGGGCATCAAATGGTGGAGGGACTTCGTCCGCATACTAAACTTCCCTTAGATTGTCACCTCATGGTGCGGCATCCTCAAACGCATTTTGAGGAGTTCAAAAAGGCTGGCGCAGACATTGTGACCATACACTTTGAGACGGGTCCCAAGAGTCTTATCGATAGATTGAAAAAAATCAAATCGCTCGGTATGAAGTGCGGTGCGGTCATCAATCCTAATACGCCCGTAGAGAGGATTTTCGACTGCGTTCCGTTTGCCGACATGATCCTCGTTATGAGCGTGTTTCCCGGCTACGGCGGGCAAAAGTTTATCGGAGAAACATATCACCGTCTTGAAAAGCTCCGCTCGTACTGTATCAAAAACGGTTATCCCGAAAAGGATATCGAGGTGGACGGGGGCATTACGGAAGAAAATATCGATTCCGTTTTGCACGCAGGCGCAAACGTGATCGTTGCGGGAAGCACGGTATTCCGTTCGCAAGATATGGCAAAGACGATAGAGAGGCTTCGGGGTTGAAAGCGATCATCTTATTAAACGGTGAGCCGTACGAAAAGGATATCGACGCCTCGAATGCGCACGTGTACTGCTGTGACGGCGCATACGCTTGGGCAAAGGGAAAGGTGCGAATCGACGAAACGCTCGGCGATTTTGACTCTTTAAGCGAAACTCCCAATCCTGCACCGTCTGTGGTGTATCCCTCCGAAAAGGACTATACGGACGGAGAGATCGCGCTTCTTCGCGCGATCGAAGCGGGCTATGACGAAATTGAAATATACGGCGGCGGGGGCAAACGGGAAGATCACTTTATCGGAAATCTCCACTTGCTTTTCAAGGCTTGCGAAAGGGGCGTGAGGGCTACGCTCGTCACAAATTACGCCAAAATCTTTGCGGCGGAAGGGCGTATCGAATTAAACGGAGAAAAGGGAAAAACCGTTTCGGTTGCACCTTTCGGCGGCGACGCGCATATCATAGACTGTGACGGTTTCTATTACCCGATGCCCGAAACCTTTTTTTACGGCTCTACGCGCGGTATCTCCAACGTGGTGACTGCGGACAGAGCGAGCTTTACGGCGGAAGGCAAGGTATTGGTATTCGTCAACAATGAGGAGGTTCTCGCTTGATTATCTGTATTCGTCCGCCCTTTCTTGTGAGAAAGGTATTAAAACTCTTTTACAGAAGCAAATGAAATATATCGATTTACATTCCGATACGCTTACGGCGGAAGGAGAAAAACAGATCACCAAAGAGCGGCTTGAAAGGGGCGATTGCACGTTGCAGTGCTTCGCCGCTTTTATCTCCGCGCGCGAGAACAGATTTCGGCAGGCGGCTTCGCTCGCCGATTCTTTTTACGCGTTTTGCGAAAGGGAAAAAATAAAACCCGTGACAAAAGCGGGTGAAATAAGCTCGGGCGTGAACGCGCTTTTGACCGTGGAGGACGGGGGCGCGATCGAGGGCTCGCTTGAAAAACTTGATTTTCTGTACAAGCGCGGCGTAAGAATGATGACCCTCACTTGGAACTATGAAAACGAAATCGGATTTCCCGCCTTTCCCGATTACGAGGGGCTTTTGGCAGGCAAGCGGACTTTGAAGGAGCGGGAAGAGGAGCGGGGCTTAAAGCCGTTCGGCTTCGAATGCGTGGAAAAAATGAACGAGCTTGGTATGCTTGTTGACGTTTCGCACGGGAGCGATAAGCTCGTCAAGGACGTAGCCGCCTCGTCGAAAAAGCCCTTTATTGCAAGTCATTCGGGGGCGAGAACGGTGCTTGACAGCGCCCGCAACTTGACCGACGAAGGAATCAAACTGATTGCAGAAAACGGCGGGGTCGTGGGGCTGTATTTCTGTGCGGATTTCCTCTCGCCCGATTTATCGGCGGAGGGGCAAAAGCAAGCGCTTCTTCGCCATGCAAGGGCGATCGTGAACGCGGGCGGGGAAGACTGCTTGGCGTTCGGCAGCGATTTCGACGGGATACCCGAAAATCCGTATTTGAAAAACCCGTCCTGTATGCCCGACTTTTTATCGCTTTTGGAAGGGGAGTTCGGCACGGCAAGAACGGAGAAATTTGCCTATAAAAACTTTATGAGAGTGCTTTCGGAAATATAGAAAAACGCCCGCTTAACAAAAGCGGGCGTTTTTGAAAATTCAGCTTATACTCTTTCGATTTTATCGCTTTTCAGGCATCTTGCGCAGACGTAATCGTTGACCTCTTTACCGTCTTTTTTGTAAGTTACCTTTTGAACGTTTACCTGAAACGTTCTCTTCGTTTTGCGATGGGAGTGGGACACGTTGTTGCCCGCCACCTGACCTTTACCGCACACGCTGCATACTCTCGACATATCGTTCACCTCCGCAGGATAAAATCTCAATTTACCGCACAAAAAAACCGTTGCGCGTATCAACGGCAATATGATACCATTTCGGGCAAAAAAAAGCAATTAAAAAAGCGGGTATAATGTGTATTTTTTTAGAAAAATCGCATTTTTTTTCAATTTTCGCTTGCAAAAACTTTGCATATGGGTTAAAATATAGAATAGATAATTAGGAGAGTTCTATATGTCGGTCAGCACGAGCAACGCATACGGAAAATTTTCGATCTCCGACCTTGCAATCGCAAAGGTCGCGTCTCAGGCTGCGGTGGAAAGCTACGGCATCGTCGATACCGTTTCGCACCGCTTTACCGACGCGCTCGCCGAATTACTTAAACGTGACGCGGGAGGAAAGGGCGTAAAAATTACTACGTCCGGAAACCGAATCTTCATCGACGTGTACGTCCTTATCAAATACGGCGTATCGATCGAAGCTGTTGCCGAAGCCTTAAAGGAATCGGTAAAGTACAAGGTGGAACACTTTACGGGTATGATCGTTGATACCGTAAACGTGAACATCGTCGGTTTGAAGCCTTAACACCGAACTCCGCGTTCCGACTATTATTTTTAATATTAGGAGCATTCCATGCAAAAAACGATAAATTGCGCGACCTTCCGCAAAATGGTTTTGGTCGGCGCGAAAATGCTTGATAATAATCGGGCAAAGGTCGACGCCCTCAACGTGTTCCCCGTTCCCGACGGCGATACGGGCACGAATATGTCTCTTACCATTCAATCTGCGGTCAAAGAGCTTTCGACCTGCTCGAACAACGGATTCCCCGACGTCTGCGACTGCGTCTCCAAGGGCGCGTTGAAGGGCGCAAGAGGCAATTCGGGCGTCATTCTTTCCCAAATTTTCAGGGGAATTTGTTCTGTTCTGCGCGACAATAAACAGGACAGCGTAGATACCAAAACGTTTGCAAAGGCGCTTGACGCAGGCACGAAGGTTGCCTATAACGCCGTTTCCATTCCCAAAGAGGGCACGATTTTGACTGTCGTGCGCATGATGAGCGAGTACGCACTCAAAATCGCGGGCAGACATAAGGATTTCGAAACCTTCCTTCCCGCAATCATCGAAGAGGGCGACAGGGCGCTTGCCATGACTCCCGAGCTTCTTCCCGTTCTGAAAAAAGCGGGCGTGGTCGATTCGGGCGGCGTGGGACTTATGACGATCATGCGCGGCTTTCAGGCGGCGCTCATGGGGGACGAAATCGTCTCCGAAGTGCAGACCGAGGCGGCTAATTCCGCAAGTACTCCCGAATTTGGCGATAATTCCGATATTATCAATATGGATTTGGGCGAAATCCAGTTCGCTTACTGCACCGAATTCTTTATTATCAACCTCAAAAAGAGCACGACGCTTGCCGATATCGACAAATTGCGCGAGAATTTGATGGGAATCGGCGACAGCGTTATCTGTATCGGGGATCTCGAAATGGTCAAGGTGCACGTTCACACGAACTGCCCCGGCATTGCGCTCACCTATGCGTTGGAGCTTGGCGAGCTTGACCGTCCCAAAATCGAGAATATGCTCGAACAGAACCGCGCGCTCAAAGCAAAGCGCGAGGCGGAAAAGAAGGAACAGGGTATGCTTGCCGTGTGCGCGGGCGACGGAATCGAAGAGATTTTCAAGGATTTGTTCGTAGACCGCGTCATCAAGGGCGGACAGACCATGAATCCATCCGCTTCGGATATCGCGACGGCGGTGCAAAAGATCAATGCAGAGCACGTTTTCGTGTTCCCGAACAATAAAAATATCATTCTTGCGGCGGAGCAGGCGCGTGCGCTTGTGGAAAACAGGACGATCCACGTCATTCCCACGAAGAATATCCCGCAGGGCTTTGCGGCGGCGCTTGCGTTCAGCCCCGAAGCGAGTGTGGAAGAGAACAAGACGAATATGATTCATTCGCTCGACAACGTGAAATCCGGTCAGGTGACCCACGCCGTCCGTACGACGAGCGTCAACGGCTTCAAAATCAACGAGGGCGACATCATCGGTCTTGACGACAAAAAGATTCTTGCCAAGAGCGATAAGGATAAGAAGGATAATATCAGCGAGGCGGTGCTCAAACTCATCGAAAAGCTCAAAGAGGACTATCACGAAGTCATCACGCTGTACTACGGCGAGGGCGTAAACGAGGAGGAGGCGACTTCGCTTGCGGAGAAGGTGCAGGAGGCGTTCTCCGATTGCGACGTCGATTGCCATTACGGTGGACAGCCTGTGTATTATTATCTGCTTTCTTTGGAATGATAAAGCAATCAAGAGCGGGTAAAACCGCTCTTTTTTTGTGCGGAAAGCTATTTAGAAATTTATAACATATTGAATATTATTTTATAAAAATCAAAAATAATGAGAATTGAAGATTTGGCGGGCGTAGGAGAAAAGCGCGCAAAAGATTTTAAGAAATTGGGAATCGATACGACGGCGAAGCTCTGTTCGTATTTTCCGCGCGCGTATCTCGATATGACGAGCCGCGCTTCTATTTTCAACGTGTATCATAACGAGCTTGCGCTCGTTGCGTGCACGCTTACGTACGTCGAGCCCGTGCGCTATGCGGGACGCTTAAAAACGGTGCGTGCGCATTTATCGCAGGAAGGCAGAAATTTCACCGCCGTCTGGTTTAATATGCCCTACATTGCAACGCGCTTAAAGGCGGGGGAGTATCTCTTTTACGGCAGGGTCAGCAATAAGTACGGGCAGATTTCCCTTGTGAATCCCTCGTTCGAGCCTTTGGGGAACGTTTCGCGGCTCAAAGGGCTTGTTCCCGTCTACGGGCTTAGCGGGTCGTTGACGCAAAAGATCGTGCGCGACGCAGTGCAGCGGGCGCTCAGGATCGAAGAGCATATTTCCATCATTCCCGCCGATCTGCGCAAAAAATACGCGCTTTCGTCCTTAAGTCAGGCTTATTTTGCCGTTCACGCGCCAAAATCGCAAAAAGAAATGCAGCAAGCGGCGGAACGGATCGCCGTCGAGGAGTATTTCACCCTTGTTTCGGCGTTCAAGTTCATCAAGGGCGACAGAAAAGAGGCGCGTGGCAGAACTTATTCGGTCACGGAAAGTGGCGTCATAGAATTTGAAAAACGTTTTCCCTTTACCTTTACCGCAGGTCAGCAGGAGGCGGTGCGGACAATCTACAATAACGTGACTTCGCCCGTTAGAATGAACAGACTTTTGCAGGGCGACGTAGGCAGCGGCAAGACCGCCGTGGCGCTTACGGGTATTTTTATGGCGCTCAAAAGCGGCTTTCAGGCGGCGTACCTTTCTCCGACGGAAGTGCTTGCCGAGCAAAATTTCAGACTATTGCAAAAGACTTTTCCCGAATACAAGGTGGCGTATCTTGCGGGCTCCTGCACGGCAAAGGAGAAGCGCGAAATCAAAGCGGCGTTAAAAGCGGGGGAATACGACGTGTTGTGCGGCACGCACGCGGTGTTACAGGACGACGTCATTTTTCAAAATCTTGCCTTTTGCGTTTGCGACGAGCAGCACCGCTTCGGCGTGGCGCAACGCAATATATTGAGCGAAAAAGGGGAGAATGCAGACGTTTTAGTTATGTCCGCAACGCCCATTCCGCGCACGCTTTCCCTGATTTTTTACGGCGATCTGGATATTACCGTTATTAAGGATAAACCCGTCGGAAGGCAGGAGATTTCGACTTCCATCATTCCCGCGTATAAGTACGACGATATGCTTAGCTATATCGCGGAGGAGACCAAAAAAGGCAAACAGGCGTATTTTGTCTGCTCGAAGATCGGTGACGACGAAGGGCAGGTGACGAGCGTAAAAGAGCTCTTTGAGGAGCTTCGGGGCAGACTTCCCTCGGTGCGGTTTGCACTCTTGCACGGGCGCATGAAGGAGAAGGAAAAGACGGAAATCATGACGGCGTTCAAGCGTGGGGAGTACGACTGCCTCGTTTCGACGACGGTCATCGAGGTGGGTGTAGACGTGCCGAACGCGACCATTATGGCGATCTACAACGCCGAGCGGTTTGGGCTTTCGCAGCTTCATCAGCTTCGCGGGCGCGTGGGAAGAGGCAAGGATAAGAGCTATTGCCTTCTGCTCGTGGGCTCGGAGACCGAAACGGCTTTTGAGCGCTTAAAGCTGTTTAAGAGCACGAACGACGGATTCGAGCTTG
>JAIDSX010000069.1 GCA_029060985.1 Clostridia bacterium | reverse complement strand
AAGCTCACGTCTGGAAGGGCCTGCCAAGGGCTGGCCCCTTCTGCCGTTGTCGATGAGGGCGTCAACCGCTTCCTGCAACATACGCTTTTCGTTCTTGATGATCATTTCGGGCGCGCCGAGCTCGATCATGCGCTTTAAGCGGTTGTTACGGTTGATGACGCGGCGGTACAAATCGTTCAAATCGCTCGAAGCGAATCTGCCGCCGTCGAGTTGCACCATGGGGCGAAGATCGGGCGGAATGACGGGAAGCACCGTCAAAATCATCCATTCGGGGCGGTTGCCGCTCTTGCGGAACGCCTCGATGATCTCGATACGCTTGATCGCCTTTACACGCTTGGGACCAGCCGAGCTGTTCTCGATAATGCGCTTTGCTTCCTCGCTCTCTTTGTCGAGATCGACCGCCATCAAAAGCTCGCGGATCGCCTCTGCGCCCATGCCTACCTTCAAGCCCGTCTTGGAAGAATCGCCGAACTCCTCTTCCGTCTCGCGGAGCTGTTTATCGTTGATGACCTGTTTGTAGTCGTAGCCCGTCGTACCGGGGTCGAGCACCACGTACGCCGCAAAGTAAATGACCTGTTCGAGCGCCTTGGGGCTCATGTCGAGCAAAAGTCCGATTTTACTGGGCACGCCGCGGAAGTACCAAATGTGCGAAACGGGAGCGGCAAGCTCAATGTGCCCCATGCGCTCGCGTCTTACTTTGGCGCGCGTGACTTCGACGCCGCACTTCTCGCAGATAATGCCCTTGTAACGGATTCTCTTATATTTACCGCAATGGCATTCCCAGTCCTTCGTCGGTCCAAAAATCTTTTCGCAGAAAAGACCGTCGCGTTCGGGTTTTTGGGTGCGGTAATTGATGGTCTCGGGCTTGGTAACTTCGCCGTACGACCATTCCCTGATTTTTTCGGGAGACGCTACACTGATCTGAATGGAATTGAAATCGTTTAATTCAAACATCTTTTTACCCTCCCTCTCTTATTCCTTGTCGTCCGATTCGTCGTCCGCGAAGATATCGCCGAAGTCGAAGTCGTCCGCAACGTCGGATAAATCGTCGTCGTCCGTGTCCGCGAACAGGTCTTCGGAAACGAAATCCTCGTCCTCGCCCGCGTCGTCGAAAATCGAGCCGACTTCTTCTTCATCCTCGTCCTCGACGCCGAAGTCGAAGTCTTGTTCGGGCTCGTGCAGATCGCGTCTGTCGTCCCTCTCGTCCTCTTCCTCGAATTCGCGGATGATGAGTTCCTCGTTGTTCTCGGTGAGCACCTTCACATCGAGCGCGAGCGATTGAAGCTCTTTTAAGAGCACCTTGAACGCTTCGGGAATACCGGGCTCGGAAATGTTGTTGCCCTTTACGATGCTCTCGTAGGTCTTTACACGCCCTACGATATCGTCCGACTTGACCGTCAGAATTTCTTGCAGGATGTGCGCCGCGCCGTAGGCTTCGAGCGCCCAAACTTCCATTTCACCGAAACGCTGACCGCCGAACTGCGCTTTACCGCCGAGAGGCTGCTGCGTAACCATACTGTAAGGTCCGATGGAACGCGCGTGGATCTTATCGTCGACCAAGTGAATGAGCTTGATCATGTACATGATACCGATCGTGACGCGGTTTTCGAAGGGCTCGCCCGTTCTTCCGTCGAACACCTGGAACTTGCCGTCGACCTTGCCTTCGGGGTTATAGAGGTTGTTCTCCTTGAAGAGCTGTTCGATATCCTTCTCCGTCGCGCCGTCGAATACGGGCGTTGCGATCTTCCAGCCGAGCTGGCGGCAAACGTAACCGAGATGGACCTCCAAGACCTGTCCGATATTCATACGGGAAGGCACGCCCAAGGGATTGAGAAGAATCTGCAAGGGAGTACCGTCGGGCAGGAAGGGCATATCGCTCTGCGGAAGCACGCGCGAAATGACGCCCTTGTTTCCGTGACGGCCCGCCATCTTGTCGCCGACTTGGATTTTACGCTTCTGCGCGATATATACGCGCACGAGCTTGTTGACGCCGGGGGAAAGTTCGTCCTTATTCTCCCGCGTGAAGATTTTAACGTCTACGACGATACCGCCCTCGCCGTGGGGAACTCTAAGGGAAGTATCGCGCACCTCTCTCGACTTCTCGCCGAAGATCGCACGAAGAAGTCTCTCTTCGGGGGTGAGTTCGGTCTCGCCCTTAGGGGTAACCTTACCGACGAGAATATCGCCGCTCGTGACCTCCGCACCGATTCTTACGATACCGTCCTCGTCCAAATCTTTGAGCGCGTCGTCGCCCACGTTGGGAATGTCGCGCGTGATCTCCTCTTCGCCGAGCTTGGTGTCGCGCGCTTCCGTTTCGTGCTCTTCAATGTGAATGGAAGTGAATACGTCGTCCTGAACGAGCTTTTCCGAAATCAGGATAGCGTCCTCGTAGTTGTAGCCTTCCCACTCCATGAAGCCGACGAGAATGTTCTTGCCGAGCGCAAGCTCGCCGTTGTTGGTGGAAGAGCCGTCCGCAATGATTTCACCCTTCGCCACTCTGTCGCCCGTCGAAATGATGGGACGCTGGTTGAGGCAGGTGCCTTGGTTGGAACGCTCGAACTTTTTCAAAGGATATTCGGTTTCGAAACCGCTGTCCTCTCTGATTACGATTTTATCGGAAGCAACGCCGATCGCGGTGCCCGCTTCCTTCGCTCTTACGATAACGCCCGAATCGCGCGCGATCGCCGCCTCGATACCCGTTGCAACGATGGAGCTCTCCGTTTTGAGAAGCGGAACAGCCTGCCGCTGCATGTTCGAGCCCATGAGGGCACGGTTGGTATCGTCGTTTTCAAGGAAGGGAATGAGCGCCGTAGCAACCGAAACGAGCTGCTTCGGAGAAACGTCCATATAGTCGATGCGCTCACGCGGCATCTCGGTAATGAGCTCCCTGTAACGGCAGCCGACGCGTTCGTTCACGAAATGCCCTTCCTCGTCAAGGGGCTCGTTCGCCTGCGCGACGACGTATCTGTCCTCTTCGTCCGCCGTCAGATAATCGACGTGATCGGTGACGATTCCCGTCTCTTTATCCACTTTGCGGTAAGGGGACATGATGAAGCCGAACTCGTTCACGCGCGAGAAGGTCGCAAGCGACGAGATCAAACCGATATTCTGACCTTCGGGGGTCTCGATCGGGCACATACGTCCGTAGTGCGAGTGGTGAACGTCGCGGACTTCGAAGGTCGCGCGGTCTCTGTTCAAACCGCCGGGACCGAGCGCGGAGAGTTTACGCTTGTGCGTGAGCTCCGCAATGGGGTTCGTCTGATCCATGAACTGCGAGAGCTGGGAAGACCCGAAGAACTCGCGGATAACTGCGGGAATGGGACGGACGTTGATGAGCGCCGAAGGCGTAACATCTTCGGGATTCGCAGTCGCCATGCGCTCCTTAATCAAACGCTCCAAACGCGCCATACCGATACGGAGCTGATTTTGAAGGAGCTCGCCGACCGAACGCACGCGGCGGTTGCCGAGGTGGTCGATTTCGTCGACCGTGCCGATGCCGTACTGCAAATCGAGGTTGGTGGAAACAGCCGCTACGATATCGTCTACCGTAATGCACTTGTGGTTGAGCTTATCGACGAGGGGCTGGATGATTTTCTTTTCTGCGGGCGTAACGCCTAAAACGCGGGTCTCGGCCTCCAAATCTACGGGAGCGTCCGAAGCGCGGTTGTCGTCGTTACGGGAAAGGAGCTCGTGGAAGAGCTTGCACGCCTTGACAAATTTGAGTCTTGCGTCGCGTCTCTTTTCGCGGTTTTTCTTCTCTTCCTGCTTTTCGTCCGCTTCGGGAGCGGTCTCGCGGGTGTAGTACACCGCGTTGATTTCGTCGAGATACTTGTCCGCAACTTCCTCTTCCGTAAGCTCTGCGCACTCCGCCGCGATCTTCTTGGAGAATGCGAAGTTGGGATAGTAAACGGTCTTCAAAAGTCCGAACGCCTTGGGGTCTTTATCGGAGAGCGCCGCAAAGTCCACCGTGTTGTTGGAGATCATCTTGTGGCGGATTTCGCCGTCCACGGGATCGTTTACAAGAACGTAGAGCTCGCCGATACCAGCGTTCTGGATTTCCTTTGCCTTTTCTTCGGAAATCGTCTCCCCCTTCGTTGCGAGGAGCTCGCCCGTTTCGGGGTGGAAGATATCGTCCGCCACGCGGCAGCCGGGAAGGCGGTACGCGAGGTTGAGCTTTTTATTGAACTTGTATCTGCCGACCTTTACGACGTCGTAACGGCGGGGATCGAAGAACAGATTGTTGAGCTGCTGGCGCACGGAATCCTCGGTGGGAACTTCGCCGGGGCGCAGTCTTCTGTACAGCGCAATCAATCCGTCCGATTCGCTGCGGATAGGCGGATTGTCCTTCGCATCGTGCGCGATGGTATTTTGGATCATCTTGTCGCCGCCGAAGAGCTCTTCGAGGGCGCGGTCGCTACCGTAGCCCAAAGCGCGCAGCAATACGGTTGCGGTGAGCTTTCTCTTTCTGTCGACGCTGACCCACAAAACGCCCTGCGCGTCCTGCTTGAATTCAAGCCATGCGCCGCGGTTGGGAATGACGGTCGTTTCGTACATCTGTTTGCCCGTCTTGTCCGTTTCGACCGCGTTGTTTACGCCGGGGGAACGAACGAGCTGCGATACGATAACACGCTCCGCGCCGTTGATAATAAACGAGCCGTTCTCCGTCATGAGAGGGAAATCCCCCATATAGACGTCCGATTCGATGACTTCGTCCTTCACCTTGTTGCGAAGGCGCACCCTCACTTTAAGGGGAAGCGCATAGGTAGCGTCGCGGTTGCGGCACTCCTTCTCGTCGTACTTCGGCTTGTCCCCGAACGAGTGGTCGAGGAAATAGAGCTCGAAGTGATCGGAGAAGTCCGTGATCGGGGAGAAATCCTCGAAGATATCGCCGATTCCCTCTTTCACGAAAGATTCATAGCTTTCCTTCTGAATCTCTACAAGGTCGGGAATGTCGATGACTTCGTTGATTTTACCGAACTTTCTTCTCTCGGTTTTGCCATACTTCTGAATGGGTAAGTTCATCCGCCTTTATAACTCCTTTTTTTGTTGTTATCATTTGGCGATCTACCGAGTATATCTTTTCATCGATAAAAATCGAAAATGTTTTTTTGAAAATGCCGTTTCCCCTCTTTACTTTCGGGGAACTTTACGCTATAATAATTAGGTAAAGCAATTCTTTTTTTCGCCGCTTTTACCGCGAAACTGCACATTGCCACAGCATAATGATACAGTATGTCATTATAAAGCACGAATGAAAAGATGTCAACCTGTTTTGACAGCTTTTTGAAAATATTTCAATTTTTTTCGGGGATATTTATGAGAATCGACAAATTTCTCAAAGTTTCGAGAATCTTAAAGCGCAGGTCTCTTGCAAAAGACGCCTGCGACGCAGGCAAAATCATCGTCAACGGAAAAGAGGCAAAGCCTTCCAAGGAAATCAAACCGCTCGACGAGGTGGAGCTACACTACGCAACGGGCTCGGTGAAATTCCGCATTTTGCAAGTCAAAGAAACCGTGAAAAAAGACGAGGCGCAGTCGCTCTACGAGGTGATACAGTGATCACGGCTATCATTTGCGCGGCGGGCAAGGGCGAGCGCGCGGGATTTAACCGCAATAAAGTTTTGGAGGAGCTGAACGGGCTTTCCGTGCTCTCTTATTCCCTTTCGGCGTTCTCCCCTCTCGCGGACGAAATGATCGTCGTATGCCGAAAAGAGGACAAGGTCGAAATTCAAAAGCTCCTCTCCCCCTACCCGAACGCAAAAACCGTAACCGGCGGCGCGACCCGAACGGAGAGCGTTTATAACGGCTTGAAGGAAGCGAAGGGTGAAATCGTTCTCGTTCACGACGCGGCGCGCCCCTTCGTGACGGAAAAAATCATAAACGACTGCATCGAAAGCGTAAAAAAATACGGGAGCGGCGTTTGCGCCCTTCCCGCAACCGATACCACCGTACTTGCTGAAAACGGAAAAATTACAAGCGTTCCCGCGCGTAAAAGCGTTTATACCGTGCAGACCCCGCAGGGGTTTTTGACAAAAAAACTGCTTGCCGCATATGAGCAAGCGTTCATTGACGGCAACGAGTTTACCGACGACAGCGGCATATATGCGCACTATATCGAAAATCCCTATCTGTTTACGGGCGAAAGAACGAATAAAAAACTCACCTATCCCGAAGATTTCGTCCCCGCAGAGCGTGTGGGCTTCGGGGTAGATACGCACGCCTTCTACGGCGAGGGCGAGGGACGCCCTTTCATAAACTTTATCACCTTGGGCGGCGTAAAAATTCCTTCCGATAAAATTCTGAAAGCCCACAGCGACGGCGACGTTTTGGTGCACGCTTTAATGGACGCGCTCCTCTCCGCGGCGGGCTTGAGGGATATCGGCTACTACTTCCCCGATACCGACCCCAAATACAAGGGCGCGTTCAGCATGGATATGCTCGAAGAGGTTATGCGCCTCGTACGCGCAGAGGGACTTGCACCCAAAAACGTAAGTATTGCCATTTTAGCCGAAACGCCCCGCCTCTCCCCGCATATCGAGCGAATCAAACAGAGTTTGAGCGAAGCGCTGAATTTGCCCGAAAACGCGATCGGCGTTGCGGCGGGCACGAACGAACGCTTAGGCTACGTGGGCGAGAAAAAAGGAATCACCGTTTACGCGACGGCGCTATTACAAAAAATATGAAAAAAGCTCCCGCATGGGAGCTTTTTATTTTTAAGAGCCGTCGTCCAACACAAGCAGTAAAATACCCGCCACTGAATTCACAAAAATCAACGTACATACTTTTAACGCCATTCCGACGGGAACGTTCGCCCTCATTCTTTCGCGGATTCTGAACGTCATGGGCAAACACCATGAAAGCCCGATGCCGAGCGTGGCAATTCCCATTACAACGCAGGCGATAATCAAAAATACGTTTATAGCTATTTTCAGCGCCTCGTAATTGTCTTGTTGCGCCGTTTGCACGTTCTGTGCATAATACTGCGGACCTCCGTTATTATTAACCGCCGTAGGTTTTCCGCACTGCGTGCAGAACGCCGCGTCGTCTGAAAGCTGCGTTCCGCAATGAATGCAATATTTCATAGTTATACTCCTTTTTCCTTATCTATTATATCACATTATACCGCTATGTCAAGCAATCCGACATATTTACCCATTCATGAAATCAGCTTGACAATTTTCACCGTTTACGGTATAATTTCGAAATAGTACCGAGGTATAAAATTATGGCAAAATCAAACACGCAATTCGTTTGCAACGAATGCGGATACACTTCCCCCAAATGGCTTGGAAAGTGCCCCGACTGCGGTAAGTTCAACACGCTTATCGAAGAAGCGGTCGTGCCCGCTCCCATAAAGAAGTCGGCTTCCCGCGCCTACTCCCGCCCCGTTCCCCTTTCGGAAGTGAAATTCGAGCGGTACGAGCGGGTCTCCTCGGGCAATTCCGAGCTTGACGTCGTTTTGGGCGGCGGAATCGTAAAGGGCTCGCTCGTCTTAGTCGGCGGCGACCCCGGCGTGGGCAAATCCACCCTTTTAACACAGGTCGCCTCGCACCTTGCAAAGGAACACCGCGTTCTGTATCTTTCAGCGGAAGAGAGCTGTTCGCAGGTAAAGCTCCGTTGCGAGCGTTTGGGGCTCAATTCCCAAAGTCTGCTCCTTCTCAACGAAACCTGCCTCGACAACGCGGAAGAAGCGTTCCTCGACGCGGAATACGTGATTATCGACAGTATTCAGGCGGTGTATACCGAGGCGCTCTCCTCTTCGGCGGGAAGCGTTGCGCAAGTGCGCGAATGTGCAGGCAGGCTCATGCGTATTGCGAAGTCCCGCGGGATCACCTTTTTTATCATCGGGCACGTTACGAAGGAAGGCACGCTCGCAGGTCCAAAGGTGCTCGAACATATTATGGACGCGGTGCTCTACTTCGAGGGCGAAAACACCGAGAACTTCAAAATCCTCCGCGCCGTGAAAAACCGCTTCGGCTCGGTGCAGGAGGTGGGCGTATTCGAAATGACGGGCGAAGGCATTAAGGGCATTTCCGATTATTCCGCGCTCTTTTTATCGGACAGCCGCGGCGTTGCTGCGGGCGCGACGGTCACGCCCAGCATCACGGGCAACCGCTGTATGATGGTGGAAATCCAAACGCTGATGGCAAAGACTTCGTACGGACTTCCCCGCCGAATGTCCTTAGGAATAGACCCCAACCGTCTTACCGTTTTGATTGCGGTGCTTGAAAAACGGTGCGGACTCCCCCTTGGCACGCAGGACGTTTACCTCAACGCTATGGGCGGTATAAAGCTGAACGAACCGAGCGCAGATCTCGCGGTATGTGCGGCGCTCGCAAGCGCGGAACGCATGGTCGCCGTCGATAAATACACCGCTCTCTTCGGCGAAGTCGGACTTACGGGCGAAGTGCGCGGCGTGAATTTTGCGGAAAAGCGCGTGAACGAGTGCATTAAAATGGGATTCAAGAAAATCGTACTTCCCTCAAAAAATATGAAGGCGTGTGAAAAGTTCAAAAATAAAATTGAGCTCGTTCCCGTAACGTACGTTTCGCAGATGATCAAAGAAATCTTTTAATGAGATACAAAAACAGCACGGACTCATGCGTCCGTGCTGTTTTATTTTTTGTCTTTTATCAGAAATTCCACTCGTCGCCGTCGGAATCTTCCGCCGCGATATGTCCGTCGCCGAAAACGAAATCATCATCGTCATCGCCTAAGATAACAACTTGTTCTTCAACCTTTTCTTCTTCCTCGTGTTCCACGGGTTTTTCGGGAGGTTTGTGCGCATTGAAGCTGAACGTGCTCCCCGCGGGTTTTTGAGGCTCTGCGGGTTTAGAAGCACCGAAATTGAACGCCGTACTTGCGGGTTTTTCCGCAGGCTTCTCTTCGGGCTTAGGCGCACTGAAACTGAACGCATTCCCTGCGGGTTTTTCCGCAGGATTCTCATCAGGAGCATCCGAGCGTGCAGGGAGCGGATGACCAGCGCGGTTAACAGAATGCTGCG
>JAIDSX010000068.1 GCA_029060985.1 Clostridia bacterium | reverse complement strand
ATATAGTAATGTTATACAAACAGGAGGAGCATATGAAAATAGTTAGGGGGGGGGTATTAAAAAGTAAGAGTAAGATAATCTATGCGTTACTTAGTATAATTTGTGCCGCAGTGTTTTTCTGCGGCTTTTTTGCTGTAAAAAATACCGAAAAAGCAGACGCTTTACTCGCTTCTAACATTCCGCTTGCAACACGAATCGGCAACGGCGACGACGAATGGAACGAGAATGACGATTTGTGGGATAGTACGAATAACCGTTTCAACGGAGTTGCAATCAAAAATCTGAAAGCCACATTATTCGGGGACGTCGATCCCGTAGACTTTATTAAAGACGCAAATAACTATGACGCTCAGGAAGCAGAATGGGGAAACGGTTACATTGTGCCCGCTTCCACACTCAGCGATAAAATTGAAGATGAAGAGAAAAGACCGTACGGCTATGTGGTAAAGTTAGGCGGGTTGGATTGGATCGTCACTTCAACAACGCTTGCCGACGTAGACGGGAAAAAGGATCAGGCAATCGTTACGCTTTATCTTGCAGATCAGTTAATGAAGACTGTCAATGGCACAGATTCTCCTGTTATGTCGATTTTTTACTCGCAAAAAGCGAACGTGAAAGGGAATAATATATACTGCCGCAGTCTCATTCGTTCAAATATTTTGTCGGGCGCGAATGATTTCGCAAAACTTGCAATGTTTACCGATAAAACGACAGCGGGCGCTGCGTTTGCTACTAAGTATTTGGTGCAGCCTAAAAATATTACCTATCAGGTACGGGAAACGGCAAAGGACAGAGGGTCGGTAGGAGTAAAAGGAATACCGGGTGTAAATCTTGCGAGCGAGGCGCTCGATCCGACGGTGGGTGAATGGCCTAACGGAATATCGTATACTGCCTCCGAGACTTTTGATAATATTCGGTACGACGATTGGGGAAACGATTATATCTGGATTCCGAGCCTTACGGAAACGGGATCAAGTGATGTTTTTACTACAACGAGTATTTGGAAATTGAGCGTACAACAAGTTGAGAACGCAAAGACGGAGTGTTCCTTTTTGCGAACGGCGTTTAACAACTATGCATATCATTATCTAATAGAACCAGCCGGTACAGCCAGCTATACCGAGCCCCATTATGCCCGTGTCGTTCGCCCTGCGATTCACTTAAATCTGAATACCGCCGCATGGAGCGCGTCGATGCCGGAGAATACGACGAAAACGTACAACGGCGAGGAGCAGAGCTTAGAATCTGAAATCTGGTACAATAAAAGCGTTTTCAACAACGATAAGTTCTGTACCGTAACTTATAAAAATAATAAAACCGGCGAATTGGTCGACGCCCCGAAGGACGCAGGAACGTATACCGTAACGTTTACTTTGAAGGGAAGCGAGTATGCGTGGGCGGGGTCTACAAGCAAAAAGCATGAAATGACGCTTACGATCAAGCCGAAAGCGTTAGAGGTTACTTTCGAAAAAAATAAAAAGGGCGTGCCCGAGCTCTCCCTTATCGACGAGCCGTTCGAAGGGGATACCGTAGAATGCGTTATACGGTATTTCGATAAGGCGGCGGACGATGAGAGTAGGCAAAATTTAGGCACGAATTCATCAGTCTTGCTTGGTAAAGTATGGTATTACGCCGCGGCGGAATTCGATAATCCGAATTATGAACCGGACCTTTCAGAAGTAGATAGGGAAATTTATTTCCAAAACCCCGCAACGCCCGTAAACTTTACGTGGAAAAACGGAGAGGGAAAAAAGACTTATACGGGAAATATTCTTACCTTCCATATGAATTTTAATAATATGAAGGATAAGGTTCAAATTACCTGCGGCGAAGGCGTAACGTACGATAATTACGACGGCTTTAAAGCAACCAACGTGGGCAAATATTATTTAACGTTGCACCTTATAAACAGCGACGATTATATTTGGGGCTCGGAGATGGGGGAAGCGGCCGGTACGACCGAAGACGCCACGATCGAATTTGAAATTATTCCCAAACCGCTTACGTTTTCATATTCGCCGACCGCCAACACCAATTGGGATTGGTCGGTAACGCTCGGCGGAAGCTGTAACGTTCCGTTCGATTTGCCTAACGTCGTTTCGGGTTCTCTTGACGTTGTGTTTTTTGCACGGATTTCGGAAGACTCTATGCCGTACGATATCGGCGGAACTACGCTTACGAATGAAGTGCAGGCGCAGGTTTCGTGTAAATTCATAACGAACAACATCGACGAGGCGGATACCTACTACCTCGGAATCAGAGCTGCTGATCCCGACAGCGCCGCCGCGAAAAACTATTCGTTCAAATTCGATAAGCCGTATACGCTTACGATAAAAGACCCTGCCTCAACGAGCGGGCTTATATGGCGGCTTTCGGCGGATAACCGTCCTGCGGGCTCTATGCAGGATCCTGCCGCTTCTACGAGTGCGACCTGGAATAAGACCATCACCTACGACGGAAAGGCTTACAGCTTTGCCGTGAACGCCACGGGGCTCGGCTACGATATCGATACCACCTTCGGCGACGGCGGTTATGAAACGGTTGCTAAGGGCACATTTAAGCCGCTTACGTCAATCAAGGATGCGGGGACTTACGTTACTACCGTACGCTTGATAGATAGTTCTGGAACTACGCACGATTACAGTATCGAGTGGACGATCGAACAGGCGAAGTATGATTTGACGAACGTGCGCTGGCTTGACGACGGAGAAATTAAGTACAACGGAAAAGTATATGTTACATTGGTCGAAAGTACCATTCCCAAGGGGCTTACGCCCAAATACGGCGGCTTGCGCGAAGCGGACGAAGTCGGCAAGAGCGGCACGGCAAGGGTTGAGTTTGAAATCGAAGATGACGTGAACTTCGTAAAGCCCGATAAGGACGATCCCGATAGCTATATCTTTAATGGAGAGGGCGGCTTCGAATGGTCGAAAGAGTGGGTCGTAGGTGCGGTGGAAATCACCGTAAAGTGGACCATCGGCACAATTACGGCAGAGGGCGGAAAGAAGATCAACGGGGAAGTGCTTGCGGGCGGCTTCGACGAATATATCGAATACGTATATTATGAAACGAATTCGAGCGGCGAAAAACTTCCGGATGCGGAAGCTCTTACAAAGCCCGAAATTACGGAAAATAAGACCAGATATTATATCGCGGAAGTCCGAATCAAGGACGGATACAAAGACAGCTACAAGTTTGTTACGGAAGATGGTTCGACGCCTACGGAAGAAGATTTGCTTTCGGATCCGTTCGAAGCAGGGCGCAACCTGACGGAGGTTCAGCTTGAGGCAAAAAAGACGGAGTACGTCTATTGGGGATCTCCCGTTGCCTTCCAGTTTAATATCAAAACTGGTGCGATCTCGGATAAAGCGTTCGATATTGTGTATTACAGCGGCGTTGTGGCTCTGCGTACCGCGCCTACCAATCCCGGTTCTTACCGCGCGCAGCTCAGCTTAAAGAGCAATTACACAAAGGATTATTATATCGAAGGAAAGTATTCGTTTGACTTTACGATAATTCCCGGAACGATTGCGCTCAACTGGAACGAGAATGTAAAACCTTACGCGTTGAAGCTCAACGAGAATCAGGCGAAATTCGTATCCTACGAGTACATTGACAGCGCGGGGAATACGGTATCGCTGAGCAGTCTGCGCACGCCAGGCACTTATTATGTGAGTGCATCGATTACCGATCCTTCAAAGTATACCTTCACGGGCGGCTCGACTGTTACCGAGTGGAAAGAGTTTACGGTGGTTTCGGGAGATTCTATTACCGATCCTTCGACTTCACTCACGCCTTCGACTGACCCGAACGCTCCCAACAGCTCCGCCGATGACGGAACGGTGAGATTCTATCTTGCAAGCATTGCGGGTGCGGCGGGGTCGGCACCGCAGGTTTTGAACAGCGCGGGATTGACAAAAGACGTCGATTATGTGATTGCGTACTTCAAAGACGGAGAGCCCGTAGTCGATTTCTCCGCCGCGGGCGCGTACGAAATCAGGGTGACTTTGATCGGAAGCGCGGCAAGTCAGTATCAGCTTGAAAGCGGTAGCGATAAGTTAACGTATACGATCGTAGTCGGAAACGGCGACGGAACAACCACGACTCCGAACGGCGAAGGTGATGATTCTTCGGATAAATCGATTATCTCGTATTTGCCAATTATTTTGAGCGGCGTTTCGCTTGTGCTTATCGTCGTATTCTTAATCATGACTTTGAACAATCTTTCCGCGGCGAAAGAGGCAAGGGAAAAGACGAAAAAACTTGCGACGATGTCCTATTCGTTTGCCCCCGCGGGCTTGCTTGCGATGGTGCTTGGACTTGCGGAATCCAACTGGTGGATCATTGCAGGCGTTCTTATGGGGCTTGCACTGATCATGGCAATCGTTGCGTTTATGACCAAGGGCAAGAAGAAGAGAGCACTCGCTCTACTCGAAGAGGAGAGGGAGCGCATCGAGGAAGAAAAAGAGATGGCGCGGCTCGACAGAGAAGAGCAGGTGCGTGCGGAAATGCGCGAAGAGCAGGCTCGCCGCGACAACGAAATGAAAATGATGTTTGCCGCAATGCAGCAGGGCGGCGGTGGTTACGCACAGCCTGCGTACGACGACGCGCATATTCAGAACCTGATTGCATCTACGGTTTCCGCGTTGCTTCCTGCAATGCAGCAGCAAATGGCGCTTCCGCCCGCGCAGGATTCGAGCGCGTATGCTGCGCCTCAGCCCGATTACGCCGCGCGCGCGGAGAACGAGGCGCTTCGCGCTCAGCTTGCCGAGCAGCAAGAGCTTTTGAATCAGATTCTGCAAAACCAACAGCAGGTGCAACAGCAGGCGTATGAAGAAGAGCCCGTAGACGATATCTCCTGGCTCGGCAACAGCGAAGAGGTCGTATCGCTTGAAGAGTCCTACGGGGCGCTCAGCGACGAGGGTAAGCGGGCTTACTACGAAATCGGCAGCTATATCATGAGCAAGCCGAGAACGAGTCAGAACGACGGAAGATACGCGGTTTTGTTCAAGTATCGCGGGAGAACGATATTCAAGCTCGCGATCAAGGAAGACGCACCCGTGCTGTATTATCCCGAGAACGGTAGGGCAGAAGTCCGCGTTTCGGACGCTTCCACGTTAGAGCTTGCAAAGAGCGCGATCGACCAAACCGTTTCAAAAGTCGATAGTCAAATGTAACTCATGATAAAAACAGCGGTTGCTATTTAGCAGCCGCTGTTTTATTGCTCTTTCGATTATAAAGTACTTGACATTTTTATTCGCTTATGATATGCTTTTTTGCGGTCGCAAAAAAAGGATACGCATATGGAAATAATTTGGCACGGGACAGCATCCATAGAATTGAGGACGAAAGAAGGGAAGATTTTATTCGACCCGTTCGTTCCCTTGCACGGGTCGAAGGTGGACGTAAAATTAGAGGACTTTGACGGCTTCAACGATATTTTTATTACGCACGGACACCTCGATCATATCGTTTCGTTGCCGTCGATTTATGAGCGCAACCCCGGTATTCGGATCTGGTGTACGGAAGCTCCGTACAAAACGCTGAAAAGAAAGAAGATTCCGAAGGAAAATTTAGAGAAGATACAGTTCGGAGAGGAAATTTGCGTTCACGGTTTTAAGCTGCGCGTTCTGCACGGAAAACACGCCGTTTTACCGAAGCCGACGCCGAAACTTTTGAAATCCTTTCTTGCTTCGCCCGCGAGGGAGAATCTGCACTATTTGCTTCATGAAAACACGCTCTGCAAGGAGCGCGGAGAGACGGTGTTTTATGAAATCGAAGCGGAGGGGAAGAGGTTTTCGCTTTTGGGAAGCCTGAATCTGCGCGATGACATAGAATACCCGACGGACTGCGATTATCTTATCTTGCCCTATAACGGTTGGGTGAATAACTTCCCGCCCGCCGTCCGCGTGGTAGAGCGGCTTTGTCCAAAGAATATCTTTTTGGATCACTTTGACGATACCTTTCCGCCGTTTACGGGTGAAGTAGATCTCGCGCCGATTTTGGAAAAATACGCGGGAAAAATTCAACCGCTTGAACACAATAAAACAATCATGATATAATGCGTTAATTTAGCGGGAGTTACTTGACACAAGGAACGAATTGTTGTAAAATCGTTTATAGAAAGGTGTTTATTATGGGATTCTTAAAGGGAAAAACAGCAATCATTACCGGCGGAGGGCGCGCAAAGCCGCTGACTGACGGGAGTGCGGGCTCGATCGGATACGGTATCGCCGTTGCATACGCGAAAGAGGGGGCAAACTTAACGCTCACCGGTCGCAACGAAAGGAAGCTTTTAGACGCAAAAGAGGAGCTTGAAAAGCTCTACGGCGTAAAGGTTTTGACTGTGGTCGCGGATATCAGCGCGGGCGCGGACAACGAGGCGGTCGTTAAAAATGTGGTCGATAAAACGATGGAAGCGTTCGGAAGAATCGACGTGCTCATCAACAACGCGCAGGCTTCGGCTTCGGGCGTGACGCTTGCGGAGCACACGACGGAGCAATTCGATTTAGCGCTCTATTCGGGGCTCTATTCCGCATTCTATTACATGAAGGCTTGTTACCCTTATTTGAAGGAAACGAAGGGCGCGGTCATCAACTTCGCGTCGGGAGCGGGGCTCTTCGGCAACTACGGGCAGTCCGCGTATGCGGCTGCGAAAGAGGGGATACGCGGACTCACCCGCGTGGCGGCAACCGAATGGGGCAAGGACGGCATCAACGTGAACGTCGTCTGTCCGCTTGCCTGGACTTCGCAGCTGGAACAGTGGAAGGCGTACAATCCCGAAGCGTTCGCGGCGAACGTGAAGATGCCGCCCATGGGACATTACGGCAATTCCGAACTCGAAATTGGCAGGGTTTGCGTACAGCTTGCCTCGCCCGATTTTAAGTATATGTCGGGCGAAACGCTTACGCTCGAAGGCGGAATGGGACTGCGCCCGTAATTAAAAAAATAATAAAAACGGCGTATTGCTCACAAGCAATACGCCGTTTTTTATGGGTTTTTATTTTTCGTCGTATATCGCAAACGAATCGAAGCAGACCGCACCTTTACAGCGAATTTCGACTTTGTGTTTTCCGCTTTCGAGCTTTTGCGAAATGTAGGTGACTCCGTAATCGTCATTTACCTTTTTTACTTCGATAGAGGTACATTTCGTTCCGTCGATATAAACCTCGTATTCTCCGTCGTACAGAGTACTTGTCAAAATCGCAAGCCGCGTGCCGATCATTTCGAATTTGACCTTACTGCCGCTTTCACCCAAGAAGCCGTATCCGAAAGTGGCTTGAAGGCTCTTGCTCTGCCAGTTTCCGCTAAATATCAAGGAAGCGTTATCGGGCGCCACCTGATTTGCGCCGTTTCCGATGATTTCGAACGCGTGCCACATTTCGATTTCGCCGATAATGATATGATTATCGTAGGATTTCGTAACCGTCAACTTGTAATAACGGAACTCTTTTTCTTCAAAATCCACGGTTACGGTTGATCCGTTGCGGGGTACGTCAACAAAATTACCGACTTCAAAGTAGTCAACGCCGTCAAGGCTACCTTCCAAAGTGAACGACTTGGCAACCTTAAAATCACCGTTCGGTCTGTTCTGACTGAATATGGACATTCTGTTTACCGATTTCACCTCGCCCATATCAAATACGAGGACAAGCGGACTTGATTCCGAAACGGCGGCGCGGGTATGAATAAAGGTATTTTTATTGCCGTCGACAACGTTTCCGATCGGGAAACTTCCCCAACCCCAACTCGTGGGCGGCGAAGTGTATTTGCATTGCTCCGTAACTAACGTTTGATTGGCGTTTAACTTATAGTTATCGGTATAGTTGTAGTTATAGCCTCTGACGTAGAAGTAGTCGGATTCGAAGCCGCTGTTGTCGGGGAACTGGTAGTTCGCCCTATACGCATTGACGTAGGGCTGACTGTTTTCGGTAACGGTGGGCTCAAGCATTTTTGACTCCGTCAGTTCCGAAACTTCTTTTTCCGTGGAAGCGACAAAGCTGTTGCCCGATTTTTTGAAATACTGCGTTGCAGATTCGCCGATCTTATTTCCGTCGCTGTCTCTTAAAATGTCCCTTCTCGAATAAGCCACTGCGTTGCCGTTATAATCGTTGTAGGTCGTTTTGATATACGCGCAGTCAGCGGCGTCGGAGCTGTCGATTGCGGTGTTATCCGCCTTGTGGTAGGTTTCCGCCATCGTGAACATCGTCTGCGTCCATTGCCGCATTCCAACGCCGATATAGCTGCGGGCTACGATGGGGTCGACGATCAGTACTTCCCTGATGTACAGCCAGTTTTCTATTTCTTTATTACTGTTCGGAGCGATTTTATAGACGGGGGTGCTCGGGAAATTTGGATCCGCGCCGTTTTTAATGTAAACGTTCCCTTCGTCAAACTTAACATCGAAGTAGGTTTCGGCTGCATTGGGGCGGAAGAGGTGCGACTTGCCGCCCGGTGCGGCGGGTGTGCTTTCGTTTATTTTTGCGCCCAAAGAATATTGCTTGCCGTCAAGCGAATAATAAAGCGCGCAGTTGTTCCGTCCTCTGAGATAAACGCGGTAGGTGCTGTCTTCCGTAAAATACAGCTTTCCGTCGATCACTTCGATATTATTTTCGTGGAAGAAATATTTGTCGGGCGCGTTGGGATATTTTTTACGGTTTTCTTCCGTATCGGGATAGAACCATATATCCGTGTTCACGTTCTGCGTGGGGTTGAACTGATCCTGTTTCAAACCGCCGTTCGTGCTGCCTGCAAAGCCTGCATTATACGCCGTGATTGCGTCGGAGTACATCGTTTCGGCGGTGTAGGTGTAGGTCGTTCGCTCGAGCGTCATCTTATTCATTTCGTAGGACTGCTCGAATTCGAGAATGAGATCGGTGTCTTCTACGTCGAACGCGTTGTCCTTCTTGTTGATTTCGAGCGTTACGACGATTTGTCCCGAACGGTTAGACTTGTTGTTGGGGTCGGGTGTGTATTTGAAGTTATAGTTGTCTACGAGCTCGATCTTGCCGTTGGAGGGTTGGGTAATGCTCTTGATTTTGTATTCGAAACCGTCCGGAATTACAATACTTCCGCTTGCATACTGTCCGCTCGGTGCGGAATAGGGGGAAAGGTCGATATTAAATTCCTGATGCGCAGGGATCATGTACGGCTGCATGGTCGTGAAATACTTTTTCTCCCCGTCGTACAGATAGCTCCTTCCCGTCTGATAAACGGAAGAGACGGGAACGAACATGGGATAATTCGCTTTCTTGACCGCGTCGGAAGGGGTGTAATTGCCACCGCCGTAAGCACCGATCAGGCTTGCGTAATAGGTGAAATCATGATGGGTGACAGTCGCCCATTTGTTCAAGTAATTATTCTTTCCCGAAGATCCGCGTGCTCTCGTATAAGCGTCTGCCCCGAAGTTGTGCAGGAGCGTCGCATAAATGGCAAGACCGTTCGTAGAGGTGATGCTTCCCGCTTTTACCTGCTGTAAAGCCCAGGGTGCGCAGGTGTAATTGTTCCAACCGCCGCCCACGCCCTGCGCACCGAAGCTGCCGATCCCTCTTTTTGAGGTGATCTTTGTGAACAGTGCGTAGGAAACGAGATTCAAGCCGTTATTGGTAACTTCGCCGTCTGCGCCCGAGCCTAAACCGTAATTCTGGAAGTTGTGGTGGTATTCGTGGAAGTTACCCCAGCTTCCCGAAGAAACGATGCCGTTGTAGTTGAGCGAACTCGACATCCAGCCCGTGGGGCAGTTCACCGAGCGTCTTCCGGGGAAGGCGACCGCCGCGCCTGCCGCAACGAAGGGGTCGTAAATGAATACGATGCCCTGATTGGAGTTATAGGTGGTAACGGTTGCAACCTTATCCCAAAGCACGGCTGCCTTGTACAAGTCTTCGTACGAGTACTTTTGTGCCTGCGACTTGGGACCCGAGTGAAGGACGCCCTTATCCCAAACCTCCAAATCGAAGTAGGGAGCGGTGGATTTCTTGTTTTCTTCAAATTCCGCTTTCGTCGTGTAGCCCAGAATGAAGTGGGAATAAGTCACACAGCCCGAAATGGTTGCAGTAAATTTTGCGCTCGTGCCGCGGATATAGAGGGGACCGCCGAGGAAGGAGCCGACGTAGCCTACCCAGTTTCCCGTGGCTTCGTCTTTGGTTGCGGTGTTCTTGTTGATGACCATCGTGTTCAGGATCACGGGGAAGCGGTTCATTTGGTTTTTGGCTGTCCAGATATTATTCGCCTGACCGTTGTAGAGCGCCTGACCGATATGAATCGTAAGCCCGCCCGTATTGGTCATGTCCTTATCGCTGATTTCGATTTTAATGACCTCGCCCGCGGGCGCGTAAAGTCCCGTTACGCAGTAGTAACTGTTGTAGCTGCGCGGGCGCATGGTTACTTCTTTTATGATTCTCGGTTCGGTGTCCGATACGTTTCCGCCGTACAAACCGTTAGAAGCGGTGTGCGCGTATAAAACCCGTTGGTTTCCTTCGTCGTCGACGGAAGCGGTAGTGGTGTTGTTGTTGAAATACCACAGCTTGCCTTCGGCGTCGATTTTATTGTAGGGGTGGGGGCTTGCTCCCGAGTTATGGCTCGTATTGGAAGAGGCGACGTACACGGATTCTTTGATCAGCTTGTTTCTTGCTGCGACCTTATCTTCGCCAGATCCCAATACGCTGTTCAGAGATTTACCGTAAGCGGGATAGTTGGGCAGTCCCTCGTTTTTCATCTCCGCAACGGGTTTTACAATTTTATCTACCGTTCCGACGTTTTTGAACGACGTACCCACGATGGAATTGCCTGCATAATCGTAAGAGAATGATTCTTTGGCTTCGGGATCGTCGGGATCGACGGGACTGAGAATATTGTTAAACTGCGAAGAGGGTCTATCCGTTAAAACCGTTTGCGTGGTCACCGTTTGATTGGGTAAAATCGTGGGCGTATCGTCCGCGTCCAACGCAGGACCTAATTCGCCGCCTGGACTTTTCGGCCTGATGCCGAAAACGACGCCGAGAATGATGATGAGCGCCAAAAAGATTGCGATCGCGCCGAGAATGAAGGGCTTTTTATCGACCGGCATTTTTACGACGGCTGCGGGCACAGGCTCGTTATTTCTTTTTACGGGTTTTTCGTCCGCTTGTTCGGCGTTCTTTTTGGGCGCGGGCGTAACGTTCTCAAAGCTCGTGTATTTCCAGTCCGCTTTTTGACCCGTCCTCACCGCATGCCGAAGCATAGGGTCGGTCGAAGGGGTCAAGGTCGACGCCCGAAACTGCGCATACTCCTGCGCTCCCGTCGCGGATTTCTGCGAGGGGAGAGGGGAAGGAAATACATTTTCGGAGGGCTGAGGCTTCTCCCGTTTGGAGAGCGGCTGTAATTGCTCCTCGGTGAGCGACTCCTGCGGAGTCGCATGATCGAGCAGAGGCTTTTGAGTGGACTTTTCCGGCTGCGCTTGCCGGTTTAACGGCTCAACGTATGAGGGGGCAGGCGCGTCTTTTTGCCGCCGTACCCATGAATTAGTGTTGGAATCTTTTTCTGACATCGAAAAATTCTCCTATAAACGATAATCAATCACTATTATTATATAATATAGATATGATTTTGTCAAACGGTGGAAGAAAAAAATAAAATAAAAAAGCGGCGCAGAGAGA
>JAIDSX010000067.1 GCA_029060985.1 Clostridia bacterium | reverse complement strand
ATATGAGAAAATCCCTTTTGTGTCAAGTATTTATGCGAATATTGTAATTTTTAGTAAAAAGCCCCGCCGTGCGAGCACGGCGGGGCTTTTTTGCTTTCCTTTAATTCAATTCGCTATCGATTCTCGCCGTTTGACGGTCGATAATGCTCTTTGCAAGGGACAGCGCGGAATCGTCCGAAATCCGAATTTCGCTTCTGCCGCCGCCTGCGGGGTAGTACAATACGGGAGCGTCGTCCTTGATGGCAAGCTTGAATATCGTCCTTCCGCGGTACTTGAAGAGCACTGCGTAGCGTCCGTCGTTCTGCGAAGTGCGGGGCTTATTCATGATATAGCTGCCGATTTCGTAATATGCCCGCTTGCCGCCGTCGCTCAAAGCGCCGTAGGATTCTTCAAGCGAAATAACCTCTTCGCTGTTGCCGAGCCAGGAAGTATCGTCCTGCACCTCTTCTTCATAGAGCGGCATCACGTAATTCTGTTGATTCTCTAAAATCTGATTGAGAAGATCCTGCTGCTGCGCCATGCGCTCTTCCTGTGCGGCGAGCTGTGCGCGAAGCGCGTCCGCTTCGGGATTCGGCATAACGTACACGCTCGCGTCGGACGAAGCGGGCGGAAGCGCCTGCAACTGTTGAAGTCCCGGAAGCAGTGCCTGCACCGTAGAAGTGATCATGTTCTGCATTGAATCCTGCAACGCGTTAAAATCGATTTGCGGCTGCTGATAGTTCTGCTGCATGGAGGCGAACATCATACGCATTTCGTTGTCGCGGCGGATTTGATCCTCGCGCGCCTTTTCTTCCTTCGCGTATTCCTTCTCGTCTGCAACGCGAAGCTGTTCCTCTTCAAGCGCGGCAAACGCCTTCTTTTTCTTGCCTTTGAGCATGAACGCGACGATCGCCATGATAAGCGCGACTCCCATCAACACGCCCGCGATAATCCACCAGTTCGTATAGGAGAGTCCGAAGAGCATGAGAAGCGAAGCGGGAGCGAACGAATAAGTCATCGTTGCGAGCTTCTTCGTCTTAGCCTTTGCCTCTTTCGCGGCGGAGGCGCTGTTGAGCGACATGACCGCGAACACCACGATAAGCACCAGCGAAACGCCGCTTAAAATGATGGGCAGGATATCCTCTACCGTCCAATTCGAAGGATTATCTCCGTTACCGCCGCCGTTTTGACCGTTCGGCGTAGTCGTGCCGAAGCCCGTGCCGTCCCCTTCTACAATGGTATATTCGAGCGTATCGCCAATGAGGATATACTTATTCGCATTCTCGGCGGACAAAGTAATTTTGACTTGATACGTACCCGAAGCGGAGAAATTGCTTGCGGGCTCGCCGTCCTTGAAGTACTGTACCGTATAATCCGAGCCGAACGCCAATCCTGCTTTGTTCGTGACCTGCGGCGCAGTCCCCTTCGTACCCGAAGGGCTTGCGAGCTTAAACTCCACGTACTGCTTGTTTCCGTCGGGGTCGTTGGGGTCGGACACGCTTCCGCTTTCGATATCGGCCTGCGTGAGCTCGAACGTCTTCCACTCCGTTTCGGTATTGTCGTTATCGAAGATATAATTCTTCTGGCTTGCGCTCTTGATGACCGCGCGCACGCTGTACGTGCCGGGGGTGGTGCGCAAGGTGCTGAAACCAACCGTGTCGCCCGAACTATCGGTATACTCGTAGGTAATGCACAATGCCTGGTCGCCCTTCACCTTTAACGCAGGCGGCAGAGAGCCGTTGTCCCAATCGATTTTGATGACCGCCTTATCGATGGTAAATTCGAACGTGGAATCTCCGTCGATATAGTAGTCCTCTTCGTAGGCGCTCTTCAACTTGATCTGCGCGCGGTAGGTGCCAACGTCCTTGGGCGGATTCGCCTGCTTCACGAGACCCTTGTAGTAGACGATCTCGAAGGCGCTGCTCGTGATGGCGCCCTGCGTGATGTCGTACTGGAATTCCACGGGCTGATTGTTATAGGGATACGAAGTCTTTTTTGCCGCAAGCTGTACGACGGTAATATTCTTACCCGCCTCGAACACGGGCGAACGCGCACTGGTCACGTTCCCTTGAAGCACGTAATTGCCGTCGAAGTTCGATTTGATCGTAACCTCTGCAACGTAATGCTTCGCAACGCCCTCTTCGATTTCAGGCTCGTTGAGGGGGGTTGCGCCTTCGGGCACATGCCCGCTCGCGTCCGTTTCGTAATAGACGTATTTCAGGTAAGGTGCGTACTCGTCTCCGAGCGATTTCACGCTGACCTTTTTGCCGTCCACGGTGATCATACCCGTCGTCCATTTCACGGGAATGACCGTGGGAACGACCTCCCACTCCTTTTCCCACTCGAACGCGGGGGAAGCGGTGCTCGCCTTGAAGGTATAGGAATTTTTATCTCCCTCTACGGGCACTTCGTAATTGGCGGTATCGCTCACCGTAAAGGTAACGGTAGCTGTGCCCGTCTGCCCCACCGCAGTGGGCGTAATGCTGTCCACGTGAGGGATAAGCCCTTCGGGAAGCGTTTCGGGGTCGATGTCTATCGTCATGCCCCTTTCGCTGTACGAAATCTTTCCGTCTTCGAGCCAGCTCACCTTGGACAAATCGAACTTGACCTTATCGATTTTCCATTCGATATAGAAGTCTTTCTCCCCCTCGTCGTTTTTAAGGTGCACGGTCGTCACGTACTCGCCCGCGTTGGTAACGTTCGTCAGGGAGGCGGTCTTGCCCTTGGCTACCGTCTTGTAGCCGTTCAGGAATCCGTTCGAATTGTAATCGGTATCCACCTCGTACCCGAGCCCGTCTGCGTTGATGACGAAGGTATAGCTCTTTCCGTTATAGGTGATTTTTTTGCTGAACGTCGTCGTATCGATATCCGCGGGGTCTGCCTGACTGCTGACGAAGGAGCTGCCCTGCATCAAGCGCCAGATGAGTCCGCCGTTTTCCGAAGGCTGTTTGACCGTAAAGGAATAGCTCTTATCCAGAACAACGACGTAGTTTTTGGAATTTGCCGCAGTCGGGTCGTCGTAAACGATACCCAAATCGTAGGTCTTTACAGGCAGCGTATCGGTATCCAGCTCGTATTCGATGGAATGGGTGTCCGTATCCAAATCGATCGCGCAGAGATTGCGGATAGAGTTTCCGCTGAAAAACGCGCTTAAATAGACCGTAAGCGTATCGCCCGTACCCGATTTCAAGGCGGGAAGCTCTACGTTTGCTTTCGCCTTATAGCCCTGCGTGACCGCCCAGTTCGGGGGCGTGAACGACGGGATATACATCTTCACCGTAATGGGATCGATCTTGAACTGCAAATCGATATCGTCCGTGCTGTTCGTGCTGTCCCAAACGTACTCGTCCTTGTTTGTCAAAGAGAGCGTGACCGTATAAGTACCCGCGTTGGTTGCCTTAAATTCGCGAGGCCCCGTTTGCTCTACGGTGGAGTCGTAAGTTCCTTTCAGCGCCGCCGTTGCAACGGTCTGACCCGGTTCTCCGCCCTCGAATATGAGGTCGAACGTCTGTTGCGAGCCGATATAATCCGCGCTTGCGCTCAGCCAGCTCGCCTTTACCCTTCCTGCGGGCGGCTCGTAATCGATTCTCGTCACCGAACTTGGCAATGTGTAGTTGGCATTGCCGAGCGTGATTTCCGCCTGGTAAGTCGTATTTTTAGACAGCGCTGTTTTTGCGACCTCGTTGTTCGACGAATCGTAGAACTTTATTGTCTCGTTCAAGTCCGCCTGCGTATCGCTCCCGCACAGACCGCTGTATACGGTGAGCTTGGGCTCTCCGTTCGAATCGAGTGAGAAGTCTGCATTCAACTCTTTGGGCTTTATGGTATAGGTGACCGTCTTGGTCTTGGTGCTCGCGTTTCCGTCGAAGAAATACTTATCCGTTATGAATCTGATTTCCGCGGTGTACGTTCCCGCGTCCTTCGGTTTGGAGGTAAGCAGTTGACTGCCTTTTTTGTACTTGATTTGGCAATGCGTCGTACTGTCGAACGCCGTGGCGTTGTCGGTATACCAGCTTTCACCCGTGATATCCTGCTCCAACCCGTTGTACGTCTTGTCGTCGGGATCCGTGGGCATGGGAATATCCTCCGCCGCGCTCAGCGCGGCAGAGTTCAGATTTAAGTGAAGCGCGGGACGAACACCACCCACAGAAGAGACTGCGGGAGCAAGTCATGCTCCCGCAGAGGTCAAAGCAATG
>JAIDSX010000066.1 GCA_029060985.1 Clostridia bacterium | reverse complement strand
GAGAAATGTACGAAAATATCGTCTCCGCCCTCATCGTTGGAAATAAATCCATAGCCCTTTCCGTCGTTGAACCACTTTACAGTTCCGTTCACCTTAAATTACCTCCTGTGGCGACGACTGAAACTGCTTTTACAGCCTCCCTACGCCGCCTAAACTATTATATCAAGCCCGAAACGGCTTGTCAATATCGTCGTGGAAAAAAAATTGATTATTTTTGCAAATATTTTTCAAGAAGCACGGACGTATTCGCGGTAAACGACTGTAATTCCTCCGGCTCAAGCGGTTTATAGCTCATAAGCGCAAGATAATAAATTTGCTCTACCGCTGTTTGACGGCTCTTCTCCTCTGCCGTTTTGAGCGCATTGACCGCCTTGTTCGCCGTGTTTACAATAAGCGTTACGTCGTGCATGTCGTCGCCCATGCGGTAAAAGCTGTTCATTTCCGTCATGCGGCGCAAAAACTCCGGCACGTTGACGATGGCGGGAACGTTCGCGTTTTTGAGCTTTGCGGTCTTTACGTGCACCTTTTTATTTTTCAGGCATTCGGTAAAGAGCGATTCGAGCTCCTTGTCTTCTCCGCCTTCACCCTCCGCTTTGAGCGCCGCATCCACGTCGGCGTCAATACGCAGGAAACGCACGGAAGTCGGATTCTGATATTCGAGATAGCTGATAAAGTGCGGGTCGATATATTCGTCGCAGATGATCGCGTCGAGTCCCGCCTCGCGGAACATGGCAATATACTGCGCCTGTTTATTCTCGTCCGAAGCGTAATAGACGGCCTGCGGCTCCTTGCCGTTTTTCGCCTCCTCCTCCGTAATGCTTGCGCCGAAGTAGCGGGTGATGGGCTGATACTTTCCGTCGATATTCCTATAGATAATGATATCTTTGACCTTATCGAAGAAATCGTCGTCCTTCAAGCACCCGTATTTGACGAAGGTCGAAAGGTCTTGCCAGCACTTTTCGTACTTCTCGCGGTCATTGTTGAAAAGCTCCGTCAGCTTATCGGCAACCTTTTTCGTAATGTATCGGGAGATTTTTTGCACCTTCGCGTCGTTCTGCAAGAACGAACGGGAGACGTTGAGCGGAATATCGGGGCAGTCGATCACGCCGTTCAAAAGCATAAGAAATTCGGGAATGACTTCTTTAATGTTATTCGCCACGAACACTTGGTCGCAGTACAGCTTGACCTGCCCCGGCTCGAGTTCGACGTTCTTCTTGATTTTCGGGAAATACAGGATACCCTTCAAGCGGAAGGGATATTCCATATTCAAATGGATCCAAAAGAGCGGCGGATTGAAATCGCGGAAGGTATCGCGGTAGAAGTTTTTATATTCCTCCTCCGTGCAGTCCGCGGGCTGTTTCAGATATAAAGGCTCGGGCGTATTGACGGGCTTTACTTCCTTATCTCCCTCCTTCGGATTGAGGTAAATGGGATAGGGCATAAACGAGCAGTACTTCGAGAGCAGCTTTTTAATAACTTTTTCGTCGGTAAACTCCTTCTCTTCGGGCGCAAGGTGCATGACGATTTTCGTCCCGCGCGTCTTGATTTCCGCGTCGCCGATTTTGTAAGTGCTGTTTCCGTCGGAAACCCAATGCACGCCCTTTTCGCCGTCGCGGTAAGACTTTGTAAAAATTTCAATATTCTCGGAAACCATATAAGCGGAATAGAATCCAAGACCGAAGTGTCCGATAATGCCGTCGCCGTTCGTCTTTTCGTACTTCTCCACAAAATCTGCCGCGCCCGAGAAAGCGATTTGCGTGATATAACGCTCCACTTCGTCCTGCGACATACCGATTCCGTTATCTTCGACCGTAAGCGTCTTTGCCTTGGCGTCCGTGGTGATCGTGATTTTACAGTCGCCCGCCTTCTTGACCTCGCCGAGCGCTTCCAGTTTCTTCAACTTCGTGATCGCGTCCGAAGCGTTTGCAACGATTTCGCGTAAAAAGATATCCTTTTCGGAATAAAGCCATTTCTTGATGATCGGCATCATGTTTTCGCTTGCGATACGAATGTTACCTTGTCTTTCCATTATTTACTCC
>JAIDSX010000065.1 GCA_029060985.1 Clostridia bacterium | reverse complement strand
GATACCGAGAACGAGCACGGCAATAATCGGTCCGACGCTCGAAAGTGCAACCAAACCGAAGGAGTCCGACTGTCCCTTTTTATCGCTTCGGATAACCGCGACGCCGACACCGAGAGACATGATAAACGGCACGGTCATAGGTCCCGTGGTGACGCCGCCCGAATCAAAGGCAACTGCCCAAAATCCAGAGTCAACGCAGGTAAAGGCCACGATAAACGCCGCGACGTAAAAGAATATAAGTATGTAGGACAGCCGAATGCGGAAAACGATTCTGAGCATTGCAAGCATAAGGAATATGCCTACGCCCACCGCGACCGTAAGAATAAGTAAATAGTTTCCGAGAACGGTCTTTTCGGCAACCGCAGTAACCTGCTCGGCAAGTATCTGCAAATCGGGCTCCGCGACCGTAACGATAATTCCGATAATAAAGGAAAGCAGCGCAATGAGCCAAATTTTACGCGATTTCGTCATCGTCGTACCGATTTTCTCACCGATCACGAGGAGCGACTTATCCGCACCCAAGGTGAAACACCCCATACCGAATATCAAAAGCACGACGCCGATCGTAAACAGCACGAAGGTGTCCGTTTTAAGCGGCGTAATGCTGACCGCAAGCACAAACACAATCAGTGCAATGGGCAAAATCGACGTGAGCGATTCTATGATTTTGTCTTTTAAGGCTTTCGTCATAAAGCAACTCCCGATCTATTTACAATATTTCTTTTCGATCGCAGTGATCTTATCGATTCTGCGTTGGTGCTTTTCCTCTGCCGAAAAAGGCGTTTCGAGGAAGGTTTTTACAATTTCGATTCCGAGATTTACACCCGTGAGACCACCGCCGAGCGCAAGCACGTTTGCGTCGTTATGCAAGCGCGTCATCTTTGCGGAAAGCGGCTCCGAGCAGAGTGCACAGCGGATACCCGGAACTTTGTTTGCGGCAATGCTGATGCCGATCCCCGTCGTACAGACGAAGATTCCGCGTTCGCATTCCCCTTTCATGACCGCCTCTGCGGCAAGCAATGCAAAGTCTGGATAGTCGCAGGAATTCTCGTTCGTCGTGCCGAAATCCTTCGTTTCGTACCCGCTTTTTACGAGATACTCTATAATCGCATTTTTTAAGCGCAGACCGCCGTGGTCGCTGCAAAGCGCTATTTTCATAAATATTACCTCTTTCCTTTTAATCTTCCTTTACTTCCAAACCCAGCCGACTGATGATCGTCGGAATACATTCGCGGATATTGCGGAGCGTCACTCTGTACGCGTCGATCCCCTGTCCGAAGGGATCGGGAATATCCTTGCCCGTGAGTTCATAAAAGCTCATCACGCTCTTTCCCGGAATCAAATCGCACAAGTCGCGCGTCATGCAGATGACCGCCATCGCCTCATCGACCGTCTTTTGCGTCAATAAACTGCTCTTAAAGCTCTCGGAATAGGGAATCTTTGCCTCGGAAAGCGCCTTTTGCGCTTCAGGATTCATGGGCGTGCCCTCTTTTGCGTTCACTCCCGCCGACTGCACTTTATACCAGGATATTTTTCTGCGTTTGAGCTCTTTGCGGAACGCCGCCTCCGCCATGGGCGAACGGCAGGTATTCCCCGAACACACAAACACGATTTTTTTATGCTTCATTTTAATTCCTCTTCCGAATCGATTCCGAACGCCCGTTTTAAGCGATTCATAACGCCCGCCATGACCCCGCCTCGAAGCGCGGGCTCGATGCAAATAAGAAGCGTATATTCTCTCTCCGCACGTCTCAACTGTGCATAGAGCTTTTGCGCCATTTCCTCGCCCGTGCCGCCGAGAAGGAGCACGTTCGATCCTACCTTGATAAGTTCGTCCGCAATATCGTTCTCCGCAAGGAAGCAGGGCTTTCCGCCCTCCTTTTCCTCTTCGCGGTATTTTTTGAACGCCTGTTCGCGTTCCTCAGCGGTAAAATACTCCGTTTTGCATTTGGGCGCGTAATGCTTATACGCCATGCCGGGGCTCTTCGGCTTCTCCCCCGCTTTCTTTTCGTAAACGAAGCACCTGCCGATTACGGAAG
>JAIDSX010000064.1 GCA_029060985.1 Clostridia bacterium | reverse complement strand
TTCCTCGGCAGCGTCAGTTGTGTATAATAGACAGGCTTGATTATTCTATCATAGGAAAAAAATAATGTCAACTAAATTTTGCAATATTTTTTAGATTTTTTTTGAATTTTTTAACTTTTTTTGTCGGCAAATTTTCAGCCACAATATGTTGTGTTTTCCGTAAAACTGTGCTACAATTAGTTCGAAAGGAAGATATAAATTATGACGGTTTTAAGAATCACTTTTTGCGTTTTAGCCTGTATTTGCACCGCCGCGGCAGTGCCGATCGGCATTTTTTTTGAGTGGTGGTGCCTCGTTCCCGTTGCCGCCGCCTGCATTTTCGCTCTTTTGATGATCGCGGCGAAAAATAACTTTACGCGTCCGAAAAAGGAAGCCCGTACCGATTTTATGAACTCGGACGAGGAAAACGAAAAGATCCGCAATTCGAACGACGATAAGAAAAACTAATATATATATTATAATGTATATAGGAATCCCCCGCACGGCGCGGGGGATTTTTTTATATACGGACGGTGCTGTTTAGATGTAATGCCATTCCGCTGGATTCTCCGAGTGCGGAAACGGTAAGCCCCGCGTTTCCCTCGCCTTCTATCCAAGCGGGCATGACGACGCCCGAATAGCTTTCCGTTTCCGTTTCGATTTTGATATAGTGCGTGCCGAAGAGAGACCACTTCCCCGAAAGCGCGCCCTCTACGCTTCCGTCCGAACGGAACGTGACCTTCTTTTCCTCCACGGTCGAGGTGCTCTGCGAAAAGAGAATTGCCGAAAACTTTCCCGCCGAAACCCCTAAGAAATCGTCTGCCGAGACTGCTTGTATCTCCTCGCCCGCGTAGCGGTTGGAATTGAGAACGAGCCAGCCCTCCGCGTTGAAATCGTACTGCGCCAAAAACAGATAATGGAAGTTGTTCGAGTTCGAACGCTTTTCTTCGATAAACTTATTCGTCCGGCAATGGTAGCAAACGAGCTTTACGCCCTTTTCCGTCACGTACAGATCGTTGTGTCCGGGACAGAAATAATCGTGCTCCCCTTTACGGCGGAAAGAGCCGAGCAGCTTGTTCCCCGTGCCGATATCCGTGGAACATACGAGCGGATTTCCGTTTACGTCGAGATAAGGTCCTTCTGGACTTTCGCTTCTACCGCAGCGGATATGATACACCGACGAAAGCGAGCCGTAGGAACAGGTCAAATAGTAATAATTCTTTTTCGTCCACTTGCCCTTTTCAAAGACGGGAACGCCCTCGTGATAGCGCACCGCCGCCCCTTCGAGAGAGCCGCGGGCAAGATTCGTGCCGTAATAATCGGAAAAAGCGCGCTTGCCGCTTTTATAATCCTCGTAGGTAGGTCCGTCCTTGCGCAAGCCCGTTTCGGGGTCAAGCTCCACGAGAAAAATTCCCAGTCCGAAGCTGCCGTAGACGAGAAAGTCCCGCCCGTCTCCCGCCGTAAAAAATTGCGGATCGATGGCGTTCGGGGTCGTCCAGCCCGCAGGGGATTTTATGATGATTCCCTTCGGCACGAAGGGTTCTTCGGGGGAATCCGCTTCCGCCATGCCGATGCAGGACTTCGAGCCGCCGAAGTAGCCAGTCAGACAATAATAGAGCCGATACTTTCCGTTCTTTGCGCGCACGCAGTGGGGCGCCCAAAAGGACATCGTTCCGTCCTTGCGGGTGCAGACGCCGTAGCCGACCTCCCGCATATCGGTCACGCACCAATCGTACGCCTCCTGTAAATTGCCGAAGTTCTTCCCCTCGCCCTTCTTGTAACGGGCGGGCGCGTCCTCTAAGCGGAACGCAGTCGTAAGCGTTTCGAAGTGGAGAAGATCGTCGCTCACGCGGACCTGACAGCCCTGCGGCGCGCCGAAGGTATCCGTGGAAAACGCGTAATATTTTCCGTTCCACTCGACGAGCGCGGGATCGTGCGCACAGCCCTCCTTCCACGCGGCAAAGTCGGGAACGCGCATTTGAAGCGGATTGAAATGCGGGTTTTTGATATATTTGATCGCCATGAATTACCCTTTGAAATTATTCCGCGCGTGCCGAACGGCACGCGCGGAACGCTCTATCAAAATGATTTTTGATTATTTTACTTTTCGATCGCCCAAAGAGCCTTGCCTTCGTTCGACACGGCGGTGATCGTAACCACAGCCTTTTGATTGTTGACGTTCGCCGTGTAGGTATCCCAACCGGGAGCAACCACGCCCTTATAGGTTTTGCCGTCTATCGTAAGCTCGATATAGTAGTTTTGTTTAAGCGTCCAAGTACCGACTTCGCTCGACCCGCTCTTTACTTTATGGTCCGCCGTAAGCGAATAAGCTACGGACGTGACGTAGTTCGTGGTCGTTTTGTTGGGCGCTTCGTGAAGGACGACGTCGTACGACTTTGCAACCTGCGTCTCCGTCATCGTGCCGCGCGTTTCCCCGACGTAGGGCGTTGCCGACATCACGGGCCAGCCCTCTTCGTTGAAATACATTTGGCTCACGTAGAGCTTGTGTCCTTCACTGACAGTTCCGTCCGCCGTCGCGGTACGGGCATGGTAGACGACGTAATATTTGCCGTCCTTATCCTTCACGACGGAGTTGTGTCCCAAAGCCGCCATGATCGTAGCGCCGCTTCTGTTGAACTTGTAGTTGCCCGAAACGAGGTTTCCGTCGGCGCCGTCTTCGGCAACGTTATTTCCGTCGATCCCTACGTAGGGCCCGTCGGGATTCTGACTGCGCGCAATGTGCATATTGTAGGTTGACATCAGACTTGCGTGGCTCGTCATGAGGTAGTAATATTTCGTGGAAGCGTTATAGAACACAAACGGTCCCTCTTCGTTTCCGCCTGCTCCGCCGTGCGCTTTCCAAAGCAATTTGCCGAATCCCTCTTCCTCTTTCGAGCGAATGGGAAGACCTGCGTTCTCGCCGTCGGCGTGTAACTCTTTAATAAAGATACCCGCGGAATCCGAGCCGTAGACCATCCACAGCTTGCCGTCCTTATCGTAGAAAAGTTCGGGGTCGATACAGTTCGGGTCGGTAGCGGCGTTTGCGCCCATACTGTCGATAACGATCGTATTGTTCGTGAAAGGTCCCTTGGGGCTAGTCGCCTCTACGCGGGCGATCGCCGAATGATTCGAGCCGAAGTGATGCGTCAGCGAATAATACATATAGTATTTTCCGTTGATAAGCTCCACGTCGGGCGCCCAGGTCGTGGTGCCGGGACCGCCGCCGCCCGGACCGGGATTGACGAGATCGACCGTCGACTTGATCGCTTCGGGCCAGTTGACGCCCGAGTTCGCATGATAGTAGCTTCCTTCGCCGTATAAAACGGAAAACTGGTTGTCGCCCGCAATCTGTTCCCAGCCGCCCTCTTCTTTATCCGCTCTGTAAAAGTTCGCGAGATTATAAGTTTTTGCGACCGCATAGTGCGTACCGTAGGCGTAATAATCGCCGCTCACGGGGTCGTGGAAAATCGAAGGGTCGTGCACCGCGGCAGCGGGAGCGGTAAAGGCAATATCTTCGGGGAACTCCGCCTCGTCCGTAGGAACAAGCGGATCCTGCTGCAACCAAATGCTCTGATCGCGCCAAGCGTCGTCGCCGAGGTCGACGGGACCGGGCTTCTCATCGTCGTTGTTGCACGCCACGAGGAATGCGGAGAGCGACATGGTCACGGCAAGCGCGACGGGAATCAAAACTTTTTTGAGGTTTTTCATAATATACTCCTTTTTTAATAAAATGCGGGAGCGCTAGCCGAAAGCCCGCTCCCGCACGGATAAATTACTCTTTGGACCCTGTCAACATCAAAGACCCGATGATGAGTTTTTGGAAGCAAGCGAACAGAATGAGCACGGGAAGCACGCACATGACGCTCGCCGCGATAACGGGACCTTGGTCTTCGCTGTACGCGCCGTTGCTCATGACCTGCATTGCGTGCGTCATATTGATCCATTCCGAATCCTGCCTGATGAACAGATACGAGCCGACGTAGTTGTTCCAGCAACCCATGAAGGAGAGGAGCGCCTGCGCCATGATCGCGGGCATTGCAAGCGGAAGAATGAAGCTCACAAAGATTCTGAAATATCCCGCGCCGTCGATCTTGGCCGCCTCGATAATCGAGGTGGGCAATCCGAACAGGAACTGACGGATAAAGAACGCCGTCATGATCGAGCCGAAGAGTCCGGGGACTACCATGACTGACCAGTTGTTCGTCATGTTGAGCTCGGTATACATTGCGTACTGCGTAGAGGTGATGGACGCGCCGGGGACCATGATCGCCGCAAGCAGGAAGAAGAACACTTGGTTTCTTCCGAACCAGTTGATTTTTGCGAACGAGAACGCCGCGGACGCCGAGGTGATAACGCCGACCACTACGGGCACGATCGAATAGATCAGGTTGTTCAGGAGCGCGCGCCAGTAACTGTAATTCGCAGCGAAGTTCGATTTGTCGCTTTGAACGAACGCCTTCGTGAACATGATCTTGTAGTTATAGAACAGACTGATACCCGTATCGGTGCTGTTCGCCGTAGATTGATCGGGCCACCAGACCAAGCGGTGCAGCACGGCTTTACCGCCGTTTACGATTTGCAGGTTACTCGTGTACGCGAAAGAGCCTGCAAGCATCCACCAGAACGGATAGATCATAATGAACGCGCCGAAGAGGAGAATGATATACACGAAGATATCGCCTACGAGCTTTGCGCGCTTTTGGCTTGCGTGGTGCGTCTTGTTCGAAAATCCGAAAAACGCAAGGATCGCGCCAATCGCATAGCGGAAGGAGGAATAATGTACCTTTTCTTCGGGAGTTTGAACGGTTTCGTTTCTGATTTCGTTTTCCATCGTCTTTCCTCCTTAGTCCTTTTTCCTCGAATCCAGCCAGAACTGGAAGAGTGTTAATACGAAGATGATCACGGCAAGGAACAGACCGTACGCAGCGCCTGCCGCGGGGCTCGTTCCGCTACCGCCGATACCGTATTTATAGACGAGACCGACGTATCCTGCAACCATGGCGTTGTTGTTCGGCAGGAAGAGCTCGGGCTCTGCGTAAATCTGCAAGCCGCCGATGACCGACGTTACGATATTGTAGAAGATAACGGGATACAGGTCGGGCATCGTTACTTTCCAGAAGATTTTCCAGGCGTTTGCGCCGTCGATCTGCGCCGCTTCCTTCGTTGCCTGATTCACGCCCGATAGACCCGCTACGTACAGAATGATCGTTCCGCCCAAGCCCTTCCAAACGGACATGATGACGATGACCATTTTAGATAGGAAGCCCTGACACCAGTAGGGATTCTGCATAAAGTTCGAGGTCGAATTCTTTCCGTGCAAGCTGTTCCACGACGCGTTGCCGACCAACCATGAAATGTGATCCGTTCCCAAAATCTGGTTGATAACGCCCGATTGCTGGAACATCAGCTTGAACGTAAACACGATGGATATGGTACTTGCCACGCAGGGTATGTAGTAGAGCACGCGGAACACGCTTCCGCCCTTGATATCGCGCGACATGCAGACCGCGAAGAACATTGCAAGGACCATGCCGATGGGAATACCGATCATATAGAACACGGTGTTGAAGAGGTAGATACCCATCTCGTGCATGGCAAGACCGGACCCGCCGATGTTGGGAAGCGTCTTTGTAAATATCTGCGCATACCAGTGGAAGGGCTCCGGCGTCGCCTCGCCGCCCGAGATGAGCGCACCCGTCACGGGGTCGATGGAACTGCCCGCCGCCGCATTCGTATAGATGTGGTCGCCGAGATTTGCAAGATACTGCGTCAAAGAGCCGCTACTGAGCGTATAGCCCGTAAACGACAGCATGATCGCCATAATGAGCGCCGAATATACAAACCAAACCGTGCCGACGATCAGAGGAAGGCAGAACACCCAACCCCAAATGTTATCCTGGAGCTTCTGTTGGTTTATATGTCTCTTTTTCTTTTTGGGAGGAACGGCGTTTTCCGCCGCAAACGAAACTTCGTTTTCCGCCACAGCGTCCGAAGCGTCCGCTTCAACGGCGATTTCGTTTGCAGAAACTTGATTCTCCATTTTCTTCTCCTTTTTAGAATGTTATGTCGGCGCCGCCCGCCGAGCTTGACGCGCGGCGCCTATAAGATCCGATCAACTTAGGTGTTTCCCGCCATCGCGTTGATTTCTTCGGTGATCGCGTTCCAAAGCTCCGTTTGTGCCGAAGGCGCTTTGGCAAAGCACCATACCGCAGGGGTATAGAAATTCCACGCATCACCCGAAGGGTTGTTTGCCTGTGCGGGATTCATCTGAATGTACGTACTCGTGCCGTCCGTCTCAAAAAGGAACATCGCCATGGTTAAATCCAACGGTTTCTTTATGTTGTAGGCGAGCATTTGACGGGTATTGAGACGCGAATCGATCAACGTCATCCAATCGTCCTTGTAGGTATACATGCTCGAATCTCTTACGGCGTTCAAACCGTACTGCATTCTGATGTTGATGTCTCTGTCGTCCGCTCTGTAAGAAACCATACGCAGGACCTTCATTGCGTAAGCGATACGCGCCACGCCTTCACCCGTGAACTCGGAGAATCTCGTCGAATCGTACTCGGTGTCGTGACGGATCGCCGCGCCCTTGTAGTCTTTCGTGGCAAGGAACTCGCCAACCGTCTGACTGCTTCCGCTCTGCGCCAAGGTCTCCATCTCCGCGGCAATCGCGTAGTATGCCGCCCAAATCTGAGCGCCCTCGGCAGCGTCCTCGGTATCCGCAAAACCTTCGGGGGTAAGCATATCCTTGAACGAGCCGTTTTCTCTGTATTGCGTATCTTTATAGTTCACGAACTCTTTGCACTGGGAAACGAAGTTGGGAAGCTGTGCACCACCGTAAAGAAGGCTCACCTGCGCTTCCTCGTTGATCGAAAGGCGCGCCGCGAGCGAAACTGCCGCCTGCTCCTTCCAAGCGTGCTCTTCGGGATAGTTGGCAACCTTTGCCGCAACCGCAAAGCCTACGGTGTCCATACGGGCAGCCCACTTATCCTGGCGGCGGATCTGATTATAAAGAATGGATTTGTCGTTTTCGCTCGTCAGGTAACCCTTCAAGCCGGTGCTCAGAGTCGCGCGCTGTTTGCCTTCGTCCTGAGACCCTGCCTCCGCCTTCGCGGGATCGTTACTGTATTTCTGATGCTGATAGTTCGCGTCTTTGATTTCGGAATAGAGTGCGTATTTTTCCGCAATGGGGGTAGGCATCTGACCGAATTCGAGAACGCTCTGATTGACGTCGTTTCTCGTTGCCGCGTCCCACGAGCCCGCGCCGTAGCAGAGCGCTCTACCCGTACGGAAGTAATCCCAACCGCTGTTCGGACGGCTTTCCTCGGTAATGTCGCCCGAAGGGTTTGCGTTCCAGTCTGAGCCGATGGCAAGGAACGCCGCGTAGGTTTCAATAAAGTTCTGGCTGTTGTGTCCGTACTGAATATTCTTCTTAACGGTCTTATTTGCAAGCGTCATCTTCGTCGCTTCGTAGGTTGCCGTACCCGCCGCTTCCTTCCACTTCGTGGGATCGGTGATCGCAGGATTTGCAGAAATGCCGTTCTGCGCGGTCAACGTGGAGTAATTGTTGATAAGGTCTGCGTCGTTCGAAGCAAGCCAGGGAAGAAGATACAATACGCTTCCCACCGCTGCAGCAGAGACGCCCTCGTACTGCTCGCCGCCGTAAACCGTCACGTGCTTCGTTACCGTATTTCCGTTTGTATCTTCCGTCACGGAAGTAACGCCGCCGTAACCCTCGTTGTCTTTATCCCAAGCGAAGGTGTTCAGATAATAGGTGCACGCCCAAAGGAGAGCGCCGTATTCCGCATAGGTATAGGTGACGTGGCCGATCTTATTGTTATAGGGAACGTCCATTCCTGCAAGCGTTGCGGGATTGTTGTAGACCGCATCGAAATCCGCCTGCTCAATTTTCATCTCGTCGTTGGGGAAGCCGGGGATCGTTACGGTGTAGCCGCCGAACGCTTCCGACATCGCGGCAACGGGATCGCCGCCGTTGAGCGCCTCGTTAAAGCTGTTCCAACGGAAGAAGTTATAGGGCTTATAGGTCGTAGGAACGCCGACGTTGATAATATTCGCCGGTTGACCGCCCGTTACCGTATACTCTTGTTTTGTATAAGGATTGTATGCCGTATACGTTCCCGTACCTGCGTACGTAATGCAGTTATCGAACGCCGCAAGGTGATCGTAGGTGCACTTCGAGGTCAACTCGCTACTGCCCGTGCCGTCGCCCGTAGGCCCCTTGATGCCCATCGCCGTCGTGCCGCCCTGCGTCGGCTTCGTCGTCGTATAAGCTATTTTGCGCTCCTCAGAGAAGAACTTTCTGTTGTAGCCCGTCGAGAAGTTCGAATAGTCCTTGGGAAGACCGTAGAGACCCACCTGCGTATCGGTACCGTCGTCGGTCACGTACTTGCCGTCCTTCTCCTTAATGGGCTGACCCATGATATAATCGCTCTTCTTTCCCTTGATATAGCCGTAGTAGCTGATACCGTTCTGCCATACGCCGGAGGTCTTGGGAGTGCCGTCCGCATTTTTGAATTCGTCGGCGTTGAGATAGTCCGTCAAATCGAGAATATTTCCGTTCTCCACGTACGCTCTCACGTATTTGGGAGAAAGATAGATGATGTCCGCCGTAGCGTCCGTCGACCACTCCTTATCGAGCTGCTTGAAGTAGTCCGACTTATCCGTGTTGTTCGCAAGCGTTACTTTGATCGAAGTACCGTTCTTCTGGTTGTACTCCGCCGCCCACTGATTGCAGATTTTTTGGTTCGTTGTCGCGTCCGCCGAGTTACAGAAAATGGATACCGTAAGCTCGTTCGCAGCCCCGAGCGGCTTGCCTGTTCCGCCGCTGCCGCCTTTGCAGCCCGCAAGCGCGCCGAGCGCGCCGCACGCAAGAACTGCCGAGAGGGCTACGATTCCTGCGGTTTTTACTGATTTTTTCATTTTTTCCTCCTTAACATTCCTTAATTTAATAATTGTTCTGTTGCGTACTCCGACCGTAAACGGTTTCGCCGAATTTTGGGGGGTCGGCGGAAGTGCGCTTTTCGAACGGATAAATGCCTTCGGTAATCGTCATAAAATAAAAAAACCCGATAAGTTTTACGATTTCCGCCTCAAAAAAGAAGCGCAAAAAAAGCGTGTAAAACGTTATCGGACCAAATCCATATTATGACTCCCCCCGTCGTCATTTTTTTGTACTGGAAACACTATAACACAGTCTAATTGCTTTGTCAACGGGCTTTTTGAAATTTTTTTTGTGAAATTTTCATTTTTTGTACTTTTCTTGCACTTTTTCATCACCCTTCGCCATTTTGCCGTAAAACAACCCAAATAAAAAACCGCGCACCTTTGGGTGCGCGGCAAAACCTGAAAATTCTTATTCCTGTCTTTCGATAATGTCGAGAATCTCGCTGAGCCTGTCAAGGTCGTCGCGGGAATAATAGTCGATATAAATTCTTCCCTTTTTATCCGTTCCGATCAAGGACACCTTCGTCTTGAACGCCGTTCTTAGTCTTTCCACAAGGTGTTTGAGCTCGGCGTTCTGGAACGCGTTTTTCTTCTCCCGCTCCTTCGCTAAAACTTCGGGCGGATTCAAATACTGCTTGACCGCGCGCTCCGCTTCGCGCACCGACCAGCCGTTCTTCACGCATTCCGCCGCGATCGCCTGCTGTTCGTCCCTGGGAACGGGAACGAGCGTTCTCGCGTGCCCCGAAGAGAGCTTGCCTTCCCTGACGAGGGCGATGACCGCCTCGTCGAGCGTCAAAAGCCGAAGGGTATTTGCGATCGCAGGGCGGGATTTGCCAAGCCGCTCCGCCAAGACCTCCTGCGTGAGCTTATACTCCTCCATGAGCTTTTTCATGCCGTACGCCGCTTCGATCGGATTCAAGTCCTCGCGCTGCAAGTTCTCGATGAGCGAAATTTCCTGAATCTCTTTTTCCGAATAATCCTTCACGATCACGGGCACTTTTTCAAGTCCCGCCATCATCGCCGCACGGTAACGCCGCTCGCCCGCAATGATCATATATTTATCGTCTTTGCGATTGACGACGATCGGGTTGATGATGCCGTGCTCCTTGATGGAATTCATGAGATCGAACATTGCGCTCTCGTCGAATTCCTTTCTCGGCTGGTCGGGATTGGGGAAAATTTCCCCGATCGCTACTTCCTCGACGCCGCCCTTTTGAACTTCGCCGTTCTCCGTCTGTGCGTTTCCGTAAGCCTCTTCCGTATCGCTGAACAACGCGGACAGCCCTCTTCCGAGTCCCTTAGCCATTGTTATACTCCCTCACATTTTTTCAAAAATTCTTCGGTCAGCGCCGCATACGCGCGCGCGCCCATACATTTGGAATCGTGCAGCAAAATCGGTTTGCCGTGGCTCGGCGCTTCCGATAGCCGGATATTGCGCGGGATCACGATTTCGTACAGCTTCTTCGTGAAATATTTCTTGATCTCCGCTGCAATCTGCTTGCTGATGAGCGACCTGCCGTCGTACATCGTCAATACGACGCCCTCGATCTTCAAATCTTTGTTAAGATGTTGACGAACGAGCGAAATCGTATTCATGAGCTGCGAAAGCCCTTCCAAGGCGTAATATTCGCTCTGAATGGGAATGATCACGCTGTCCGCCGCAGCCAGGGCATTGATGGTCAAAAGTCCGAGCGAAGGCGGGCAGTCTATTAAAAGATAATCGTAGTTTTTCTTGATTTTTTCAAGAGCCGTCTTTAACACCTTTTCCCGCGATTTTTTATATACGAGCTCCACTTCCGCTCCCGCAAGATCGATGTTCGCGGGAAGGATATCGAGCCCCTTGACTTCGGTGGGGAGAATATTGTCTTTGACTTCCTCCTCGTCGATCACGACGTTGTAGCTCGACTTCTTTAACGTGCTCTTAGAAAAGCCCAGCCCCGTCGTTGCATTCCCTTGCGGGTCGAGGTCGATAAGAAGTACTTTTTTGCCTACGCTCGCAATATAAGCCGCCATGTTCACGCAGGTCGTCGTTTTTCCTACGCCGCCCTTCTGGTTGGAAAAGGAAATGATTTTTCCCATATTCTCACCCCTTAATCTTCGTGTTTATCGGTGTCGCCGTCGTCCGCTCCCTCTTCACGGGGCGTAGCTTCGGTTTTGCTCTTTTGTGCCTTAGAAGCCCCTTTTTCGGGCTTGACGGGAGCTTCCTCGTTCTCTTTTGCAGGTTCTTCGGAATTTTCTTTCTCCGCTTCCTTGCGCAAGCTCTCTACCGCCGCTCCCGCGGGCGTGTTTTCGAACTTCTTGCCGAAGGGACGGTCGGGCATTCCGCTGTCGTGCTTTTCCATATATTCAAGCACTTCCTTGTAGCTCTTTCCGCTCATGAGCATATCCACTTCGTCCGTGTAGATCGTTTCACGTTCCACAAGCACGCGCGCCATATTGTCGAGGATCTCGCGGTGCTCGGAAAGCAGCTTTCTCGCCCGCTCGTATTGCGCCATAATGATCTTCTTGACCTCAGAATCGATAAGACCGGCAGTCTCTTCCGAATAGATGTTGCGTTCCTCGTAATCTCTGCCCAGGAACACAGGTCCGCTGCTGCCGTAAGCGATCGGCCCTAATGCCTCGCTCATACCCCATTCGGTGACCATTCTTCTCGCCTCTTTCGTGGCAACCTGAATATCGTTCGAAGCCCCCGCCGAAACGTCGTGAACGACGAGCTCCTCCGCAACTCTTCCGCCGAGCGTCATACAGATATCATCGTTAAGTTTGTTAACAGTGTCTCTTCTGTCGTCCGTCTCGGGGCGGGTGAGCGTGTAGCCTGCCGCCATGCCGCGGGGGATAATGGAGACCTCTTGTACGTCCTCGCAGTTCTTGCACAGCTTTGCAAGGATCGCGTGACCGGATTCGTGATAAGCGGTATTCTTTTTGTCGAGCTCGCTGACCACTCGGCTCTTCTTCTGAGGCCCCATGATCACTTTGTTAATTCCTTCATAAAGATCGAGGTTGTTGATCATAGTCCTGCCTGCCCGTGCCGCCAAAATCGCCGCCTCGTTCAGGAGGTTGGCAAGGTCGGCTCCGGAAAAGCCGCTCGTAATGCGGGCGATCACTTTGAAGTTGACTTCGGGAGCCATCGGCTTATTACGCGCGTGCACCTTCAAAATCTGCTCTCTTCCCTTGACGTCGGGAAGGTTGACGTACACTTGTCTGTCGAAGCGCCCGGGGCGAAGCAATGCGCTATCCAAAATATCCGCACGGTTGGTCGCCGCCATCACGATTACGCCCTCGTTCGTCTCGAAGCCGTCCATCTGCACGAGGATTTGGTTGAGGGTCTGTTCACGCTCGTCGTGTCCGCCCCCTAAACCCGCTCCGCGTTGACGGCCCACGGCGTCGATTTCGTCGATGAAGATAATGCAGGGCTGATTGCGTTTTGCCATATCAAACAGATCGCGTACACGCGAAGCTCCCACGCCCACGTACATTTCTACGAAGTCCGAGCCGCTGACCGAGAAGAAGGGAACTCCCGCTTCTCCCGCCACCGCCTTGGCGAACAGGGTCTTACCCGTTCCGGGAGGGCCTACGAGAAGCACGCCCTTGGGAATCTTTGCCCCGAGACTTGAAAACTTTTTAGGATTCTTCAAGAACTCGACGACCTCGGCAAGCTCTTCCTTCTCCTCCTCCGCTCCCGCGACGTCGGAAAACCGCACCTTTAAGTTCGTCGTCACCTTTGCCTTGGTCTTTCCAAAGCTCATGGCTTTCGTGCCGCCCCCGCTCGTAGCACGGAGAATCATAAAGAATGCAAGCACGCCGATTGCAAGAACTGCAATATAGACGACGGTCGTCCAGCCCGAGCCGGAGTTGGGATTCTCGAAATCGTATTTGTCGATCAAATGACCGTCGACCCACGTTTGGATCTGATCCTTCGCCGAATCGCCGTCATAGTAGTTCGGACCTACCGTCCAGCAGTAATCGCCGTCCAAACGCCCCGTCAGCGTATACCCGTCGATTTCCACGCTTGAAAACTTTCCTTCATTCAACATCTGCATAAACTCAGACGTTTCTACGTGTTTGCTGTTTCTGATTTGGGAACTGATGATAAAGTATGCGGCAACACCCAAAACCGCCACGAGCACCACGCTGAGAATTATTTTTATCGTTTTGCTCAAATTGCCTCTCCTTTGAAAATATTTCTTTTCGCATTACAGTATGCGTAAATTTCGGGTTCTATTGTATCATAGGAATATGTTTTTTGCAAGTAAAAAATCCCAAATTGTCTGAATTTTTCACAATTATCACTTTTCTTGCAAAAACGTCCGAAAAGCAGCCTTAAAGGGGTTGTGCAAAGCCAATTTTGGGCTATTTTTGCCCAAAATGTTTCATGTGAAACACTGCGGGGGATTTTTTGACAAAAAATAATGTTTCACGTGAAACATTAAACGCAAAGATTATTATATCCGCGTAGAAAACTACGGCTTCCGTGTTTGTCCGAAGATGACGATTATAAATGAAAATTCAAGTGTGTGGCGTCAATAAACCACTGCGATTGAAACATCGTTCCGACGATACTGCTCGACGAAATAAAGTCGTGGAGAGAATCGTTCGGCAGCCACTTAAAAATCAAAAGGATGATAAACAGGAGAATAAACGCTTTGAACGCTCCTAATATCCCGCCGAGGAGCATATTAAGGATTCGGATAGGCGCAACCCTGTCCACGATTGCGCTGCCCACGCTTCCCAGAAACCAGCACCCTATTTTTACGATAAGAATGAGCAGAATAAAGCTGAGTACGACCATGATCCATTCGCCGAAGGGAGCTCCTATGGCGTTATTGAGGGAAGTCGTCGCCCCGAAGCTGCGTTCCAACGACGCCTGCATGGCAACACAGAAGGTGACGGCGACGATCACAGACAGAATCGTACCGGCGAGCTTGCATATTCCTCTAATGAAGCCGCGCCTTACGCCGAGCAATATTCCGAATATAATTATGACGAAGAACACAACGTCGATCGTCCATGCCCCCGCCGCCAAAAGTGAATCCATGCTTCCTCCGAAAAAGGTAGATTTATATTATAACATATCTCGGCTGATTTGTCAAAGATTGTATAAAACGAATTAAAGTAGACGAAAATCTATTCGGTTTCAGGAGTGATTATGGAGTATTCTTTTCATTTTTATAACGGTATGGCGGAAACGGGCATTTTGACGGCGCTAAATAATTTGGCGCAAAACTTTAAGTCTGCGCCCGTCGTTTTGTGCATCGGAAGCGACCTTGCGATCGGAGACAGTCTTGGTCCGATCGTGGGGACTATGTTGAAGCGGAAGGGGTTTTGCGGGGCTCTTTACGGCACGCTTAAAAATCCCGTGACCGCGAAAGAAGTTAAGTATATTAACGATTTTTTGAAAAAAACGCATCCGAACGCCCCCGTGATCGCCATTGACGCGGCGGTAGGGGAGGATTCCGATATCGGGCTCATCAAGGTGACGGACGGGGCGTTGAAGCCCGGCTCGGGAGCGAATAAGCGGCTCGGAAAGGTGGGGGACATTTCCGTTATGGGGATCGTGGCGGGCAAGACGGCGTTCTCCTACTCCGTTCTCAATCTGACCCGCCTAAACCTTGTATACGGCATGGCGGAGGCGATTTCCGACGCCGTTTCCGCCTTTTCGTTGGGGGAAGACCTGCAAATCAAGAAAAATGCCTGAAAATAGTTCAATATGTTGAGCGGGACAACCCTTATTATTTAGTTGACAAATAACATAAAAGCGAGTAAACTTATGGAAAAATAAAACAAGGAGATACTAAAAATGGTAAAAACCGTAAAAGGCAAAACGAAAACCACCGTATACGACACCGCAACCGCTTCGATCGTGAAGAAGGTTACGAGCGGCGTGTGGGGCGATCCCGCAGGCTATGAGACGACGCTGTACGTCACCGAGGCAGGGGAGTACTTCCTCTACACCTACGGCGGAAGCGAATCCCCCTATGCAAAGGAAGCGATCACCGCTTACACGAAGGCAAAGGCGGAAGCGTTTTTGAAGAACAACTAATCAGGTTACAAAGAGAGCCGTGCACAGTGTGCACGGCTTTTTTCTCGTTTTGGGCAGTTTTTACCCGAAATAAGAGTTAAAAATGCGGATTTGAGCCATTCTCACGGAGCAAGCACAAAAATTTCCGCAATTTTTAAGGAAACTTCCGTCAGAATCGCCCAAAACGCATGAAAAAAGCCCTTTTTAAGGTGTCTTTTAGGGATAATCCCCGCCGTTCTTGCTTTTTTCAATTGCTTTTGATATAATGAAAGGTAATTTAACGGTCTAACGCGGAGTTAAAATGAAAGTTAAGCCTATCGGAATAAGAAAAGACAAAAGTTGGATTTTACCGATTTTTATAATAATTAACTTTGCGGTAATAGTTGCCACAATCGTGTTTTGGTTGTTTTATCGTAATGAGTTCCGATATGAATATATTTTAGAAAACGGCGTCGAGTTAGAAGCTACTGCTGTTGATTATGATTATGATTCCGAAATTCGTATCGATGATGATTCCGTTGGTACTTCGGGGTGGTATTATATTTGGGAATGCCATTATAACAATAGGGTTTATAAAGGTGTGTCCGGATATCTCAGCAAAGAAACCGTTATGCAATCTATTGGAAAAAAATTCACAGTGACGGTTGATCCCAATAGTAATTGGGCGGTTAATAAATCCAAATCGGAAATCCGTACCAACGGATTTCATTATAAAGAGTTTTTGACTTGCGCTATTGTGTTTACTTGCCTTTCGCCGTTTGCAATACTCACTTTTGTAAAATTTGCTGTTTATCCGATGTTTTTAGATAGTAGAATTGACAGGTGCGGTAAATTGCCCAAAGAAGGCGAAGTTATAAACGCTCGGAGCTTTATAGTCAGCTACATTAAAGTAAGGTATATTGACGATAAAGGCGAAACAAAAGAAAAGTGGTCGTATTCTTGGTTTACCCACAGGGAAACGAAGTTCATGCAGGAAAAGAAAACAATAACGATCATACCATATAAAAACACATACGGCATTTTGGAAGAAATGCAGGTAATGAAATAACAAGGCGTACACAAAATTTCAATTTGGCATTTGAATATGAAAAAAGCCCGCTTACAAGCGGGCTTTTCATTATTTAATAATTATTCTTCGTCGTTGTTCTCTTCGTCGCGGGAGTTTCCGAGATAGCTTCCGAAGAAACGGGAATAGGACGAGCCGCTGCGATTCAAGCTCGTGCCCGACGACTGCGGCGTGTCTTCCTTAGGAAGGGTGCGCTTCGGATAGGGCTTATCGCCGTTTTTATCTTTGTTCGAATTGCCGTACTTATTGCCGCGGTTGTTTCTGTCGCCCTTGCCACCGTGACGGTTTTTATCGAAACGGATATTCTTGGGAGTGATTACAACGAAACGCCCGGGCTCGTTTCCTTCGCTGTGCGTGGTCACGTCGGGGTTGTTCATGAGCGCCGCGTGAATGATCCTGCGCTCGTAGGGATTCATGGGCTCTAAACGCACTTTCCTGCCCTGTCTTACCGCCTTTGCCGCGTACTTCTCCGCCACGTGCTGCAAGGTCTCTTCGCGGCGTTCGCGGTAGTTCTCGAAGTCAACCACGACGCGTTTATAGCTTTTTCTGCCCGTGTTCGCAACTGCGCCCGCAAGCGTCTGCAATGCGTCGATCACTTCGCCTCTGCGCCCGATAATGCCCTTTGCCGTTGCGGACTGCAAATTGATGACGATTTTCTCGTCCTCGCCTTCGAGAACGGGTACGACCTCTTCGCCGAGCTGTTTGAAGAGTCCCTCCAAAAACGCAACTGCGCGCGCGCCGTCGGAACCCTCGGCACCCGCTGCCGCTTGCTTCTCTTTCACGGTCAGCTTGACTTCCGCCGCCACGGACTTTCCGATACGGCGTACCTTTCCCTCTTCCAAAACCTCGACTTCCACGTCCTCGCGGGTAAGCCCGAGTTCATTCAATCCTGCCTCGATTGCCTCGTCCACCGTCTTGCCGGTGAAATTGAGTGATTTTTCCATATATTTACTCCGATGTTATTATTTGCGTTTGAATCTGTTTGCGCGTTCCTTCATTTTGGCTTCCTTCTTCGCCTCTTTCTCTTTTTCGCGCTTTTCCTTTTCGGTCATCTGCCAAGCGTACTTGCGGGTGACGCGCTCCGCCGCCTTCTTCTCCGACTTCTTCTTGAAGATCGCGCCGATAATGAGATTGGCAAACACGGTCGTCAACAGGGAAATGACGCTCGACATGGTCATGTAGATGGAGAACGCCGCACTGTACATGAACGCGAAGACCGCATAGATGAGCGGCATGACGACGAGCATGATCTTCTGCGTCTTTGCGCCCTGCCCGTCCACCGTCTGATACTTGTTGCTCGTCTTGCTCGACCGCATCGAAATGAACTGCGAAAGCACCATGAATCCGATCGAGAGAATGATCAAAATGAAATATCCGTTCGGCTGATCCTGCTCGTCGGTGAGCCCGGAAACCAAATTGTTGTACTCCGTCTCGGTGAGAACGGAGGAAAGCTCTACCTCCGACCCGTCCTTCAAGGTGACGTCATGGTTGAGCTGGTCTTTGAATTTCGAATAGGTCTGGATGGGGTGGTTGTAGGAAACGTCGGGATACCAAACGTTCTTGACCCACAAGAAGCCCGAATCGTTGCCGTCCCGATACCATTCCGCCGTAGCCGTCGCGCCGAGCTTGACGACGTATCGGTTGATCGCCACTTCGTCCAATTTCGCCTCTTCGACTCCCTCTGCCGCCGCCGTTTCCCGAATCGATTTGTAAGTCTCGTCGTCCTGATACTTACTGAGGAACTTGTCCGAATCGACGGAATATGAAAACGTGATTTTCGCCTCCTCGATCCAATACCGGTAGCTGATAAAGTGATCGGGATTCGAAGAGCTTACTTCGATATTCTTATTGCCGGTATATTCGCCGCTCTCGTTTTGGGAACGCGGAAGAAGGGTATAGGTAACGCCTTCCACGCCGAACGCAGCTCCGTCGATCGTTCTGCCGTCGTCCGACCAGACGATCTTCCCTTCGGCAAGATTTTCTTCCTCGCCTTCGCCTGCGAGAACAAAATAATTCCGCCCCTCGCCGAAGTCCTTATCGGCGGGCGCGTATTTGAGAATTGCTTCGGTATAGACTTGCGACATACGCTCGTACATTGCAAGGTTTGCGTACTGCGAATACGTTCTGAATCCCTGGAACGCAACGATCAAAATGACGAGGGAGAAGATCATCGGCAAGCACGCCCCGAGCATACTGTACCCGTTCTTTTTGTACAGCTCCATCATCTTCTGATTGTAAGTCGTCTTGTCGTTTGCGTACTGCTTTTGCAGTTTTTCAAGCTCGGGCTGCATCTCCTGCATCACGAGATTCTGCTTGCGCATACTGACGCGCTGATAGATATCGAAGGGGAGCACGATCGCTTTGAGCACGATCGTAAACACGATGATGCCCAAACCGATAATACCGCAGCCCTCGATGATCGCCTGCGCAAATTTTCCGAGCCAGTTGAGCCCGATTTCGTATCCGTATTCGAGAACGTTGATCCCGACCGAACTGAGTAATGACTGTAACATATTCTGTTTTAACGCCTTTTGCGGTTATTTATAGAAGCCACTTTTTTTTGAATGGATTCTCGGGAGCGGGATCGTAGCCGCCCTTCGAGAGGGGATTGCACCTTATAATGCGCCAAAGTCCCAGCAAAATGCCGGGGAGCGTGCCCAAATTATTGATACACCGTTTGGTATATTCCGAACAGGTCGGATTATATAAACAGGTATGGCGGGAAAGGTGTTTCTGGTAAAAGAGGATCATGCGGATACAGATCGCCTTAAACACGGGAGGAAAGAGCTTTCTTTTGAGGTATCTTGCGTTTTTCAGAAAGAGCGATTTTATGTCAACCTTCAAAGATCTTTTCGCGTTCGAAGATTTTTTTGAGATCGCGTTTGAAAGCAGCAAGCTCGTACGCTTCTCCGACTTTCGGGATAAGGAGCGCTCTGCACGGCTTGATCTCTTTGCCGTACTCCGCGAACGCCTCCCGAAGTAGCCGCTTGATTCTGTTCCTTTCAACGCTTGTTCCATACTTCTTTCCCACGCAGACCGCGTACTCTGTTTCCTTTGCAGGAAAATATACGAGCGTTATCGTTTGAGAAAACGCTCGCTTTCCGCTTTTGAACACTTTTTCGATTTCTTTATTTTTTTTCAGGCGGAAACAGCGTTTAGCCACTTTCGTTATGCGGAAACGTGTTTTCTGCCCTTGTTCCTGCGGCGCTTGATGACGTTTCTTCCGCCCGTCGTCTTCATGCGCTTGCGGAAGCCGTGAACTTTGCTTCTCTGTCTCTTTTTCGGCTGATAGGTTCTTTTCATATATTTGCTCCTTGTATTTCGTTATGAATGTTCATACGAATCTTTTTCCGTATAATTATAAAGAAAATTTGTTGTTCCGTCAAGCAATTACGACGCGTTCTTGACGGGCAATATCAGATACAAACTGTCTTTCTTTTCCTGATTTTGCAGAATAAAGGGGGAAATCGCACCGCTGAACGAAATGGTCACGCGCTCTTCCCTTAGTGCCCGCAGCGCGTCGAGAAGATATTTTGCGTTCATGGAGATCGTGAGGTCTACGCCGTCCGTCTCCGCGTTCAGGGTCTCGGCAACCGTTCCGTAATCGGAAACGGAGGAGATCTTCAATTTTTCCGAAGAAATTTCAAGGGTGACGAGATTGTTTTTGTCCCCGCGGATAAGGATCGCCGCACGCTCCGCACTTGCCGTAAGTTCGCTCTTGTTGATCGTAACGTAAGTCGAAAAGCGCGTGGGAATCACGTTTTCGCGCTTGATAAAGTCGCCGCGGTACAGGCGGGAGACGATCGTCGTTCCCTCCGATTTCACGAGAAGCTGGCCGCCCTCTTCGTAGAGGGTCACTTCTTCGTCCTCTTCCCCGTTGAGCATCTTTGCTATTTCGTTGAGCGTTCTTGCGGGACAGATCATGCTCTTTTCCCCGCTCTTGGATAAAATCGAGGTTTCGGAGAAGGCAAGGCGGTAACCGTCGAGCGCCGTCACCTTCAAGGTTTCGTCAAGCTCCATCAAACAGCCTTTGAGAACGGGACGGGAATCGTCCTGCGCACAGCAGAACACCGTCTCCGCAACGATTTGCTTGAACGCGCTCTGTCTTAAAACGAAGCTGTTTTCACCCGCGTTGAGATTGATGGAGGGGAACTCGTCCGCCGAGATCGCCTGCATATAGGATTTGGAATCGCGGTAAGAAATTGCAACGCCCTTTTCTCCCGTGGAGACGTCGATCTCCTCGCCCGAAAGTTTACTGATGAAATCGGAAAAGAGCTTTCCGGGGATACACACCGCGCCCTCTTCCAAAACTTCCGCGTTGAGCTTCTTTTCGATCGAAAGCTCTCCGTCCGTTGCAAGAAGGGAAATTCCGTCGCTCGTCGCCGTAATTTTGATGCACTCCATTACGGGAGCCGTTGTTCTTACGGCGCAAGCCTTGCTCACTTTGAGTACGGCTTCCGCCAACGTCAATCCGTTGCAATTAAATCTCATAACCTTTCTCCTTGAATGAATTTCCTTTTGTTTTTCGCGCCTCTTTTCAGGAAGAGGTGATTTATATAAAAGAATTTATTTAGTAGTATTATTAGTAATAGGTACTGTGGAAAGGTGGACAAGTTTCATATACCTTATATATTATAGCGAAAAAGGCTCAAAAACTCAACCGTTTTGTAGAAGTTTTACGCAATTTACACGCTTTAATTTGTGGATAAGCCGTGTATAAACCTGTGGACAGGCTGTTTATAAATGAAAGATATCCACGCTTGTCCACAATTTCAAAGAAGTTATCCCTATAAAAGGGCGCGAACGATTGATTTTCCCTTGCTTTTTGCGTAGCGGACGGTGTAGGCAGTTCCTCCCGTTTCCCGCGTGCAGTAGGCGTAGACGCAGTCGGATTTTTCCACCATATAGCGGTTACGCAGTAAATAACAGCCGTCCGTGTACTTTTCGAAAAAAACCGTCCTTTCGTCACACGCGTTGATCAGACTTTTATAAAGCGTTTTCATTTCGGCGGAAAACTTTTTTTCCTGTCCTCTGTACGGAACGCAAGCCTCGATTTTGATGGAATATTGTTTTTTAAGGTCGATAAGTACTTTCAAAGCGCGAAGATCGAAGCCCTCCGCCATGCCGCAGTAAAAGTAGGTATATCCCGAAATGATAAGAAGTTCGAGTTCTTCCGAAAGTTTTTTTTCATTGAAGTCCTTCGGTAAAACTCTGTGCCCCGTCAGCGCGCAAGAAAAACTCATAGCGGGTTTTTCCTCTCCTTTCCCTGTCCGCGCGGATAGAGAGCAGGCGTTTGTTTGATTTTATCGATTTTGATCAATGTCCGCACGCCGTGATTCGGCAGGGAATAACGGTAGGAAAGGGCAGTTTTTCCGCCTAATTTTTTGATCGCGTTTTCCGCTTCTTTGAGTTCTTCGTCCGCGTCCCCCTTATAGGCGACGAACGCCCCGCCTGTCTTCACAAAAGGCAGGCAGTATTCCGAGAGCGTATTCATGCGCGCCACCGCACGTGCGCAACAAACGTCGAATTTTTCACGGTAGAGGGAATCGCGTGCAAGCGTTTCCGCCCGCTCGTTTAAGATTGTAACGCCCGAAAGGGAAAGCTCCTTTACTGCGACCTTCAAAAATTCACACTTCTTTCCCGTACTCTCGACGAGCGTGAACGAAAGATCGTCCCGCAGAATTTTAAGAGGGAGAGAGGGGAAGCCCGCGCCCGACCCCACTTCCAAAACGCTTGCGTTTTCGGGGAACAGGCTTTCGCCCAGGACGCTGTCTAAAAAATGCTTTTCGAAAACCTCTTCCTTTTTCGTGATCGCCGTCAGATTAAAGCGGGCGTTGTATTCCGTAAGGAGCGCGAAATATTTTTCAAAGAGCGCTTTCTTTTCGCCGTTTATGATATTCAGATAGCGGGCGGGCTCGATCGAAAGTAACATGAGTTTATTATAGCACAAACGAAAAGCAATTTCAAGGGATTGGCGGGGTGAAGAATAAATTCGCGCAAAAGGGAAATTTTTCGACGAAGTGCGAGCGGTTTTTCCCGTTCAAAAGTTTTATGATGAAAAAAATACGAACGCGGGCGTTGCCCGAAAGGAGTTTTATGTCTTACGAAAAAAGAGTTGCGGTATTAAAGCAAATAAATAAGGGATTCTCCGCAGACGGGAGCGCGCTTTCGGGAGCGGTCTACTTGGAACGCTTCGGAAGGGAATTGACGATAAAGGTCCAGGCGGCGGGACTTGCCTTTGTGAAGGAGGGGCGGTACGCCGTCGTACTCGCGGTGGGAGACAAAAGATTTTGTCTTGCTCTCGACGGAAGCGAGCCTCTGAAAATTGCCGACGCGCCGTCGATCAAGGACGGCTTCTCCGTGCTCGTCGCCTTTATCAAAGACGGCGCAAAACCCGTCGCGTTCGGGCGTTGCGGAAGCTCCGCTTTGAGCGACAAAGAATTGCTTAGCTATCTCACCGAAACGGAAAAGAAGGGGGACGTGCCCGCGATCCCCATACCGGTACCGCCCGTGGAGTTCCCGCCGCTTGCGCCGAACGTACCCCGCGCGCCCACCGTTCCCCTGCCCGATTTCCCCTCTAAGGAGGAGCCCAATGACAGGGCTCCCTTTCGGGAAGGAGCGGTCGCTTACGACGACGAGGCGATTGCTGAAAGCGACTACTTCTACGAGCGCGTACAAGAAGGCGATCGGAATGAAAATACTGCGGGCAAAGGTGAAGGAAAAGGACGAAAAAAGAAGGGCGGAGGCAATCTTAAAGAAGATGATAACGCTGTCAACCCTTTCCTCCGCACGAAAGGAAAACTTACATATTATAAAAAAGTGAGAGAGGAGCTCGAACGCGCTTTTCAGAAGTTTCCGACCGACACGCGGCTCATGAAGGTATTCCCGCGCTCCGAATGGGTGAAAACGGAGAACGCGCTTTTGGGCGTGGTGTACGAAAACGGATTGCCCCGCTATCTGTGCGTGGCGGCGGAGAAGAACGGCGATCCGCCCGAAGAAATGAAGGAGCACTGCACCTTCGTACCCGAATCTCCTTTTTCGGACGAGAAAGGATTTTATATCGTATTTCAGGACGCCGATAACGGCGCTTATGTAAACGTTTCCGAAAGTTGATTTTTTTATCCGGACAGCCCGCGCCCAAAGCGCGGGCATTTCTATATTGTTGTGAAAAAAATTTCAAAAAATTTTTTTAATGCCGTTATTTACATTGACAGGGTTTTGTGGTATAATATATAAGGACGGAAAGGGGCTTTCTGCCCCTTAGATATTTTCGGAGGTATTTTTTATTATGGCATGGACAAAACCGCTGACGAAGAACAAAAAAGTTCTCGATTTCGTAGGTCAAAGCGCCGAGCTTGCTCAGCCCGACGAGATCATTTGGATCGACGGCAGCAAAAAGCAGATCGCCGCTCTCAGAGAAGAGGCGTGCAAAACGGGCGAAATGATCAAGCTCAATCAGGAAAAGCTTCCCGATTGCTACTATCACCGCACCGCGGAAAACGACGTTGCCCGCGTAGAGGCTCGCACCTTTATCTGCTGCAAAAATAAAGAGGACGCAGGTCCCATCAACTATTGGATGGACCCGCAGGAGGCGTATAAGCTCTGCGGCGATATCGCACGCGGCAAAATGAAGGGGCGCAAAATGTACGTCATCCCCTATTCGATGGGCGTGGTCGGCTCGCCCTTCTCCAAAATCGGTATCGAGGTGACGGACAGTATCTACGTCGTTTTGAACATGGCGATCATGACGCGCGTCGGCAAGAACGTCTATAAGGCGCTCGGCAAGGACGGCGATTTCGTTAAGGGCTTCCACTGCAAGTGCGACGTAGACCCCGAAAAGAGATATATCATGCACTTCCCCGAGGACGACACCATTATTTCGGTGAACTCCGCTTACGGCGGAAACGTGCTTCTCGGTAAGAAGTGCTTTGCGCTTCGCATTGCTTCCAACCTCGGAAGAAGAGAGGGCTGGATGGCGGAGCATATGCTCATTTTGGGCGTGACCTATCCCAACGGAAAGAAGAAATACCTTGCGGCGGCGTTCCCCTCCGCCTGCGGAAAGACAAACCTTGCCATGCTCATTCCCCCCAAACACTATTTGGAAAAGGGATATAAAGTGGAATGCGTGGGCGACGATATCGCCTGGATCCGCGTGGGCGAGGACGGAAGGCTCTGGGCGGTCAACCCCGAGAACGGCTTCTTCGGCGTTGCCCCCGGCACGAACGCAAAATCCAATCCCAACGCTTTGGCCGCAACGCAGAAGGGCACGATCTTCACGAACGTTGCCATCAATCCCGCGGACAACACCGTGTGGTGGGAGGGCTTGACGAAGCCCGCTCCCGAAAAACTGATCGACTGGCTGGGGGGCGACTGGACGCCCGAAAGCGGCGTAAAGGCGGCGCACCCCAATTCGCGCTTCACGGCTCCCGCAGAGAACTGCCCCTGCCTCTCCCCCGAATTCAATTCCAAGAAGGGCGTTCCGCTCGACGCGATCGTGTTCGGCGGAAGAAGAGCGACCACGACCCCGCTCGTATATCAATCGCGCGACTGGGATCACGGCGTGTTCGTCGGCTCGATTATGAGTTCGGAGACGACGGCGGCGGCGACGGGTGCGGTCGGTGTGCTCCGTCACGACCCCATGGCGATGAAGCCCTTTGCGGGCTACCACATGGCGGACTACTTCTCGCACTGGATCGACATGGGCAAAAAGACCAAGAATCCGCCTAAGATCTTCAACGTGAACTGGTTCCGTCAGGACGAGAACGGCGAATTCCTGTGGCCGGGCTTCGGTGACAATATGCGCGTTTTGGACTGGATTTTGAAGCGCTGCGCGGGCGAAGTCGACGCGGAAGAGACCGCGATCGGCTACGTTCCTTACGCAAAGGATATCGACCTTGACGGGCTCGATATGACCGAACAGGATTTGGAGAAAATCCTCTATATCGACAAGGCACGTTGGAGCAATGAGGCGGACGAGATCGCAGGCTACTACGAGCAGTTCGGCGACAGACTCCCTGCGGAGCTCAAAGAGAATTTGGAAACGCTCAAAAAGAATTGCGAAGAGTAATTTTGTGAATCAAAAAAGCGCGGTATGCACCGCGCTTTTTTGTTATAAAAAAACGCGCGGCATTTCGCCGCGCGTCCCGTGGTACGAGAGAATTTCTATAAAGGGGGGAGAAATTCAAGTTGCCCGTGCCGCTTTTCCTGCAAAGGGATAAATCTCGCATTGCAGAAACCTCCCCTATTATAATCGTATATTATGCGATTGTCAAGCAAAATATCGTATAATGTGCGATATTTTTTTTGTTAATATATATGGGGGAAATATTATGGAGTTAAAGGATATTCAAAAAAGAATGCGGGAGTGCATTGCGGGGAGCGGGATTCCGCAAAAGGAAATTGCGGTAAAAATCGGCGTTTCGGCGCAGACGGTTTCCAAGTACATGAGGGCGGACGTGTTTCCCGCGCTCGACACCTTTGCCAAGCTCTGCGCCGTGCTCGACGTTTCGAGCAATTACGTTTTAGGACTTTCGGACTATTAAAAAAAGCGCGGTTTGCACCGCGCTTTTTTAAACGTAATTTTACATGACCACGATATTCTTTTCGATGAACTGTTTTTTCAGATCGTCGGGGAAGTTCGAATCGGTAATAAGAACGTCGATATCGCCCATACGCGCAAAGGTGTGGGGCATGATCTTGCCGATTTTCGAGCTGTCGAGCATCATATAGACCGCCTTCGCCCGCTTCTGCATTTCCTGTAAGAAATCCGCCTCGATCTGCGAGCCGCACGAAAATCCGCTTTCGGGCGTGAACGCCGAAGAGGACATGACCGCAAGCTCGAAGTTCGTGTTCTCGAAATAGATTCTCGAAGCGGCGGTCGCGGTGGACAAGTTATCCTTCAATACCTGCCCGCCGAAGAGGGTCACGTCGAAATTCTTCTTCTTTGCAAGCTCGACCGCTACGGCGAGTCCGTTCGTAAATACGTGGAGAGGGATATCGGGAAGCTCTTTCGCAAGCGTCATGCTCGTCGTTCCGCCGTCCATAAAGAGGCAGGAGCTCTCCTCGATAAGGCTTGCCGCTTTGCGGGCGATTTGAATTTTTTCGTCGGTGTGGATCGCGGTCTTTTTCGCGTAGGCTTCGCCGGAGACCTTCTGCACTTCCTTGACCGACATCGCGCCGCCGCGCACGCGGATAATGCGTTCCTGCTGTTCCAAAAGGACGAGGTCGCGTCGAAGGGTCATTTGCGACACGTTGGGGAAGTGTTCTTCGAGCTGTTCAAGCGACAGTTTCCCGCGCTTGTCCAAAAGGTCGGCAATTTGGTCGATTCTTTCTCGTTTCATAATAAACATGCTCCTTATTTTTGTGGCGCTTCCCCCGACTCGCCCGTGTGAAATTATAACATAATTTTTGTGAAAAAGCAATATAATATTCAATAAATTTTTAATTTTCGTAAAAAAATTTTCATTTTCGGAGTATTTTTTGTAAAAAATTCACGATTTTTCAAATCAGACTGATATTTTTTCATTTCCTTGCGATTTCACCCTGTCCCGCGGGAATTTGCTTGCGTTTTGCGCGGAATCGTGTTACAATATTTTCCGATTATGGAAACGCAATATTTAACTTCACTCGACGAATATTTTTGCGCGCAGTATTCCGATTACGTCAAGCTCAGCGCGCTCGAAGGCTACGAAATGCCCGAGGTCGTTTCGGTCGGCGCGGACGGCAATATCGAACGCAAGAATTCCGAGGTCATGCGCCTTAGCCATCAGAAGAACAAGTCGGAGCTGCTTGCCCGCCTCAAAGAGGGGCTTGCGGACACCGAATTTACCTTTAATTTTTCTTTCCGCTCCTTCCGCGACAGTATGCGCGATCCCTTCCGCAAGTTTACCTTCGCAAAACTTTTACAGGGCGCGCTTTCCCGTGCGGGCGAAACAGCCGAAAGCGCGGGCGAAAAGCTGGATATTTCTCCCAAATATTGGAAAAAAATCGTAAAGGGAAAGCTGTATCCCGAAAAGAATCTGGTGCTTGCGCTGGCGCTCGTCACGGGCATGAAGCAGGCGGACGTGAATAATCTCTTAAACGTCATGGGTTTCGGTTTTGAAAAGGACCGCGTGCGCGACGTGGTGTGCGAGTATCTTTTGACGAACGGCGTGTTCAACGAAGAAATGCGCGATAAGTGCTTGAAGGAATACAAAATCACCAACCTTCCCATAAAACGCAAAGAGGCATAAGATAGAAAGAGGCTTTTATGAAAATTTATAATTCCCTTACGAGAAAAAAGGAAGAGTTTACGCCCCTCGAAGCGGGAAAAGTGAAAATGTACGCTTGCGGAATCACCGTTTCGGGCGAGGCGCATATCGGGCACGCCTATCAGGCGATCGTGTACGATCTCTTTCGCAAGTTTCTCGAAAAGCAGGGCTACAAAGTAACGTACGCCCGCAACTATACGGACGTCGACGATAAAATTATCGCGCGCGCCAAGGAGGAGAACGTCCCCGCCGACGAGTACGCCGCAAAGATGATCCAAAACATCAACGCGGTCATGCACCGCGCGGAAATCGACGAGCCCAACCTGTGGCTGAAAGCGACGGAGAATATCGGCAACATTATCTCCTTTATCGAGGAGCTTATTGAGAAGGGGCACGCGTATCCCGCCGAGAACGGCGACGTGTACTTTGACGTGGACAGCTGTCCTTCGTACGGTCAGCTTTCGGGCAGAAGCGCGGACGAGAGCTTGGACGGCGTGCGCGTGGAGAACGACGAGGCGAAAAAGAACGCCTACGACTTCGCGCTTTGGAAGGCGGCGAAGGAGGGGGAAATCTATTGGCAGTCCCCGTGGGGCAAGGGTAGACCGGGCTGGCATATCGAGTGCTCCGCGATGAACCGCGCGGCGTTCGGCGACCAGATCGATATACACGGCGGCGGCAGGGATCTCATATTCCCGCACCACGAAAACGAGATCGCGCAGAGCGAAAGTCTGACGGGCAAGCGCTTTGCAAAGTATTGGACGCATAACGGACTTATCAAAGTCAACGGTCAGAAGATGAGCAAGTCCCTCGGCAATTCGCTTTTATTGAGCGATCTGATGGATAACTACTCTCCCGACGCGTTGAAGTTCGCGCTCCTTTCCAACAATTACAGGGGAGATCTGAATATCACGGATAACCTCTTCCCCGAAGCGGAAGCGCATATCGCGAAGTTCTATTCGCTTATCGCGGAAGCGGAAAAAGCCTTCCCGAACGAGACGGGCAAGGAAGAGGAAATCGATAAAAAGTTCGATAAAGACATGAGCGACGATTTCAATACCGCGCTCGCGCTCTCCGACCTCTTCGGATATTTTAAGGAAGTAAGCAAGCTGCTTCAAGAAAAGAATCCGCGGGCAAGAAGAATTACGAACCAAATCAGGGAGACCTATTCTCTTTTGGGACTCTTTAAGAAGAACGCGGAAGAGTACCTCAAAAAGTACGCCCCGAAAGAGGAAATCCCCCAAGAGGTTTTGGCGGTCGCGGAAGAGCGGAAGCAAGCCCGCGCCGAAAAGAATTGGGCAAAGAGCGACGAGCTCCGCGAAAAACTCAAAGAGTTAGGATATGCAGTGAAAGATTCAAAAGAAGGATATGAGCTGACAAAGCTATAAGGAAATTATTATGAAGGTTACTTCCAAAGAACTCAGAAAAAAATGGATCGAATTTTATGAGAGCAAGGGGCACGTGAATATCGGCGCGGTGTCGCTCATCGGCGACGGCACGACGGGCGTCATGTTCAACGTGGCGGGTATGCAGCCCCTCATGCCCTACCTGTTGGGGAAAGCGCACCCGAAGGGCAAGCGCCTTTGCAACGTGCAGGGGTGCGTGCGGCTTATCGATATCGAATCGGTGGGCGACGCTTCGCACTTCACCTTTTTCGAGATGATGGGCAACTGGTCGCTCGGCGACTATTTCAAAAAGGAAAAGACGGCGTGGTCGCTCGAATTCCTGACGAAGGTCTTGGGCTTCGATAAGGACAAGCTCCGCGTGACCGTGTTCGAGGGAAACGATTCCGCGCCCCGCGATACGGAGACGGCGGCGCTCTTGACGGGGCTCGGCATTGCAAGCGAGCATATCAGCTATCTTCCCAAAGAGGACAACTGGTGGGAGCTCGAAGGCACGGTAGGCACGCCCTGCGGACCGGACAACGAATGGTTTTATCCGCTCGGCGACGGGTACGTGGAAATCGGCAACGACGTGTATATGCAGTACAAAAAGACGGCTACGGGATACGAGCCGCTTGAAAATAAAAACGTCGATACAGGCTTCGGGTTTGACAGAATGTTGCTCTTTTTGAACAACCTTTCGGACGGATACCAGACTGACCTGTTCGCCTCTGCGATTCATAAGTTAGAAGAGCTTTCGGGCAAGAAGTACGGCGCGGACGAAGAGGACACGCGCGCCATGCGTATCGTTGCGGACCATACCCGTACCTCGGTGATGTTGATCGGCGATCAAAACGGAATCCTTCCGTCGAACGTGGGCGCGGGCTATATTCTCCGCCGTCTCATTCGCCGCGCGGTCAGATATTGCAGAAAACTCAATGTAGAGAGCAGTGCGCTTTTAAGCCTTGCCAAAATCTTTATTGAAGAGGTCTATCCCGAAGCATATCCCCTGCTTCTTAAAAAAGAAGAATACATTTTGGACGAGCTCAAAAAGGAGACCGACCGCTTCGAGGCGACGCTCGAAAAGGGCATGAAGGAATTTGAAAAGTGCGTGCAGGGAATCGCGCGCAAGAACGAATTCATGAAGAAGAACAATCCCGACTATAAGGACGAAACGGTCATCGGGGGCAAACAGGCGTTCCACCTTTACGACACCTACGGCTTCCCCGTGGAGCTCACCGAGGAGCTTGCCGCGGAGCGCGGGTTGAGCGTGGACAAAGCGGGCTTTGACGAATCCTTTAAGGAGCATCAGGAAAAGAGCCGCGCGCTCGAAAAGGGACAGGCGAAGGGTGGACTTGAAAGCCATTCGGAACAGGCGACGAAGTATCACACCGCGACGCACCTTCTGAACGCCGCGTTGAAAACAATTCTCTCCCCCGACTGTAACCAAAAGGGGAGCAACATCAACGACGAAAGAATGCGCTTCGATTTCAATTTCGAACGCCCCATGACCGAGGAAGAGGTCAAGAAAGTCGAGAATCTCGTCAACGAGAAGATCAAAGAGAATATTCCCGTCGTGTACAAGGAAATGAGCCTCGAAGAGGCGCGCAAACAGAAATTTGTGGGCGTATTCGACAGCAAGTACGGCGACGTCGTCAAGACTTATTCTATCGGCGAATTTTCAAAAGAAATGTGCGGCGGCCCTCACGTGCAAAGCACGGGCGAGCTGGGGCATTTTCATATCGTAAAAGAGCAGTCCTCTTCCGCGGGGGTCAGAAGAATAAAAGCGGTGTTGGAGTAATATGACAGAAAAAGAAAAAATGCTTGCGGGCGAGCTGTACGACAGCATGGAAAAGTCGCTTGCCAGGGAACGCACGCACGCCAAAACGCTGTGCGAGGAGCTCAACCGCACGCCCGTAGCGGAGGGCAAAAAGCGTAAAGAAATTATACGAAAGCTCCTCGGCAAGACGGGCGAATTTGTGCATATCGAATCGAACGTTTGGTTTGACTACGGCTACAATACGGAAGTGGGCGAAAATTTTTATTGCAACCACGAATGCGTATTTTTGGACTGTGCGAAAATTACCTTCGGCGACAACGTGTTCATCGCGCCGCAGTGCGGATTCTACACGGCGGGACACCCGATCGACGCCAAGACAAGAAACGCAGGCCTCGAATTTGCAAAGACTATCACCGTCGGAAACGACGTATGGATCGGCGGCGGGGTCAAAATTCTCCCCGGCGTGACGATAGGCGATAATTGCGTCATCGGCGCAGGCAGTGTGGTAGTAAAAGATATTCCCGCAAATTCGGTGGCGGCGGGCAATCCCGCAAGAGTTTTGAGGAAGATATAATAATATGGAATAAAGAGCCGTCCCTTGCGGGGCGGTTTTCTTGAATGTGGAAAAAATTGCCAAAAAAATTTATTGAAATTTCCGAAAAAAACTTAAAATGGCAACTCAAAACCGCTTGACTGAATTTTGTTATAAGCCTATAATGAAGAAGCGTGATGCGGAAAAGCCCCTTCCCACTGGGCGGACGCAAACGCGAAACAAGTAAGGAGTAAGACTATGAAAACCTACATGGCTCACGCCGAGACGGTAGAAAGAAAATGGTACGTCGTGGACGCGACGGGACTTCCCCTCGGAAGACTCGCTTCGAAGGTGGCTTCCGTACTTAGAGGGAAGAACAAACCCACCTATACGCCCAACGTAGACACGGGGGATTTCGTCATTGTTATCAATAGCGACAAGGCGATCCTCACGGGCAAAAAATACGAGGATAAGTATTACCGTTATCACACCGGTTATATCGGCGGCTTGAAAGAAATATCTTATGGCAAGCTGATGGCGGAACGGAGCGATCTTGCAGTATACGAAGCCGTCAAGGGAATGCTTCCCAAAAACTCTCTCGGGAGAAAGATGATCAAAAAGCTGCGCGTCTTTAAGGGTGCGGAGCACAATCATGCGGCACAGAAACCCGAAGAGTTGAAATTATTTTAAGGAGTGACGAACATGGCGAAAACGAATCTGAAAAAGAAAATCCAGTTCTGGGGTACGGGCAGAAGGAAAAAAGCGATTGCCCGCGTGCGCCTCGTTCCCGCAGGAAGCGGCGCGATCATCATCAACGACCGCTCGCTCGAAGAGTATTTCCCGATGGGAACTCTCCAATATATCGTAAAACAACCCTTGAAAGAGGTTGAAGCGGAAGGCAAGTATGACGTACTCGTAAACGTCGTAGGCGGCGGATATACGGGACAGGCGGGAGCAATCAAGCTCGGCATTGCCCGCGCGCTTCTCGAAGCAGAGCCCGAAACGCGCCCCGCACTCAAAAAAGCGGGATTCTTGACGAGAGACCCCCGCGCAAAGGAACGCAAAAAGTACGGTCTCAAAAAGGCACGTCGCGCTCCTCAGTTCTCCAAGAGATAAGCATTTCGAAAAAGACAAAATCGGTTGCAGCCTGCAACCGATTTTTCTTTTTCTATCGCTTTGTAATTTCTCGCTTCCTCTGAACTTCGCAATACTGCGCTGCACTTGCGTTTTGCCTTGGTCGTTTACGCCTTAGTAAACTCCCTGCGGCAAATCCGCGTGCGCCTTGTCTTGCTCGCTCATAGAAAGCGGGGGATTTCCGCTTATGGTATGCAAAGCCCGCCGCTTAGCGGTCGGTGCGCTTTTCTATATCCTATAAAATATTATAAAAAATTTCCCGTAAAGGGCTTGTATTTTTTCACCAAATGTTGTACAATAATTTTTGGTAAAAAAAGCTAAATTCAGGAGGAATTATTTCATGGCTAAAAAGTATTGTTACCTTTTTACCGAAGGTAACGCGAAGATGCGCGAGATTCTCGGCGGCAAAGGTGCAAACCTTGCGGAAATGACGAATATCGGACTCCCCGTACCTCAGGGCTTCACGATTTCGACCGAAGCGTGCACGCAGTATTATGAGGACGGCAGAAAGATCAACGACTCCATTCAGGCGGAGATCATGACCTACATCGACAAGATGGAAAAAATCACGGGCAAGAAGTTCGGCGACAAAGAAAACCCGCTTCTCGTCTCCGTTCGTTCGGGCGCGCGTGCTTCCATGCCCGGCATGATGGACACCATTCTCAACCTCGGCTTGAACGAGACGGTCGTTAACACCATCGCGCAGAAGTCGAACAATCCCCGTTGGGCGTGGGACTGCTACCGTAGATTCATTCAAATGTTCTCCGACGTCGTTATGGAAGTCGGCAAGAAATATTTCGAAAAGCTCATCGACGAGATGAAAGAGAAGAAGGGCGTCACGCAGGACGTTGAGCTTACCGCGGACGACCTCAAAGAACTTGCAATGCAGTTCAAGAAAGAGTACAAGAAACAGCTCAAAAAGGACTTCCCCGACGATCCCAAGGAACAGCTCTTCGAAGCGATCAAGGCGGTCTTCCGTTCGTGGGACAACCCCCGCGCAAACGTCTACCGTATGGACCACGACATTCCTTACAGCTGGGGTACCGCGGTCAACGTTCAGATGATGGCGTTCGGCAACATGGGCGACAACTGCGGTACGGGCGTTGCGTTCACGCGTAATCCCGCAACGGGCGAGAAGGGACTCATGGGCGAGTTCCTCACCAACGCACAGGGCGAGGACGTCGTTGCAGGCGTTCGTACGCCTATGCCCATCGCAAAGATGGCGGAAGTATTCCCCGAAGTTTACAAGCAGTTCCAGGAAGTCTGCAAGACTCTTGAAAATCACTACCGCGATATGCAGGATATGGAGTTCACCGTCGAGAACGAAAAGCTCTATATGTTGCAGACCCGTAACGGTAAGCGTACCGCGGCGGCGGCTATCAAGATCGCTTGCGACCTCATCGACGAGGGCATGATCACCGAGCAGGAAGCGCTTATGCAGATCGACGCGAAGTCGCTCGATATGCTCCTTCACCCGCAGTTCGACCCCAAGGCTTTGAAAGAAGCGGACAAGAAGAACGTCGTCGGCAAAGGTATTGCGGCTTCCCCCGGCGCGGCGGCTGGTACGATCGTATTCACCGCAGAGGACGCGGTCATCGAAGGCAAGAAAGGCAAGAAGGTCGTGCTCGTCCGTCTTGAAACCTCTCCCGAAGATATCGAGGGTATGAAGTACGCGCAGGGCATCTTGACGGTGCGCGGCGGTCAGACCTCGCACGCGGCGGTCGTTGCGCGCGGCATGGGAACGTGCTGCGTCTCCGGTTGCGGCGACATCAAAATGGACGAGGAGAACAAGAAGTTCACCCTCGCGGGCAAAGTATATCACGAGGGCGACGGTATTTCCCTCGACGGCTCGACGGGTAACATTTACGATTGCATTATCCCCACCGTTCCCGCAGACCCCAACAGCGGCTACTTCGGCAGGATCATGGAGCTTGCGGACAAGTACAAGGCGCTCGGCGTTCGCACGAACGCGGATACGCCCAAGGACGCAAAGCAGGCGGCGGCGTTCGGCGCGCAGGGTATCGGTCTTTGCCGTACGGAGCATATGTTCTTCGGCGAAGGCAGAATCGACAAGTTCCGCGAAATGATCTGCTCCGAAACGGTTGAGGAGAGAGAAGCGGCGCTTGCGAAGATCGAGCCCATGCAGCAGGCTGACTTCGAGGGCTTGTTCGAAGCGCTCGGCGGATATCCCGTAACCATTCGTTTCCTCGATCCTCCGCTCCACGAGTTTGTTCCCACGGACGAGGCGGATATCGAAGCGCTTGCAAAGGCGCAGGGCAAGAGCGTTGCGCAGATCAAACAGCTCATCTCCGACCTGCACGAGTTCAACCCCATGATGGGTCACCGCGGCTGCCGTTTGACGGTCACCTATCCCGAAATCGCAGTCATGCAGACGAAGGCGGTCATCAAGGCTGCAATCGCCGTTCAGAAGAAGCACAAGAATTGGAAGGTCGTTCCCGAAATCATGATTCCTTTGACGGGCGAATCCAAGGAAATGAAGTTCGTTAAGGACATCGTCGTCAAGACCGCGGACGAGGTTATCGCAAAGGCGAAGGCGGATTTGAAGTACGAAGTCGGAACGATGATCGAAATTCCCCGTGCGGCGCTTACCGCGGACGAGATCGCAAAGGAAGCAGAATTCTTCTGCTTCGGTACGAACGACCTCACGCAGATGACCTTCGGCTTCTCGCGTGACGACGCCGGCAAGTTCCTTCCCAGCTACTACGCGAACAAGATTTACGAGAGCGATCCTTTCGCAAGACTTGATACGACGGGCGTCGGCCAGCTCATGGAAATGGCGGTCAACAAGGGAAGAAGCGTTCGTCCCGAAATGCACTGCGGTATCTGCGGTGAGCACGGCGGCGATCCTTCGTCCATCGAGTTCTGCCACAAGATCGGGCTCAGCTACGTTTCCTGCTCGCCTTACCGCGTGCCGATCGCACGTCTTGCGGCGGCGCAGGCAAACATCAAGAATCCCCGCAAATAATTGAGGATACAATAAAAAGGAAGGCGAAAGCCTTCCTTTTTAAGGTTTTAGACTATGAGAACTTTATTGAAAAATGCAAAAATATACGACGGCACGGGCGCGGAAGCGTTCTTCGGCGATCTGCTGATTGAAGACGACAAAATAGCGGAAGTCGCCCAAAAAATCGAAGCGGAAGCGGACGAGGTAATCGACCTTACCGGCAAGAGCCTTTCTTCGGGATTTATCGACGCGCATTCGCATAACGACTGGTTTGCAATCAAGAACGATCCGTTGCCCTATTTCGAGCCGTTTATCCGTCAGGGCATGACGACTTTTATTACGGGTAACTGCGGACTTTCGGCTGTCGGATTCAACGACGATTGCAAGAACGTAGATAAGATGGGCGGCGGGCTGTTCTATTATCACGACACCACGGGCGTATACGGTGAAACGGATCAATACTTCGCCGCGATAGACGGAAATTGTCCCTGCAATATCGCGTCGCTTGTGGGGCACTGTTCGGCAAGAGCGGCGGTGGCGGGCTACGAAAATCGCAAACTCACCGAAACGGAAGAAAAGCAAATGCTCGGTATTTTGGAGAAGGCGCTTCAAAACGGTGCGGCGGGAATCTCGCTTGGGTTGATGTACGAGCCGGGAGTATACGCCGATATCGACGAGCTCAAAAAGGTCGCCGCGCTCTGTATCAAGTACAATAAGCCCCTTACCGTACACGCAAGGGCGCTTTCGGCAGTGTCCATGGCGTACAAGCAACTGCTCGGAAGATCACACCTCTTGCGTGCCGTGGATGAGCTTGTGAAAATTGCAAAGGGCACGAAGCTGAAACTTCAATATTCGCACGCAATTTTCGTGGGAAGAAAGTCGTTTAAGGACAAGACCGAGCTTGTAAAAATTATCAACAAACTCAAAGCCGACGGCGTGGATATCATGTTTGATATCTACGACGAATGCTTGGGGGTATCGGTCATCACGGTAATTCTGCCCGCATGGTATCAAAGCCTTACGCCCAAGCAGAAGAAAAAGGCGTTTACCAAGTTCAAACTGTCGGTGCTGGTAAAGGCAACGAGTAAGCTCGTAGGCTTCTATTTTGACGATATTCAGATCGCGTACATCGGCGAGGGCTACGAAAAGTATGAGGGGAAAACCGTTCATCAGATTGCAAAGGAAGAGGGCATGAAGGATTTGGACGCGTACCTCATGCTCTGCGAAAAGAGCAACTTCAAAGGAAGAGTCAACATGGGTCCGTATTCCACGCCGCAGATCATTTCCGAGCTGTCGCGCCACGAGAGCTGTCTGTATATGACCGACGCATGGGTGGAAGAACACGGTATTCAAAACCCCGCAATTTACGATTGCTTCCCCAAGTTCCTGCGCGATTCGTTGCTTGGTACGGGCGACACTATGCCGAACACTGTCCGTAAGATGACGGGCGCCACCGCCGACAGGTTTATGCTTCAAAACAGAGGCTATATCAAAAAAGGATATTTTGCCGATTTAACCGTGTTTGACGAAGAAGAGTTGAAAAAGGCTACTCCCGATAAAACGCAGTCGTTCGGAATAGACAAAGTATTCATAAACGGCAAACTCGTACTCGACGGCGAAAGCATAGACGAGCAGACGCTTAAAACGACGGGCAGAGCATTGCCGATAAAGTAAGTTTTAAGGATAAAAAAAAGGAAGGCGTAAGCCTTCTTTTTTATCTACACGGGATATTTCGATTAAATTTTTAAGTTTTTCCTTGCGTTTACTATTGACATATCCATAGCTGTATATGATATAATCAACATAAGGTAAAGTTATTAGGTTTGTCAACAAGCCAAAGGAGAATCATTCATGAATACGACGATCATCGTAATAATAGCTGCTGTTGTGGCGCTTGCTCTTTTGGGGGTTATCTTATTTTTTATTTTGCGCAGAAAAAAGAAGGCGGGGGAAGTAAATCTCCCTGCGGAGAAAGAGCTTCCGAAAACGGTCAAAGAGGAAACTGTCGAAGAAAAAGCCGCGCCCGCGCCTCAGCCCGTAGCCGAAGCTGCGGATACGCAAGAGCCGAACACCAACCGCGAAGAAAGTGACGACGAGGTCACGAAGGTCATGCCCGTCGTGGAAAACGGCAAAACGCGGTTTATCGTCGTGAAATACAGCAAGAGCTTTCTTGCAAAGCTCATTCAATCGGACGATCAAACGAAAGCGTATTATTCTCAAATCAAAAACAAGCTGCTTTCCTACGAGGGCGTAAAGAGCCGCATTTCGTGGAAGGGCGAGACCTTCCGCAAAGGAAGAAAAGCGCTTGCAAAACTTCGCCTGCGCGGCAAGACCCTGTCGCTTGCGCTTGCGCTCAACCCTAACGACTACGAGGGAACGAAGTACCGCGTGGAAAGCATTGCGGAAATCAAGGCTTACGCCGCTACGCCCTGTCTGTACCGTATCAAGAACGACAGGCGGATAGCTTACGCAAAGGAGCTGATTGCAGAGCTTGCGGCGCAAGACGGCGTACCTCAAAACGCAAAAGCGGTCGATACGGACTACGCCGTGCAGTACCCTTACGAGGAGACGGACGCGCTCATCGGGAGGGGTTTCATAAAGGTGCTTTCAGATAAGGACGTGCAGAGCGGCTCGGCGTTCCCCCAAAGTAAAGTGCGCGAGAGCGTTACGGTGCAGGAAGCGGACGCGCTTATGAAGGACGAGGTCGCGGCAAGTCTTATCGAAAAATCCGAAGGCACGGTCGACAGAACAAAGCAGGGCATTATCAATATCGATACGCTCTCGCAGTGCTTCGAGAGCGGCGAAACGGTGACGCTCGACGAAATCAAGAAGCGGGTAAAGGGCTTTCACAAACAGACGACGTACTTAAAGGTGCTTGCGCGCGGAAAGCTCGATAAACCCCTTACCGTCGAAGCCGACAGCTTCTCCATTCAGGCGGTCAAGATGATTGTCCTCACCGGCGGCAAGGCAATTAAAAATAGTTAATAAAGGAGAAAAAATATGAAAGAGAAAAAAACGATCGCTTCCGTGATTCTGGGCGTTGCGCTCGTGTCGCTTATCACCGTGCTCGTCGCGGCGCTTGTCGATAGCCTTACGCTGTTTATCGACGTGGAGAGCGTTCAAGGTGCAAGCGTGAATTCCGATTACGCAAATGCGGTTGGCGGGATCACCTTGGGAGGCGTTGCGCTTGGGATCGTCTTCATCACGGTGTTCTTTGCGAACAAGAACTGCCGTTTGGCGGTGAATCTCAGTCTGGCAATTACGATCATTCTGTACTGCGTTGCTTCCATGGCCGCGTTGCGCGGTATCAAACCGAAAATGGCTGCCGCGACCTATGCGGTGTTTTCCTCGTATGTGTCGACGGCGGTCACGCTTTTGATAAGCACGGCGTTGGCGCTTGCGGCATGGCTGTATCTGACGATCGTCAAGAAAAAGGAAGAAGCTGCAAAGCCCGTTGAGAACGGCTCGGAAACGGAAAACCAATAAATAAAAAACTCCGCGAAAGCGGAGTTTTTTTGTTACATTTTTTACGGATTTATGTTACAATCATACCATGAAAAGAATCATTCTCGCTACCACTGATCCCGCTCCTTCGGACAGGGAAAAAAGAAACGCTCTGCTCGCCCGCACGATTGGTGCGGACGGGATCGTATTGCTTGAAAACGACGGCGTGCTTCCCCTTAAAACCAACAGAGTCGCGCTCTACGGTTTGGGCGCGCGGCATACCGCGTTCGGCGGTACGGGCAGCGGTGAAAACAGACCGCGCTACCGCGTCACGATCGAAGAGGGACTCAACAACGCTGGCTTTGAAATTCTGACGAAGGACTGGCTGGACGGGCTTGACAGGGAATACGATTCCGAGAAAAAGGCTTGGCGAAAACAGCTTACCAAGGGCTTGAAAAAGTGCAAAAAGACGGCGCAGATGGACTACGCAAGCGCGCACCCCTTTCTCCCTCCGCTCGGCGGAAAAATCGAAAAAGAGGATACGGACACCGCGCTCTACGTTTTAACGCGGCAGGCGGGCGAGGGCTTTGACAGGCAGCTTACAAAGGGTGATTACTATATCCGCGAAGAGGAACTCGGGCAACTGAAAACGCTCTGCGCATTGTATCCCAAAACCGTTCTCGTGCTCAACGCGGGCGGAGTGATCGACTTATCCTTTACGAAGGAGCTCAGCCTTTCCGCAATTCTTCTCGCTTCCCTCGGCGGTATGGAGGCGGGCAACGCCGCCGCCGACGTCCTTTCGGGCAAGGTTTCGCCTTCGGGCAGGCTTGCGGCGACTTGGGCGGAACGCTACGAGGACTATCCCTCCTACGATACCTATTCTTATCTCAACGGCGATCCGCGCGAAGAGGACTATACCGAAAATATCTACGTCGGCTATCGCTGGTTTCACGCGAATAACTTAAAGCCGCGCTATCCCTTCGGCTACGGTCTTTCGTATACCGGATTTTCGAAAAGTTGCGAAAAAGTGACCGTAGAAAAGAGCAAGGTGACTTGCCTCGTCCGCGTAGAAAATATCGGCGGGTGTGCGGGGCGGGAAGTCGTTCAGCTCTACCTTTCCGCGCCGAACGGAAAACTTATAAAAGAGCGCGTGTCCCTTGCGGGCTTTGCAAAGACGAAATGCTTAAACCCGCAGGAGTGCGAGGAAGCGGAAGTTTCTTTCGATCTTCGCGACTTTGCAAGCTACGACGAGGAGAGCGCGTCTTATCTTCTTGAAGCGGGCGACTATATTCTCTACCTTGGGAACAATGCCGGGGACTTGACGGCAGTAGGCGCACTGTCGCTCGACAAGACGGTCGTGACGGAAAAGTGTAAAAACGTATGCTCCTTAAAGAGAGAAATTCCGTTTTTCGCTCCGCTTTCCGTCGAAAGAGAAGTGCCCGCGTTCAAACGCATTTCCATTAACGGGGACGAAATCGAATGCGTAACGCATACCTATGAAAAGCCCGTGCTTAATGGCGGGGGAAGTGTATTCAATAAACTTTCGCTCAATGATAAAATCAAGCTGCTCGTGGGCACGAGCTATCTCGGCAAAGTATACAATACGGTGTTCGGCGCGGCGGGTTATACGACTTCGGCGTTCGTAAAAAAGGGTATTCCGAATATGCCCATGGCGGACGGACCGCAGGGCTTGAACGTAAGTCCCGCTTCGAAAAAGCCCAAACAGAATATCTTCAATATTCCCGCTCTGCCCGAGGCGATGCGGTACGGTATTTTGAATTGGCTCGTCAATTTGGGCGTGCCCAAAAAGCGCACGCGCAGAGTGTATTATCAATACGCGACAGCGTTCCCCTCGGAAACGCTTGCCGCGCAGACCTTCGATGAGGAGCTGTTAAAAGAAATGGGGCGCGCCGTCGGCGAAGAGATGGAGGAGTTCGGCGTGACCTTCTTTCTTGCGCCCGCCATGAATATTCAGCGCAATCCGCTCTGCGGCAGGAACTACGAGTATTATTCCGAGGACGCATATCTCACGGGCAGGCTCGCCGCCGCCGTCACCTGCGGTGTGCAGGAGCGGAAAGGGCGGTACGCAACCTTGAAGCACTTCGCCTGCAACAATTTGGAGACGGAGCGGAATATGTCGTCAAGCAATCTGAACGAGAGAACGCTCCGCGAAATCTACTTGAAGGCGTTCAAAATCGCCGTGCGGGAATCTGACCCTAAGAGCGTTATGGCAAGCTACAACATGGTCAACGGCGAATACGTCTGCAACAGCTTCGAGCTCTTGACGGATGTTCTCTGCAACGAGTTCGGATTTAACGGCGTGGTCATGACCGACTGGCTCGCCGCAGGGCACGACAATAGCTATACGGAGAAGTGCGCGCCCGCAGGCTGCGATCTCGTGATGCCCGGCTTTCCCGCCGAAGTAAAGAAAATCAAGCGGGCGTACAAGCGGGGCGAAATTTCAAAAGAGGGAATCGAAATTGCGGCAAGCCGTATTTTAAGAGCGGCTTTGAATCAATACTGAAAAGGGGTAGGATATTTATGAAGAAAAAAACCATCGTTGATTTTATTCCCTTTTTTGTTTCGGTCGTGGTGACCGTTATCTGTCTGATCGTATATTTTTGCGCGCTCAAACGGAGCGACTATCTCAACGTCGTAAAGGCGTGTATGGTACCCGTCTGCGCGCTCGTCGTGCCCGTCGTCAATCTGATTTTCAAAATCAGGATTCCGTTTGCGTTCAATATCGCGGTCGCGGCGTTTGCGGTCTGCGGGCTCGATTTTGCATCCGTTCTGGATTTTTACAAGTACGTGCCGTACTACGATAAATTTTTGCATACGGCGTTCGGGATCGTGGGCAGCTTCGGCGCGATGATCGTGCTCCTGTACGGCAAGGGCGAGCGCATGAAACCGTGGTGCTTCTTCCTCGTCATCATGCTCTGCGTTTTGGGGCTCGCCGCCTTTTGGGAAATCTTCGAGTATGTGATCCACGCAATTACGGGCGCGGATATGCAGCACTGGACGCCCGATTTGGGCTCGGTCGGCAATCAGACCGTGAACGAGTTCTTTGAAAGTTATAACCCGTTGTGGGATACGATATGGGATATGATCGTGGCCGCGATCGGCGTGCTTTTGTTCTACGGAATCATTTTTATCGACAAGCTGTGCAAATACAGAATGTGCAAAGGTATCTATAAGCAAGTGAATTTCAGAAGCAAACCGAAGGAAAAAACCGAGGAGTAATCGCGGTTGAAATTACACGTTTATGCTTGACGGTGGATAGTATAAAGTGGTATGATTAAAAGAGCTTCGGCAAGGCTTATAGAATGAACTGTCCGAAGCGGATCGGCGGTAAAACTGTGCTTGAAAACGTGCATTCGCCCGACGTGTTGAAGGTGCTCACCTTAGAAGAGCTCGCTTCGCTCGCAGGCGAAATCAGAGAAAAAATTATCGACGCCGTATCAAAGAACGGCGGGCACTTGGCTTCCAACCTCGGAATCGTGGAAGTCACGCTTGCCTTGCACAAAGTTTTCAACGCGCCTTCCGATCAGTTCTTATTCGACGTGGGACATCAAAGCTACGCGCACAAGCTCGTCACGGGGCGGGTGGAGGATTTTCATACGCTCCGCCAAAAGGACGGCGTCTCCGGCTTCGAAAAGCGCGGAGAGAGCGAATACGACGTGATGTGCGAGGGGCACAGCGGCGCTTCGCTTTCGCAGGCGTTGGGGCTTGCGGCGGCGAACAAGTTCAAAGGAAGCGAGGCTTACACGGTGTGCGTCATCGGCGACGGGTCGCTCACGAACGGCATGATCTACGAGGCGCTCAACAACTGCGCCGACAAGGACTTGCGCCTTTTGATCGTCGTAAACGACAACGATATGTCCATCTCCGCGAATATCGGGGGTATGCACAACCACTTGACGAAGCTCCGCACGAGCAAGCGCTATTTCAGCTTTAAGTACCGCGTGGAACGGGTCGTAAAAAAGATCCCGCTCATCGGAAAGCCCATTGAAAAATCCCTGCGCGGGTTCAAGCGGTTCTTAAAAAATCTGTTCGTGCGCAACACCCTGTTCGAGGATATGGGGGTCAAGTACTACGGCCCTATGGACGGGCACAACCTCAAAAAGCTCGTGAACATTTTCAACGAGGCGAAGTCGCATAACAAGATCGCCGTCGTTAACGTAAAAACGCAGAAGGGCAAGGGGTACTTGTTTGCGGAGAAAGAGCCCGAAATTTACCACTCGGTCGCGCCCTTCGACCGCGAAAAGGGCGTGCTCCCCTCCGATAGCTTAAACTTTACGCGGGCGGCGGGAAACCTTCTTTTGGAGCGCGCGGAGACCGATCCCAAAATCTGCGCCTTGACTGCCGCCATGTGCGACGGCACGGGGCTTACGGAATTTTCCGAAAAGTTCCCCGACCGCTTCTTTGACGTGGGCATTGCCGAGGAGCACGCCGTCGCCTTTTCGGGCGGGCTTGCGGCAAACGGCATGAAGCCCGTGCTGGTGCTCTATTCGACCTTTGCGCAAAGGGTGTGCGATCAACTCCTGCACGACGTGTCCCTGCAAAAACTTCCGCTAACACTACTTCTCGATCACTGCGGATTCGTCGAGGGAGACGGGATCACCCATCAGGGAATTTTCGACGTGCCGCTGTTTACCGCAATTCCGAATACGGAAATATACGCGCCGGAAACCTATCAAGAGCTTTCGTCCGCGCTCGATCAATCGCTTGCGAGCGATAAAATATCCATCGTCCGCTACCCCAAGGGCGAGGAGCTTTCAAGGGAGGGGGAAGAGACGGAAGAGGAAGACTTTGCCTATACGCCCGAAATCGAAAACGCGGAGATCGTGATCGTAACCTACGGGCGGGTTTCCGCCGTGGCGCGCGGGGCGGCGGCGATATTAAACGAAAAGCGCAAGACGGGCGTTTTACGGCTCAAAAAAATATTTCCGCTCGACTTCGAAAAAATCAAGCCGCTTATCAAGAGCGCAAAGCTCGTCTACTTCCTCGAAGAGGGAAGCAAGGCGGGCGGAATCGGCGAGAAGTTCGCGGCGGGGCTTGCGGGAAAGGACGTGACCGTTCACGCGATAGAGGGCTTCGCGGGACAGGGCACGAAGAAAGAGCTTTTTGAAGAATACGGTTTCACCCCCGAAAAAATCATAGAAGAAATCGAAAGAAGGTCATAAGATGACGATACGGGAATTGCAGAATGAAATTCTGCGGCTGAAAAAAGAGAAGGGCGTTTTGATTCTTGCGCACTCTTACGAGCGGCACGAGATTTTGGAGATCGCGGACGTCACGGGCGACAGCTACCGTCTGGCGACGGCGGTCAAGGGCGCAAAAGAGCAAACGGTTTTAATGTGCGGTGTGCGCTTCATGGCGGAGACGGTCAAGATTTTAGCGCCAGAAAAGCGCGTGATTTTATCCGAAAAAGACGCGGGCTGTCCCATGGCGGACGAGCTTACGCCTGAGCTTTTGAAGGCGCTCCAAGAGAAGTACCCGAATGCCGTCACGGCGGCTTATATCAACACGACGGCAAAGGTCAAGGCGATGAGCGACGTGTGCGTAACGTCCTCGTCCGCGGTGAAGGTATTATCCCGCCTTCCCGAAAAAGAGATCCTGTTCGTGCCCGACTGCAACTTAGGCGGCTACTGCGCAAAGAGCCTTCCCGAAAAGACCTTTCACTTTTTCGACGGCGGCTGCCCCATTCATATGAAGGCGGGGCGAAGGGACGTTCAGTGGGCAAAAGCGGAGCATCCGAACGCGCTTCTTCTCGTTCATCCCGAATGTGACGACGAGGTCACAAAAAGTGCGGATTACATAGGCTCTACGAGCGGTATTATGGACTTTGCCAAGAAGAGCGAACGGAAGGAGTTTATTATCGGGACGGAGAATTCGATCGTCGAGCACCTGCAATACGAGTGTCCCGAAAAAAAGTTTTATCCTCTTTCGAAGGGGCTCGTGTGTTTGAATATGCGCCTGACGACACTCAAAAGCGTGTACGACTGTCTTTTAGGCGGCGGCGAAGAAATTGTTTTGGACGAGTCCTTGCGTTTAGCGGCAAAGCGTCCTATTGATAAAATGATTGAATTAGGCGGTTAAAAAAACGGCGGGTTTCCCGCCGCCTTTTTATATTCTGTTTTTATCGCCCCATTCGCACATACCGTCTAAAAGGGGCATCAGCGATTTTCCGCGTTCGGATAAACTGTATTCGACCTTCGGCGGAATCTGCGGATATTCCTTGCGGAGAATGAGTCCGTCCCGCTCCAACTCCTTTAAGGATTGGCTCAGCGACTTATATGAAATTCCCTTGATATACCGCTGTAACTCGTTATAGCGCACGACGGTAAATTCCATGAGCGTATAGAGAATCGTCATTTTATATTTGCCGTTGATGAGCGACAGCGTATAGCTGAATCCCGTTTCGCATAGTTTTTCCGAGGCGATACATCTTGATTTTTCGTTTCCCATAGTTCTTCCTTTTACACTCTACTTTTGGTTAGTACCGCACTTTTATGTGCGTACTTGACAGAAAAATAGTATCATAATATAATCTTTTTGTCAATGCTATTTTGAATTGCGTGGCGAGGGCAAAACGATGAAAAAGATTAAAAAATTATTTTGTGTGGTGATTGCTATGATTGCTTCTTTGTGTATGTTTGCCTGCGGAGAGAAGGGCGGGTCTGAGCCCGCGCCCGCTCCTGCACCTGTTCCCGACCCCGCGCCGGGCGTGGAGACGGTGGAGATCACGCATCACGGGCGTACGGTCAGCGCGGAGGTGTACCGTCCCGACGCGTCCTATTTCCCCATCGTGATTTTCAGCCACGGCTACAACGGGTATAAGGACGACTTCAAGTCGTCGGCACAATATCTCATGGAGAACGGGATCGGCGCGATCACCTTTACGTTCTGCGGAAGCGGCGCGCGCGACACGAGCGGTTTTGCAACGACGGATATGACGCTCTATACCGAAAAGGAAGATTTACTTGCGGTCATGGATTATGCAAAAAGTTTGAAATGGTTTGACGGGCTCTTCTTATGCGGCGGCAGTCAGGGCGGTATGGTCACTGCAATGGCGGCGGAGGACAGAGCGGACGATTTGAACGGCGTTGTGTTGTTGTACCCCGCGTTTAATATTCCCGTCGATTGGAAGGCGATGTATCCAAATGACAATAAAATTCCCGAAACGATTCCGTGGATGGGCGTAACGCTCGGGAAAAACTTCGTGCTTGCCATGCGCGATTTGGATATCTTCGAGAAGATGCCTCAGTTTTCAAAGCCCGTGCTCCTCTTCCACGGCACGGCGGACGACCTCGTAAATATTTCGTACAGCGAGCAAGCGGCTCAAACTTATCCGAATGCGGAGCTTATCGTAAAACAGGGCGGGGTGCACGGCTTTTTGCCTCCGAACGAAAAGCTGCTTGAATTTATCGACGATAATTATTAAAAAATAAAAGAGGTATATTATGAAAAAGAAAATCGTAGTCATTACGGGCAGTCCCCGTAAGAACGGAAACAGCTTTAAGATGACGGACGCCTTTATCAAGGCGGCTCAGGCAAAGGGGCATACAGTCACGCGGTTTGACGCGGCGCTCAAAAAGGTCGGCGGTTGTCATGCCTGCACGACCTGCTTCAAATCGGGCAAGGCGTGCAGCTTTGACGACGACTTTAACCAAATCGCACCGTCGATTTTGGAGGCGGACGCGATCGTGTTCACGACCCCCGTCTATTGGTATTCCTTCCCCGCGCAAATCAAGGGCGTAATCGACAGACTGTATTCCTTCTGCATTGCGGGCAAGGATATTTCGGGGAAAGAATGCGCGCTCATCACTTGCTGCGAAGAGGACGACGTTACGGTCATGGACGGCGTAAAAATCCCCTACGAAAAGAGCATTGCGCTTTTGAATTGGAAGTCGGTCGGCGAAGTGTTGATCCCCGGCGTATTGAACGTGGGGGATATCGACAAAACGGACGGCGTAAAACAAGCCGCCGCGCTTGCGGAAAAATTCTAAATTACATTATAAAAAAACAGCCCTCGGCGGAACGCCGAGGGCTAAACTTTTTATTTCCTAATCCTTGCTGTTCATGAGATCGAAAACCTTTATGAGACTGCTCGATATGGGGAACGCCGCAAGGATCGTGCACACGATAAACAGGATTTGCGTAAAGTTGAAGTGCACGTCCAACCAACCTTTATACACGATCGTGCCCAAGATGGGAACGCATAGCATTACCAAAACGCCGCCGAACGCTACGAGGAAGGTGACGGAGCGCAACAAGTTCATGGGCTGTAAGATCCTGAACAGCGTTACCATACCGCCGAGCGTTACGGCAAGGAGCAAGAGCGGATTTGTCAATACGTCCACGCCGCTTTCGGGCACGCGCGCAAGATCCTGCGCCGCTTTGAGTGCGTCTGCCGTCGGCGTCATATTCAGCACGCCGTTGTCGTAGACGACGTCAAGCCCGCCGAGCTGTTCTCCGGGAGCGAAGCGTATTCCGAGGAATACGGCAATCACGCAGAATAATAGCGTCAGTGCGGACGGGATAGATCGTGATAGGATATATAGTAGGAACTTGCCCTTCACGCGGTTTTTGTTCGGTTGCAGGGAAATGACGAAGGACGGGAGCGCCGCAACGAGCATTTCGAAGAGAAGCATATTATCCGTCGTGAAGAAATACTTGTGGCTCATCGCAAAGCAGATGATCGCAAGAATGGTGATGAACAGCGTTTTCATGAGGTAGAGCGAAGCGCTGTTTTTGATATTGTTGATGACCCGTCGCCCCTCGTAAACGACGTTGGGCAGATTTAAGAAGTTGTTGTCCATAAGGACGATATGCGAAACGTTGCGTGCCGCTTCACTGCCCGAGGCAACGGAGATCGCGCAGTCCGCTTCTTTGAGGGCGAGAATATCGTTTACGCCGTCGCCCGTCATGGCGACCGTGTTGCCCTGCTTTTTGATGGTGCGCACCAGAATCGCCTTCTGTTCGGGCGTGACCCGTCCGAACACGGTGTACTGGTTGGCGACGTTCTCCACTTCGATATCGGTCAGCCCGTCGAGGGAGATATACTGTCCCGCGTGCTTTACGCCGACGCGGCGGGCAACCTCGGATACTGTCACGGGGTTGTCGCCCGAAATGATTTTGATATCCACGTCGTTCTCGCGGAACCATTTAATGGTTTCGACCGCGTCCTCGCGGATATTGTCCATGAGTGTGATGATCGCCGTCGGGCGCAGGAGAGAGGGAACTCTTCCGCCGCTCATCTGATTGGGCGAGAACGCCACGACGAGTACGCGCAAGCCCGACTGCGCGTATTGCTTTACGATCTTGTCGATCTTCGGCGGCATGGGACGGAGCACGAACTCGGGCGCGCCCATAACAAACGTTCCCACGCCCTGGAAGGAAACTGCGGAGAGCTTGCGCTTGCTCGAAAAGGGCAGGGTCGCCGAAGGCTGCATGACGTTCGAGTGTCCGAAGCGGTTGAAGAGTGCGATCGAGGTCTGGTTGTTATCTTCAAGCGAGGCGAGCATACAGCCCATGATTTCGTCGATCGTGTAATCGACGAAGCTCGATAAAACCATACAGTCGTTTACGGTCATGCGCCCGTCGGTGATCGTTCCCGTCTTGTCGAGGCAGAGCGTGTTCACGCGCGCGAGCATTTCCAAAGAGTACAAGTCCTGCACGAGGGTCTGCTTTTTGGCGAGCCGCCTTACGCCGATCGCCATGGCAAGCGAGGTGAGAAGCAGGAGTCCCGAGGGGATCATACCGATCACGATAGAGCCCGTGTACTGAATGGAGAGGGACATATCGTGCCCCGTCTGTTCCCAGTTGCGCCAGAACATTGCCGCCGCGACGAAGGGAATCAAAACGCCGATCACGCGGATAAATAAGCGAATGGAATTGAGAATTTCCGACTTGGGTTTTTTGTACTTTTTCGCCTTGGAGGTGAGGTTGTTGAGGTAGGTCGCTTTGCCCACCTTGTCGGCGCGGACTTTGCACGTGCCGCTTGCAATAAAGCTGCCCGCGTACAAAATATCGCCGTGCGTTTTTTTGATTGCAACCGATTCACCCGTCAAGAGGGATTCGTTTACTTCGGCGTTGCCTTCCTCCATAATGCAGTCGGCGGGGACTTGCTGTCCCGCTTCCAGAATAATGACGTCGTCTACGACGATATCCTGTATCGGAATTTCTACCGTTGCGCCGTTCCGCACGACCTTTGCGGTCGAAGAAATCAGAACGGAAAGTTTATCGGTCTGTTTTTTTGCAAGAATTTCCTGCACGATCCCGATGACGAGGTTTACGCCGAAAATGCCCACGAACAAAAATTGCGTAATGGGCGCTTGCGCAACGATCAGGGCGGCGGCAACCAACACGCAGAGAAGGTTGAACACCGTGCAGATATTGCCGAAGAAAATGCTCTTGTAGGACTTAGAGTATTTCTTATTGACGTCGTTGAACAAAAATTGGTTAAAGCGCGTTTCCACCTGTTCGGGCGAAAGCCCCTCGTCCACGGACGGCGTAAAACGCTCCACGTCGGAGCTATTGGGAATCTTCTTTGCCCGGCGGAACTTTTTCATCAGCTTTTTGCGCTTCTTTTTTGCAAGCTCTTCGGGCGTGCCGCGATTAAGCATACGCGAAGAGAAGTGCGGGCGCTTCGTTTCGCCTTCTGGAACGATTTCCAAACTTTCGTCTTTGCCCGCCTCGCCTTCCGCCTGCGGCTCCGCATTCAGTGCCGCTTCCGCCTGTTCGGTTGCTTTCTCTTCTTCCTTTTCGGGAGCGGGCTTTTTTTCGGCTTCTTCCTTTACGGGTTTTGCTTTCGGCTTTTCCGATTTCTTTTCCGCAGGTTTTGTGCGCGTCGTTTTAGACGGAGCGGCTTTTTCCGCCTTCTCCGTTTTTTCGGGCGTTTTTTCCGTTGCGGCTTTCTTTACCTTTGCCGCCTCTTCCTTCTCCTCGGAAGGTTTTTCAGTCTGATTGGTTTCCAAAGTAACCTCTTCAAAAAATGAACTGTATTTCTATTATACCACATAATACGGTTTTGTCAAAGTATTTTCCCGTTCGTTTTTTCGGGCGCTTTGCGGAAATTCTTCCCGAAAACATTGATAAATTTCTTAAACGGTGATATAATTTTACAAAGCTATATTTTCGGGGGAGGGATTATGCGTAAAAAACTATTGGTCGGCTGTCTTGCCGCTTTTATGGCAGTTACCGCCGCAATCGGTTTTACGGCTTGTAGAGAGAATGACGGGGAAGACGGCGAAGCGGTCGTTGCGGGCACGAAAGGGTTATCGTATGCGTTGAAAGTTGACGACGGTACTTATTGTGTTAATGGTATGGGAAATTGTGCCGCCACGGAAATCGTGATCGGAAATACGTATAATAATCTTCCGGTAACGAGTATCGAGGATAGTGTGTTCCGGGGTTGCAGGGAACTTAGGAGCGTTACGATCCCGAACGGGATCGTGAGTATCGGGGAGTACGCGTTCCATGATTGCAGATCCCTTATGAGTATTACGATTGCTGACAGCGTAACGAGTATCGGGGATGATGCGTTCGAGGGTTGCAGCTCCCTTACGAGTATTACGATTCCAAACGGCGTGACGAGTATCGGGAATAGTATGTTCTCCAAGTGTAGCTCTCTTACGAGTATTACGATTCCCGACAGTGTTACGAGTATCGGGGGGTACGCGTTTTATGGTTGCAGCTCCCTTACACTTGCGGGTATTACGATACCGAATAGTGTGACGAGTATCGGGTATCATGCGTTCTCGGGTTGCAGCTCCCTTACGAGTATTACGATTCCAAACGGCGTGACGAGTATCGGGAAGCACGCGTTTTATGATTGCGGACTTACAGGCATTACGATACCGAACAGTGTGACGGAAATCGGGGAGGGCGCGTTCGGTAGTTGCAGCTCCCTTACGAGTATTACGATTCCGAGCGGAGTGAAGAAAATCGAGAGGGCGACGTTCGCGGGTTGCAGCTCTCTTACGAGTGTTACGCTTCTGAACGGTGTAACGAGTATCGGGGAGATTGCATTCGAGGGTTGCAGAGGTCTTACGGAGATTACGATATCGAACAGTGTCACGAGTATCGGGGAGTATGCGTTCAATAGTAGCGGACTTACAGGCATTACGATACCGAACAGTGTGACGGAAATCGGGGAGGGCGCGTTCAGTAATTGTAGCAGGCTTACGAGTGTTACGATACCGAACAGTGTGACGGGAATCGGGGAGTGCGCGTTCAGTAGTTGTAGCAGGCTTACGAGTATTCAGTTTCAAGGAACGAAAGCGGAGTGGGAAGCGATTGAAAAGGGAGAGGATTGGAATGGTTGGACGGGCGATTTTACCGTGCAATGCAAGGATGGTAAGCTGGATAAGGACGGAAACGAGATAGCGTAATAAAAAACTCTCGGTGATAAAAAGTCACCGAGGGTTTTTCTTTTTTAACCTTGTAAATCCTTTGCTTTCAAAATAAAAATGGTGTATAATCGGAATTGAAAAATAAAGGAGACCTATTATGATAGATATTGCCTTTTTACGCGCAAATCCCGATAAGGTGCGCGAAAATATCAAAAAGAAGTTTCAGGATAAAAAACTCCCCCTCGTGGACGAGGCGATCGAGCTCGATACGAAGAAGCGCGCCCTTCAAACGGAAGGGGATAATCTCCGCGCGTCCCGCAATTCTTTGAGCAAAGAGATCGGGCTTTTGATGCGCGAGAAAAAAGTCAAGGAAGCGGAAGAGGTCAAGGCGAAGGTAAACGCCAACGCAAAGCGCCTTGAAGAGGTCGAAAAGGAATCGGAAGAGGTCGCCGCTCGCCTTAAAGACGTAATGATGCGTATTCCGAATATCATTTCGCCCGATACGCCCATCGGCAAGGACGACAGCGAAAACGTGGAGCGCAAGCGTTATTTAGAGCCGAAAGTTCCCGATTTTGAAATTCCCTATCACATTGACATTTTGGAAAAGCTCGACGGGATCGACGTGGACAGCGCGCGCCGCACGAGCGGGCAGGGCTTCTATTATTTGACGGGCGATATCGCGCGGCTGCATTCCGCGGTCATCACCTACGCCCGCGACTTTATGATAAACAAGGGCTTCACCTACTGCATTCCGCCCTTCATGATTCGTTCGTCCGTGGTGACGGGGGTCATGAGCTTCGAGGAAATGGACGGCATGATGTACAAGATCGAGGGCGAGGATCTGTACCTCATCGGTACGAGCGAACACTCCATGATCGGTCGTTTTATGGGGCAGACGGTGGACGAAAGCAAGCTCCCCTTAACGCTCACGAGCTATTCGCCCTGCTTCCGCAAGGAGAAGGGCGCGCACGGCATCGAGGAGCGCGGCATCTACCGTATTCACCAGTTCGAGAAGCAGGAGATGATCGTCATCTGCAAGCCCGAGGACAGCGCGGCGTGGTATGAAAAAATGTGGAATTATACGGTGGAGCTGTTTGTTTCGATGGGCATTCCCGTAAGAACGCTCGAATGCTGTTCGGGCGATTTGGCAGACCTCAAATTCAGAAGCGTAGACGTGGAGGCGTGGTCGCCCCGTCAGAAGAAATATTTCGAGGTGGGGTCATGTTCCAACCTCACCGACGCGCAGGCGCGCCGCCTCGGTATCCGCTACAAGACGAAGGAGGGGAGCGCGTTTGCGCACACCCTCAACAACACCGTGGTAGCTCCGCCCCGTATGCTGATCGCGTTTATCGAGAATCACTTGCAGGCGGACGGCAGCGTCGTCATTCCCGAAGTGCTCCGTCCCTACATGGGCGGGAAGGATAAGATCGAAGTCAAGAACGCATGAAGTACGTATTTTTCGACATAGAGTGCGCCTGCGTATACAAGTACACGGCGAAGATATGCGCGTTCGGCTACACGGTCACGGACGAGAACTATAACGTTCTCGAAAAGGAAGATATCCTTATCAATCCGAAGGGGAAGTTCCATTTGACCGATAGAAAAGGAAGCGACGGGATTGAGCTTCCCTATGATTACGAGAACTTCAAGTCCTATCCCGTCTTTCCCGCAGTTTACGGAAAGATCAAGGCGCTTTTGGAAGACCCCGAAGCGATCGTCCTGGGGCACGCCACGCATAACGACGTGAACTACCTCAATTTGGAGACCAAGCGTTATCATCTTCCGTCCTTCCGTTTCTGCTATCACGATACGCAATTCTTCTACATGAACACGGAGAGCGACTATACTCGGCAGTGCGGCTTAGGGGCAATGGCGGAACAGCTCGGCGTGGAGTTCGTGCCGCACCGCGCCGCCGACGACGCGTACGCCACCATGCGCGTGTGCGAGGCATTGTGCAAGCGCGAGGGCACGGATATCAAGGGGCTCTGCGAAAAGTATAAAATGCGCCCCGGAAAGATTTCTTCCTATAAAATTTCCCAGCCCGATTCCGAGGGGCTTCGCGCCTACTACAAGAAGCGGGACGAGGAACACAAAAAGCGCGCCGCCGCGCGGGAGACTTTTTTCAACTTTGTAAACAAGAACAACTACCGCAAGAAAAAGAGCGGGGTGAATCTGGGCAAGCGGTTCTGCTTCTCGAAGGAGATCGAAAACAACGTTCCCTTCTCCGTGGAGCTTGCGGGCGCGGTGTTTGCCTCGGGCGGAAAATACACTTCCCGTCCGCAGGACTGCGATATATACATAGCGGAGGAAGAGGGGGGCAAACGCTATTTGAACGCCGTGGAGAACGGCGCGAAGTTCGTTCCGCTCAGCGACGCGGCGCAAAGTATCGAACGGGGTTTGGAGACGGTATGAATCTTCCCGAAAAATTTTTAGAGAGAATGAAAGAAAGGCTGGGCAAGGAATACCCCGCCTTTTTGGCTTCTTACGAGAAACCGCCCTATAAGGCTTTGCGCGTGAACACGCTTAAAATTAGCTTAGAGGACTTTTTAGACCTTGCGCCTTTTTATCTCGGCGAGCAAACCGATTGGGAAGAGAACGGCTTTTATATCGAAGAGGAAAAGGCGGGCTCATACAAAGAGCACTTCGCGGGACTTTACTATTTGCAGGAACCCTCCGCCATGTGCGTGGGCGAGTATACGAACGCGTGCAAAAAGGAGCGCGTGCTCGACTTGTGCGCCGCCCCCGGCGGAAAGACTACGGCTATCGCCGCGCAAATGGAAGGGGACGGGATTTTGATTTCCAACGAAATCGACGCGGGCAGAGCGAAAATTTTATCGCAGAACGTGGAGCGTATGGGAATCAAAAACTGCGCCGTCACGAACGCAACGCCCGCACAGCTTACCGAAAAGTTTCCTTGTTATTTTGACTTGGTATTAGTGGACGCGCCCTGTTCGGGTGAGGGAATGTTCAAGAAAGAGCCCGAGGCGATCCCGCATTGGAGCGAGAACAACGTTGCCCTCTGCGCCGCAAGACAGAAGGAAATTTTAGACTGCGCCGCACAAATGGTTGCGGGCGGCGGGCATCTCGTGTATTCCACCTGCACCTTTTCCGAGGAAGAGGACGAGTGGCAGATTCGTGCATTTGTAGAGCGTCACCCTGAGTTTGTGTTGGAACAGGAGCACAAGCTGTACCCCTATCTGGAAAAGGGTGAGGGACACTACTGCGCCCGCCTCAGGAAAGTCGGCGGGGAGACAAAGAACGCAAAGCCCTATCCTATTAAGCGGAACGCGCAAGCGAATAAAGCATTTGCGGAGTTTGCAAAGGATTTTTTTGCGGTGTTGCCCAAGGGAGAGATCACGACCCTCGACGACGGAAGAATGTACTTAGTACCCGCGGGTATGCCCGCGCTTGGCGTGCGTACGCTGCGCTTGGGCGTGGAGCTTGGCGAGTTCGACGGCAGGATTTTCAAGCCCGCCCATGCGCTTGCCATGAGCGTGAAGCGCGAAGAGGTCAAGCATTTCGTTGCGCTCTCTCCCGAAGAGTGCGAGCGGTATTTATCGGGCGAAACGCTTTCAAGGGAACTCGAAAACGGCTGGTGCGTGGTCGGCTTCGATAAATACCCGTTGGGACTTGCAAAGTGCGTGAACGGCGTTTTGAAAAATCATTTGCCCAAAGGGTTACGAAAAATGTAAAGTAACAGTAACAATGTATAATAATTCCAAGCCTCCGCATAATGACGGTATACGGAGGTTTTTTTATTATGAAAGCAACGGGAATCGTAAGACGGATCGACGAGCTCGGCAGGGTGGTTATCCCCAAGGAGATACGCCGTACGCTTCGTATCCGCGAGGGCGACCCCTTAGAACTCTTTACCGACCGCGACGAGCTGATGCTCAAAAAGTATTCTCCCATCGCCTCTATCGGGCGTTTTTCGGAGGGAACGGCAAAGTCCTTAAACGAGCAGAGCGGTTATCTTGCCGCGATCACGGATACCGACACGGTGTTAAGCGCATACGGCGTAAACAAGCGCGACCTTGTGGGCAAGACTGTTTCGGAAAAGGTGACGGAAATCATGAACTCGCGTAGAAGCTATCTTGCGAACAAGGCGGAGGGCGGCGTGGTGTACGACCCCGTTTCGGGCGGCGAGGGCGAGTACACGGCGGAAATCATCGTGCCCGTCGTAGCGAACGGCGACTGCCTCGGTACGGTCATTCTTCTTTCCCGCGACGAGGGCGCGGAGATGGAAGCCTCGGCGGTAAAGCTCGCTAGATTAACCGCGGATATTTTAGCAAATCAATTCGAGTAACAACGAAAATTCTTTTCCTTAGGGAAAGAATTTCTACATAATGAAGCACGCGAAATTTATAAAAAGCGCGGCGGTAATGACGGGCGGATTTTTGATAGCCAAGGCAATCGGAGCGTTTTACCGCATTTCGCTCACGGGAATTTTGGGCAGCTACGGCATAGGACTCTATCAAATGGCGTATCCGCTCTTTCTTCTTTTTTTGACCTTTTCGTCGGCGGGGATTCCGTCGGCGCTTTCGCGCGTCGTTTCGGCGGAGTCCGCGCGCGGGCGGGAGACGACGGGGCATATGAAAACGGCGCTCCGCCTGTTTGCGTTTATCGGGCTTTCGGGCGCGCTCTTGATGTGCGCCGTCGCCGCCCTCATGAGCGGCTTGCAGGGCGATCAAAATTTGACCGCCTGTTATCTGGCGCTTGCGCCGTCCGTCTTTTTGGTCGCGCTCGTGTCCGTTTTAAGGGGCTATTTTCAGGGCAGAAACGACATGATCCCCACCGCCTTTTCCACCGTCGTCGAGCAAGCCGTCAAGGCGGGCTTCGGCTTTATTGCGGCGCGTATCGCGGGCGACCCCGTGCGGGGCGCAATGCTCGCTCTGTTGGGCGTTACCATTTCGGAGCTCTGCGCCCTCGTCTACCTGTTGATGAGATATAAGGGGGAGCGGAAGATAAAGTCCCTTCGCAAGGTCAACGGCTATTCGTTGTTCGGTGTGGTGCTGCCCGTCATGGTTGCAACCGCGATTCTGCCGCTCTCGCGCACCCTCGACAGTATCGTGATCGTGCGGCTCATGAAGGGCTATACCGACCGCGCCGTGTCCCTCTACGGACTGTATTCGGGCGGGGTCATGTCTTTGATTGATCTGCCCGCAACGCTTGCGGGCGGATTCGTTGCCGCGGCGATCCCGCTCGTCTCTTCGAGCGCGTCCCGCGGGGATATCGAGGGCACGCGGAAGAACGCCGCCCTCGCGCTACTTTTCACCTTCGCGTTTTCCGTTCCGTGCGCCGTGTTTTTGTTTGCGTTCGCTTCCCCCGTGGTAAGGCTTTTATACGCAAGCCTTTCCGAAGCCGATCTGAAAACCGTCGTCGCGCTCGTAAGGCTCTCGTCAGTTTCCGCCGTGTCGCTTGCCGCGGTCAATACGCTGTCCGCCTGTCTTACGGGTATGGGGCGGGCGAAGTGCGCGGCGCGGGCAATGCTCGTTGCCGTCGTCGTGAAATTCGCTCTGCAATGGCTTCTCGTATCCAACCCCGCGCTCTCCGTCGGGGGCGCGGCAATCGCCTCGAACGCCTGCTATTTAGTTGCTTTTTTCCTCGATTCGGTTTATACTTGGAGAGTACCGAAAAGCAAATCGTTGCTTGCGGGAAAGTTAAAATCAAAAGAGGCGTAAAAGAATGCTTACGGTAATCGGTCTCGGAAACGAAAGGGGAGAGCTGACCCTCTCCGCACTCAAAGCGCTGAAAAAAGCGAATAAGGTCTTTGTGAAAGACGGCGGGGAAGCTCTCGCCGATTTCAAGGAAGAAAAAATTAAATTCGAAGCGTGCGGGCTTTTCCAAGAGGAGCTTTTGAAGGAAGCGCAGAAAAAAGATATTTGCTACTGCGTGGGCGGGAGCGTGTTCGACGATCCCGTAGCTTCCGCGCTCATGAGAGAGAAGGGCGTTTCTACGATCGACTGCTGTTCCTATAAAACGATTCCGGACGAAGAGCTCGTCAAAAAAGAACGGTTTACCTATCAGGATTTTTTGTACATATTAAAGCGTTTGCGCGCCCCCGACGGCTGTCCGTGGGACAGAGTGCAGACGCACGAAAGCATTCGTATCAACATGATCGAAGAGGCGTACGAGCTTGTGGACGCGATCGATCTCGACGACCCCGAAAAGATGTGCGAAGAGACGGGCGACGTTCTCATGCAGGCGGTGTTTCACGCATTGATTGAAGAGGAACGGGGCAGGTTTAACGCGGGCGATATGGTGAGCGGGGTTTGTAAAAAGCTCGTCTCCCGCCATACGCACGTGTTTGGCGGCGACAGCGCGAAGGGCGCGGACGGCGCGCTCTCCGTGTGGGACAAGAACAAAATGACGGAGAAGCACCAGACGACCTTCTCCGACGCGGTGAACGACGTGCCGCAGTGCTTCCCCGCGCTTCTCCGCGCGCAGAAGATCGTCAAGCGTATGGCGAAGGGCGGCTGGAATTTTCAGACTCCCCAAAACTGTAAAAACAAATTCGACGAAGAGACAAGAGAATTGGAAGAGGCAATCAGATCGGGCGATAAGGCGAGTATCCAAAGCGAGTTCGGCGATCTTTTAATGGTCTTTATGCACACGGCGTATATGCTTGGAATCGACAGCGAACAGGCGCTTTTAGACACGGTCAAAAAGGTTGCAAAGCGGTACACGGAATGGGAGCGTTTGGTGCTTGCGGACGGCAAGGACGTGCATAATCTTTCCGACGAAGAGTGGGTCGCGTATTACAAAAAGGCGAAAGAGAATGTTTGCAAAAATTAACGTCGCGGGCATGGCCTGCCCGAACAACGTCTTTTTAGCGCCCCTTGCGGGGTACACGAATTATCCCTTCCGCGAGCTGTGCAGGGGGCTTGGCGCGGGGCTTACGTTCACCGAAATGGTCAGCGCAAAGGGGCTTCACTACGGCAGTGAGGAGACGAAAAAGCTCTTATATTGCGGGGACGAATCACCCAAGGCGGCGCAGATTTTCGGAAGCGAGCCCGACCTCATGCGCGCGGCGTGCGAGAGCGAAGAACTTGCGCCCTTCGATTTGATCGATATCAACATGGGTTGTCCCATGCCCAAGATTATAAAGAACGGCGAAGGGAGCGCGCTACTCGAAAATCTTCCGCTTGCCGAAAAAATCATTTCCGAATGCGCAAAGAGCGGGAAGAGGATTTCCGTGAAATTTCGCACGGGCGTCACGGAAGATAAAAAAATCACCGCCGAATTTGCAAGGCTTTGCGAGGGGGCGGGCGCGTGCATGATTACGGTACACGGCAGGTCACGCGAAAGGGTGTATGCGGGCGCACCCGACTATGACGAGATCGCGGCGGCAAAGAATGCAGTCAAAATCCCCGTGATTGCAAACGGAGGAATTTGGTCGAAGAGCGACGCGGAAAAGACGATTGCCCGCACGGGTGCGGACGGGGTGATGATCGCCCGCGCCGCGCTGTACCGCCCGCAGGTGTTTGCGGATATCGCGGGAATCGAGCCTCCGCCCATGCGCGAGCTGTTTTTGAAGCAACTAACTCAAACGAAGGAGCTCTACGGCGAGCGGTTTGCCACCGTGTTCATGCGAAAAATGGCGGCGTTCTATATCAAGGGCAAGCAGGGCGCGGCGGAGTATAAGCGCAGACTTTTCGGGGCGCAGACGACGGAAGAGGTCGCCCGCCTCGCGGAAGAAATTTTCAATTAAAAAAGTTTTCCACAGTGGAAAACTTTTATTTTTTGGTGGAAAATTCCAAAAATTTTTCCACAATTCACTGTACAATTTATGAACTTTATGTTATAATATTTAAGAACAAAGGCGCAAAAAAAGCGCTATTTCTTTTACGCGCGCGTGCGCGCACGCGTGCGCGCGTAGAAATATGGAGGAATTATGGCTGAAAAGGTAAAAGCAGTGTACGGTGCGGAACAAATTCAAGTCCTTGACGGACTCGAACACATCAGAAAACGCCCCGGAATGTACATCAGCTCCACGGACGAAAAGGGACTTCACCACCTCGTGAGCGAGGTCGTGGATAACTCGATCGACGAGGCGCTTGCGGGTTACTGTACCCATGTCGAGGTGACCGTCAATCCCGACGGGTCGTGCACGGTTGTGGATAACGGGCGCGGTATTCCCACGGCGATCCACCCCAAGGAAAAGATTTCCACCGTGGAGGTCGTGTTTACAAAGGTCAACGCGGGCGGTAAGTTCGGCGGCGACTCCGGCTATAAGGTCTCCTCGGGACTGCACGGCGTGGGCGTGAAGGCGGTCAACGCGCTGTCCGAATGGCTGGAAGTCGAGGTCTCGCAGAACGGGCATATTTACAAGCAGGTCTACAACCGCGGCGTGCCGCAGCGTTCTTTGCAGATCATCGGCGATACCGACAAGACGGGTACGAAGGTCACCTTCTTCCCCGATGCGGAAATCTTCGAAACCATCGTATTCAAATACGAAACGCTCAAAGCCCGCTTAAAGGAGCTTGCCTTCCTCAACAAGGGTCTGAGAATCACCTTGACCGACAAGCGCGAGGGCAAGGAGCGCACGGACACCTTCTGCTACGAGGGCGGTATCCGCGAGCTCGTGCAGGAGATCAACAAGGGCGCGGAGACGCTGTTTGCAGAGCCCCTCTATTTCGAGGATCAGCAGGGAACGACGGTCTGTGAAATCGCTCTGCAATATAACGAGAGCTATAACGAAATTATCTATTCCTACGCGAACAACGTCAACACGATCGACGGCGGAACGCACGTCGAGGGCTTGAAGCTCGCGCTGACGAAGATCATCAACGACGCGGGCAAGAAGCTGAACATTTTGAAGGAAAGCGACAAGCTCACGGGCGAGGACGTGCGCGAGGGCATTACCGCCGTCGTCTCCGTCAAGCTCGAAAACGCGCAGTTCGAATCGCAGACGAAGGACAAGCTGAACAACTCCTTTATCCGCACCTTCGTTTCGAAGAGCGTATCGGAGCGCTTCGGCACTTATATCGAAGAGCACCCGCAGGAGGCGCGCGAGCTCGTTCTTCGTTGTATCACGGCGCAGAAGGCGCGCGACGCCGCAAGGAACGCAAGAGAGCTGACCCGCCGCAAGGGAATTTTGGAATCGACGACGCTCCCCGGAAAACTTGCGGACTGCTCGGACAAGCGGCCCGAATTGTGCGAAATCTATATCGTCGAGGGCGACTCGGCAGGCGGCACGGCAAAGCAGGGCAGAGACAGAAGATTCCAGGCAATCCTTCCTCTTCGCGGTAAAATCCTCAACGTAGAGAAGGTGCGCCTCAACCGCGTGCTCGAAAACGCGGAAATCAAGGCGATGATCACGGCGTTCGGCTGCGGCATTTTGGACGACTTCGACGAGAGCAAATTGCGCTACGACCGCATTATCTCCATGACCGATGCGGACGTTGACGGCGCGCATATCCGTATTCTGTTTTTGACCTTCCTCTTCCGCTATATGCGCCCGCTTATCGAGCACGGGCACGTGTATTCGGCAATGCCTCCGCTGTATAAGGCGAGCTGCAAGGGCAAAGAGGACAGGTATCTGTATTCCGAAGAGGAAAAGACCGCATACGACGCGGAGAACAATAACAAGGTGGAATACCAACGCTACAAAGGTCTGGGCGAAATGAGCACCGAACAGCTTTGGGATACGACCATGAATCCCGCGACCCGCACGCTCATCAAGGTGCGCATGGAGGACGCGGTCGAGGCGGACAAAATGTTCACGATCCTCATGGGTGAGAATCCTTCGCTCCGCCGTCAGTTCATCGAAGAGAACGCAACGCTCGTAAAAGACTTAGACATTTAAGAGGAGATAGATCATGGCGAAAAGAGAAACGAGCCCCGAGCTCACAGAAGAATTTAAGAAAACGCTTGAAATGACGAAGATCCTCGACGTCGAGGTGGACGACGAGCTGAAACGCTCCTTCATTGCCTATGCAATGGCGGTCAACAAGTCGCGCGCCATTCCCGACGTAAGGGACGGCTTAAAGCCCGTGCACAGACGTATTCTTTACTCGATGCACGAAATGGGACTGTACAACGACAAGGCGTACCGTAAGTGCGCGAGAATCGTCGGTGACGTTTTGGGTAAATATCACCCGCACGGCGACTCTTCGGTGTACGACGCGCTCGTAAGATTGGCGCAGGACTTCTCCATCAACTTCCCGCTCGTGGACGGGCACGGAAACTTCGGCTCGGTGGACGGCGATCCCCCTGCGGCAATGCGTTATACCGAGGCAAGACTTTCTAAGCTCGCCGCGGAAATGCTCAAAGACCTCGATAAAGAGACGGTAGACTTCTACCCCAACTTCGACGGCAACGAAATGGAGCCCGCGGTCCTGACGGCGCGTTTCCCCAACCTTTTAGTAAACGGCTCGGACGGTATCGCGGTCGGTATGGCGACGAACATTCCCCCGCACAACCTTGCGGAGGTGATTGACGGCACGATCGCCATGATCGACAATCCCGATATTTCGATCGAGGATTTAATGAACTTTATTCCCGCACCCGACTTCCCTACGGGCGGCATTATCATGGGCAGAGCGGGAATCCGCAAGGCGTACCGCACGGGACAGGGCAATATCATTATCCGCTCCAAGTGCGAGATCGAAGAGCACGGCACGGGCGGCAATACACGCAGCCGTATCGTGGTCACCGAGCTTCCCTATCAGGTCAACAAGGCGCAGCTCATCGAAACGATCGCAAACATGGTGCGCGATAAGCGGTTAGAGGGCATTTCTGATATCCGCGAAGAATCGGGCAGAGAGGGTCTTAGAATCGTTATCGAGTGCAAGAAGGACGCGAACGCGCAGGTCGTTTTGAACACGCTGTACAAGCATACCAACTTGCAGATTTCGGACGGTATCATCCTCTTGGCGCTCGTGGAGAACGGCACCGAGCCCAAGGTGCTCAATCTTCGTGAAATTCTCGAACAATACCTCAATCACCAAAAGGAAGTCATCACCCGCAGAACGCGGTACGACCTCAACAAGACGGAGGAGCGCGCGCACATTATCGAAGGCCTGGTGCTTGCGCTTGCGAATATCGACGAGGTCATTAAAATCATTAAGGAGTCGCGCGACAAGAACGACGCCATTCAAAAGCTGACGGGTAGCTTCGAGCTTAGCGAAAAGCAGGCGAACGCCATTCTTGAAATGAAGCTCTCCCGTCTCACCTCTTTGGAAGTTGAGAAGCTTCGCGACGAATTGAAAGCGCTCCGCGCACTCATCAAGGACTACAAGGATATTTTGGCGCACGAAAAGCGCGTTTATGACATTATCAAAAACGACCTTATCACGATCAAGGCGAAGTACCCGTCCGACAGAAAGTCGGAGATTTCCGTAGACGTCGGCAATATCGACGACGAGGACTTGATCGACGAAGAGGACGTCGTCATCTCCATGACGGAGGGCGGCTATATCAAGCGTTTCCCCGTCGTGGAATACAGAGCGCAAAACCGCGGCGGCGTGGGCATTACGGGACACCGTCCCAAAGAGGACGACTTCGTCGAGCAGATGTTCATTTGCTCCACGCACGACAACGTGCTCCTGTTCTCCAACTTCGGTAAGGTGTACTCCATCAAGGGCTACGAGATTCCCGAAGCTAACCGCACGGCGCGGGGCAGAGCGATCGTCAATATCGTTCAGCTCGACGCGCGCGAGAAGATCGCGGCGGCGCTTCCCATGAGCGAAAAGGGCACGGGCTTCCTCGTCATGGCGACCAAGAAGGGGCTCATCAAGAAGACGGCGATGCGCGAATTCCACCGCATTTTGAAGAGTGGAAAAATCGCAATCAAGATCAATCCGAGAGACGAGCTCATCTCCGTGCAGCCCTGCGTGAAAAAAGACAGCATTATCGTGGCTTCGCGGCAGGGCAAGTGCATTCACTTTAAGGAATCCGACGTCCGCGCAATGGGCAGAGACACGATGGGCGTGAAGGCGATAAGGCTTAGTAAGGGCGACGAGGTCGTGGATATGCTCGTCGTGAAAGAGGGTTGCGATATTCTTACGGTATCCGAGAACGGCTACGGCAAGCGTACCGATCCCGAGGATTACAGAATCCAAGGCAGAGGCGGTAAGGGAATCAAGGCGGGCGTGTTCAACTCGGTTACGGGCAAGCTCGTCAACATGAAGCTCGTCAACGACGACAACGACGTCATGATGGTTTCGGACAACGGTATCGTCATTCGTATGCACGGCGACAGTATTTCGAAGATAGGGCGCAACACGCGCGGCGTAAGGCTCATGAGGTTGCGCGGCGGCAAGGTGGCTACGGTGGCTATTACCGAGCGCGACGAGGAAGCGGAAGTCGAAGTTCCCGAAGAGACCGCGGCGGACGTTCCCGTAGAAGCTCCCGATACGGAGGAGGACGAAACGGAAACGACCGTTGAAAGCGGAGCGGAAGAAGAAGTGGAAGAAGCGGAAACTTCCGAGGGTAGCGACGAAGAATAATTTATTTACGAAAAAAGTGCGGCGGTAGCCGCACTTTTCTTATGCAATAAAAGGTATAAAATCCGCGTGCTTTGTCAATGATTAGTCCATGATAAAGCAGAAAAACGACATTGCAACCGTCAAAAAAAAGATTGCAGATTATTTCAACCAACAGGTAGACGTGGTCGTCAACCTCGGCAGAAACAAGATCCTCAAATATACGGGGGAGCTTTCGGGCGTGTATCCGTCTCTGTTCACCGTCCGCCCCGACGACAAGGGATTTTTGGGAAAGACCTCCTATTCCTATGCGGAAGTGCTGTGCGGAAGCGTGCGCGTAAAGCCGCGAAAAGCAGAATAACTTCATATCGAACGCCCCCTTGCGGGGGCGTTTTTCTTATAAAAATAGTTTTCGATAAATTCCGTCAAAAACTGTTTTATAAAAGAAGCAGAAAAAACGCATAACGGGGCTTTCAAGGTCATAGAATGAAGGGAAACGAAATAGAGGAGAAAAAACTATGGCATTGAATACGGAAACCGCCACCTATCGCGGGTACGGCAAAATCTTAACGCTCACGCACCAAACGGCGGTGGAGTGCAAATTCGGAGCGGAAGTGGAATCCATTATCGCTTCCGAAGCGCGCGTTATCTTAACGGGCGCGGAGGTCTCGGACGGGGAAGTCCGCTACTACGGCAAAGCATACTTCCTGATCGTCTATGAGGATTCCGAAAAGAGGATCTGCCGTGCGGAAAAGGGAATCGAATTTTCCGCCCGTGCGGAGAACGAGGGGTGCTATCCCGCGCTTACGGCGCGCGCCAGCCTTTCGCTCGAAAATCTCTCCACGCGGCGCGAGGGCGCAAGCACCTACGCGACTGCGCTCATCGGCGCGGACATTTCCCTGTACGGCGAAAAGAGCTTCGACTATCTCGCGGGCGGGGACATCATCGTAAAGCGCGAAGACGCGCCCGTGATTTCGGCGCGGCTCGTGGGCGGCACTACGGAGACGGAGGACGAATTCGAAACGGAATTTATCGGCGATATTCTCCTGCACTCCGAAACGGTAGGCGCAACAGAAATTACTCTTTCGGCGGGCACGCTCCGCGCCGAGGGTGAAATCAACCTCTGTATCCTTGCGCTCAAAGGCGACGATTCCCTCGTCTCCTTCGAACGGCTCGTGCCCTTCAATTTCGAAATTCCCTGCGAAGAGGCGTTCCCCGGCAGAAACGCGGAGCTTCGCGTATCCGTTCTCGACGTCGCGCTCAAAGCGGACGCGGACGAGGATAAACAGAAGTGCAAGATCACCGCGGAGCTTACGCTCGGCGCAGAGGGGTGCGTGTACGAGGAGACGGAGCTCCCCGTCGTCACGGACGCGTTCTCCCGCACGCACGATCTGACTTTGACTTATAACGAAGTGGAGACCTCGGGCGCGGGTGAGGCGCACGCTTTTACGGAGCGCGTGTCGGGCAAAGCCGCACTCTCCTCCACGGTGGACTTCTCCGATACCCTGCTTGCACTTACCCTGCAACGTGCCGAAGCAAACCTCGTAAGCACGGAAGACGGTATGCGGGTCGAGGGCGTCGCGCTTGCAACGCTCATCGTAAAGAGCGCGGAGGGCGGCGTGAGAGGCATGGAAATCAGCCTGCCCTTCTCCGTCGCGGCGGACGTGGAGAACGCGGACGTGTCCGTTCTCGTCTGCTCCATGAACGCGCGTCAACGTCAGGAAGGGGAGATCGACGCGGAAGCGACCTTGAAGATCAGCTTCAAGGAGCACAGAACGGTGCGCGCAAGATTCGTGAGCGGCGCGGAGGAAGGCGCGGAAGTGCCCGTGTCCGACTGCGCGGTGAGCGTGTTCATTCCCGCGGCGGGCGACGGTCTTTGGGAGCTTTCTAAGTCCTTAAAGAAGTCCCCCGAAGAGGTCGCGGAGAACAATCCCGATTTGGAATTCCCCGTAAAAGAGGGTCAGCGCGTCGTCATTTACAGAAAGAAAGCGTTGGGTTGCTAAACGCTCAAAGCCCCGTCCGAACGCGGACGGGGCTTTTTTTCTTGCAATCGGAATGGAAATGTGTTACAATGTCTAATATGGATACGGTTAAGGTTTTATCCTATGCAAAGCTCAATCTCACCCTCGATATCACGGGGAAGGAGGGAAATTATCACACGCTCGATTCCCTCGTCGTGACGGCGGGCTTGTACGATAAAATCGTTGCGAAAAAGCGCAAGGATCATTTAATTGACGTCACCATGCACGGCATGGGGAGCGATAAGCTCTTCCCCGAAGAGAATCACGCCGTTCGCGCGGGCGAGCGGTTTGTGGAAGAATTCGGAACGCAGGGCGCGAATATTACCGTATATAAGAATATCCCCATGGGCGCGGGCTTGGGCGGCTCTTCTGCGGACGCGGCGGGCGTTCTCAACGCGCTTGCGCGGCTCTATCAAATTTCGGACTTTGCAAGGCTCAAAGCGATTGCGGACGGGCTCGGCAGCGATACGGGCTATATGCTCCGCGGCGGGCTTGCCCGAATGCGCGGCAGGGGGGACGAGGTGGAGTTTTTCTCCGATTCGCCCGATATGCACTTTTTACTGCTCTGTCCCAAGAGCGGCGTCTCCACGGCGGAGTGTTATCAAACCTTTGACGAACTGCCCCGAACGGACAAGGCGGGGCGCACGGAGCGTTGCTTGGAAGCCTACCGCGGCATGGGCGTAGGCGAGGCGGCGCGGCTCTTCGGAAACGATTTATTCGAGAGCGCGAAGTCATTAAATCCCGACGTGGGAGAGGCGGTCATGATCCTCAAAAGTTTTTCGCCCCTGGGTGCAAGCATGACGGGTTCGGGGAGCGCGGCGTTCGCCCTCTTCGAAATGCGCGAGCTGTGCGAGTGGGCAAAGAGCAGGTACAAGGGCAAGTTCCGCAGCTACATCGTGGACGCGGTCTATCCCGCAGAGAAAAAGAGAAAATATTCGAATCCCTATTCGATAGAAGGAGATTGACATGGAAGAGAGACTCATCGACAAAGAGGACGAACGGCTCATCCGCATTAAAAAGAAGGCGGAGGGCGTGGACGCCGAGGATGCGACCCTTGCCGAGGGCGAAGAGGAGAACGTAGAAGAGGAGGTGCTCGTCACGCTTCCCGAGGACGAGGAGTACGACGAAGACTTAGTCGGGCTTACGCCCTCCGAGCTTGCGAGAGAGCTGGCGCGCCGTCAAAAGGCGGAAGAGGAGGCAAGAGCCGAGTGCGAAAAAATCCTTGCGTCGGCGGAGGAAGAGCTTGCGGGCGGGGCTTACGAAAAGGCGGAGTCCCTCTTTGCGCAGGCGGCTTGCTACGCGTTTGAGGAAGGGCGCGCAACGAAGGGACTTTGGACGGCGCGGACGAAAAATTTCAAAACGACGGAGCCCTTCTATCACGGGGACTATGCCGAGGAGTTTTCCGCCGCGGACGACGAATCGAAACAGTTCGTGCGCGAGAAGATGAGTAAGCTCCTCTTAAAAGAACGCGAAGAGCTTGAAAAAGAGGAAGCAGAACTTGCGCCCGAAGTGCTTGCAAAACAGGAAGAGCGGCAGCAGGCGTTCGCGGCGAACAGAAGATATTACGCCGTGCGCCTTTTGGCGTTCTTGGCGGTTTTGGGCGCGTTTATGATCGCAACCGTAGTGAGCGCGTCGTTCATCGTGCATACGCTCTCATCGCTCCCCGTTATTTTAACGGGCGTGTTCGGCGGGCTTACCCTCTTGGCGTTCGTCATTACGCTCGTGTTCTTCTTGAAATTTTTAGGCGCGAATAAGCTCTGTAAGAGGAACGCAAGGCTCTCCTCGACCGAGGACGGCGCCCGCCTCGAAGAGCTCCGTAATAAACTCGACTGTTTGAAACTTGTTTTAGAGGACGGGGAAAAATAAACACTGTACTTTTAATAAAAAAGCTCTTGGACATTTTTCCAAGAGCTTTTTGCTTGTTCATGATAAATTGATTCAATCCTCACTGTCGCGCGTAAGTTTTACTTTACCGCAAATCACTTCCGCCGCACCGTATCCGACCATACATTTGAAACTTACCGTAAGGCTGTCCTCGGTCATTTCCGAAATGAAAAGTTCGCCGCGGTCGATCTCGTCGCTTTCTTCCGTGTCCAGATTGCAGACGTAGCCGTTGTTAGAAGAAAAGGGGATTATAAAATCCGTAAAGTGTCCTTCGGGCAACGTTAAACCCGTATCGTTCTCTTCGTCGGTGAAGGGGCGGTCTTCAAAATAGCCCACGTTTAACGTAAATAGATTGCTTTCGTGATCGAGTACGTCGTCATAATTTTCAGGGGAGGAAATCATTTTTGTTCCGCGTATTTGAAAAGCGAGGCAATTTCCTTCGATACCCTTGAAGTCTTTTTTTATGCAAAATTTGCCTTCCGCCGAAAAGACAAGATTTTCTCTCACGAAAGTGACTTGATTTAGCTCTCCGCACTCTTTGCAGTTTACGTTTACGTACGTGGCGGAAAGATATCCGAGGATGGCGTTATTATTCGCCACCAGGTGATCCCGGTAAGCGCGCAAATACGTCACGGTTTTTTCGATTTTGACCATCGTCTTTCGCATCAAAACGGCAAATGTAACGGCGGCGATAAAAAGCAGACCGCATAAAGTTACGAAAATATAGCTGTACGGAAATTTTAATCCTACGCCGAGAAGGGATAGCGGCGCGAGAATACAAAAGACGATCGTGAGGCATTTGAAAATTTTAAGGCGCTTTGTCAATAAGCGCAAATCGGTATTTTCTTCCATACTCAAATAATAACATAAATAAACGATTTTTGCAAATAGATTGTCTGCGGGGGATGCGGAAAACCCTGAATCCGTCAAAATCATGTAAAAATTTTTCACAAAAGGTATTTACAGAACGCATTTTTTAAGTTATAATGTGGGCGAATATTCTTTGCGGGATAGTTACCCGCGGTATAGGAGGAAAATTATATGCAACTCATTCACACAAGTATCGGAAAAAAGCTCTATCGTGACGGCGACAAGCTCATCAAGTCGTTCGACGAGTCCTATTCCAAAGCGGGCGTTCTCAACGAGGCGCTCAACCAGGCGCGCGTAGAGGAAACCTCGCTCAACATTCCCAAGGTGCTCAGCGTTTCCGTCATCGACGGGAAGTGGTCGCTCGTATGGGAATATATCGAGGGCGACACGCTCGAAGAGCTCATGAAGAAGCACCCCGAAAAAGAGGACGAGTACCTCAATTTCTTCGTGGACCTGCAAATCAAAATGAGCAAAGAGCGCGTTCCGCTTTTGGGACATCTGCGCGACAAAATGCACGCGAAGATTTCGGCAAGCTCCTTCCCCGCGACGGTGCGTTACGATCTGCACGTGCGGCTCGACGGACTGCCCCGCCACAAGAAGCTTTGCCACGGCGACTTCCAGCCCAGCAACGTCATCATCACGAAGGACGGCACGCCCTACATTATCGACTGGTCGCACGCAACGCAGGGTAACGGCTCTGCGGACGCCGCAAGAACGTACCTCATCTTCAAATTGCAGAAGAAGGACGAAATCGCGGAAAAGTATTTGAAGCTCTTCTGCGAAAAGACGGATACCGCGCTTCAATACGTGCAGAGGATCATGCCGATCGTTGCGGCTTCGCAGTCGGTCAAGAACAAGCCCGAGGAAATGGAATTCCTTGCGCAGTGGGTCAACGTCTGCGATTGGCAGTAAATTATCAAATTAAAAAAGAGCCGCGTTTTATGCGGCTCTTTTTTATAAATTCTTTTTATAATCCGTTCCCCAATCCATCATGGCGTCGAGAACGGGTTTTAAGGTTTTGCCGAGCGCGGTGAGCGAATACTCCACGCGCGGCGGCACTTCGGCGAACACCTCGCGGCTTACAAGTCCGTCCTCCTCCAACGCTCTCAAATTATCCGTTAAAACCTTCTTGCTGATGGCGGGAATGGACTTTATAAAGTCGGTAAAGCGTTGGCTGTCGTTATATATGAGATTTCTTAAAATGAGCAGCTTCCACTTGTTTCCGATGAGCTGTACGGTGGTAGCCACGGGGCATTCGGGTAATTCTTCCTTCGTCAGCATAGCGCGTTTCTCCTTTTTTATATTGTAGCAGAGTCTGTTCGAAAAGTCAATAGTTCAAAAAAGAAACTTAGTAACAAATCTATTATCTGATAATTAAAATGTAACGTTCTTGCAATCCGTTTGCGGCGGTGTTATAGTAAAGACACGAAAAAACAAGGAGGTTGTATTATGAAAAATTACAACAAAATCAGTATCAACAACGAGCCCCGCACGGAGCTGCACGACGCATTGGGATTGACGGGGGCGGAGGTAAGCATCAACGCGCTTCCCGCAGGCGCAAGCGTTCCCTTTGTTCATTCGCACAAAAAGAACGAGGAGATTTACGCCGTTCTCGAAGGAGAGGGGTACGCGGTCATTGACGGTGAAGAAGTTGCGTTGAAGGCGGGCGATTGGGTGCGCGTTTCCCCCGCGGCGAAGCGGCAGTTTTTCGCTTCCCAGAATGCAGGGATCAAGTACGTATGTATTCAAGTGAAGGCAAATTCGCTTGAAGGCTATACGATGACCGACGCGGTGGTTTAATTGGATAAGCAAACGGAAAAACTGAAAACGGCGCTTGACAATGCGGAGGCGGTCGTCGTCGGCGCGGGAGCGGGGCTTTCGGCTTCGGCGGGGTATACCTATTCGGGGGAGAGGTTTCGAAAGTACTTTTCCGACTTTGAAGAAAAGTACGGCTTTCACGATATGTATACGGGCGGATTTTATCCCTATTCCTCGCCCGAGGAGCTTTGGGCTTTTTGGTCGAGAGATATTTTGATCAACCGCTATATAGAAGCGCCCAAGCCCGTCTATGAAAACCTTTTGAAGCTCGTAAAGGATAAAGACTATTTCGTTCTGACGACGAACGTTGACCACTGTTTTCAGAAAGCGGGATTCGATAAAGAGCGGCTCTTTTATACGCAGGGCGACTACGGACTTTTTCAGTGCTCCGTTCCCTGCCACAATAAGACCTACGACAACGAAGAAACCGTGCGCCGCATGGTCGAAGAGCAAAGGGATATGAAAATTCCTTCTTCGCTCGTTCCGCGCTGTCCCGTTTGCAAAAAGCCCATGACGATGAACTTGCGTTGCGACGATACCTTCGTCGAGGACGAGGGCTGGCATTCGGCGTGCGCCCGCTACGAAAGGTTTATAAACGAAAGTAGGGGTAAGCGCGTTTTGTTTTTGGAACTCGGCGTAGGGGGCAATACGCCCGCGATCGTCAAGTATCCGTTCTGGCGGCTGACTATGAAAAACGAAGACGCAACCTACGCCTGTATCAACTTGGGCGAGGCGGATTGTCCGCCGCAGATCAAAGAGCGCTCCGTCTGTATCGATCGGGATATCGGAGAAGTTCTTCAAGAATTGAAATAACAAAACCCCCGCGCAAAGCGCGGGGGTTTTGTTATTTCGTTTTACTCTTCCGAGCCGTCGTCGGATTCGGCGGGAGCCTCTTCCGTAGGCTCTTCGGCAGGAGCGTCCTCGGCGGTTTCTTCCGCAGGCTCTTCGGCAGGAGCGGGCTCTTCTGCGGGTTCGGGTTCTACCTCTTCCGCTTTTGCCTTTTCAGCCTCTTCCTTAGCCTTGCGGTTTTTTACGAAGGGGTTTTCCTCTTCCTCTTCAACGCTCGCCTCTTCTTTCTTTTTAGAGGGCTTGTAGCGCTTATCCTCTACGGCGGTCACCTTCGTCGATTTTCTGCGTTTACCCGTAAAGTGCCGGATGAGAAGCATTACGATGACGAATATGATCACGATGCCGAGGAGCGCGGAGGAGACGATAAGAAGGATATCGCCCGTCGAAATAGGGTCTTTCTCGTCCGGCTCTTCCTCTTCTTCGTCAGCAGCGGGCTCGTCTGCTTCCACCGTAACGTCGCTTGCCGCATAGTTGAGGAAGCGGATTTTGGACGGAGCTACGCTCTCTCCGGTCAGATCGTCGTAGATCAAATAGATGAGCTCTTCCGAATACTTGCTCTGATCGTAAGAAGCGTACAGGTTGCCCACTTCGTCGGTGTCCTCGTTCACGTCGTAACGCAAATAGTTCACGGAATCGTAGTAGGTGAAGGTGTAGTAATGAGCCACATCTTCGGTAAGGTTTTCTTTTACGTCGAGCTGTTTTGCTTCTTTGAGGTTGTCCACCGCGTCTTCAAGGAGCTTATCGTAGTTGGAGATCGAAGTGGAGGAGTAGCGGTCGAAGAACACGTAGCCGTTTGCGGGGATACCGGTTTCGGCGTTGTCTCTGTCGCCCGCCCAAACTTCGAGGCGGTAGGTCTTCGCCGCATTTCCCGTGTGCACGTAGAAGGCGACGGTCACCCAATTCGAATTGCTTCCGTCGGGATTTTCCACGGTGATTTTGGAGTCGTAGAAGTTGAACTCGTTTCCTTCGCTGTCTTCCAAATAGTTGTAACGCGCGATTGCCTTTCCGCCGTTCGCGTAGAGGTCTTTGACCTCCGTGGAGTAGCTGTAAGTGCCGTCCGCGTTTTCGGTGCGGTAAGCATAGTATTTATTGTCGTTTCCGTAGAACGCCGGCGTGCCGTTGCCCGTTACAAGGTTGCCGTTCTTTTCTTTATAATTTTTAAGGTTGGCGTAATAGGAAGTATCGTTCTTATCGTCCGCCTTGCGGTAGAGCCCGTTCGTTTGCAGTTCGAATACGATTTCGGAATCCTTCTTGCTCGGATCGCCGTTGCAGATATTTCCGTTCTTGTCGTACCAGTAGGTGACCTTGGGCGCGCTGGGCTGCAAGAATTTGTTATAGCCTTCCGTGCTGAATTCGGATACGTCCGTCAAATACACGGTCGCCGTTGCGCCCTCAGAGAGCTTCACGCGGAGCGAAATCTTCTGATAGGAGCTTGCCGAAATTGTAGCGTTTGCAGCAAAGTAACCGTAGGAGGGGAGCGCCGCGCCCGTCGTGTTCATAATGACGAGCGGTTGAAGCGCGGTGCCTTCCTCATCGCTGAACAGCTCCTCCCACGTCTTAGTGCCCAAAATTGCACTGTAATGATCTGCGTGCTTGTAGTTGAGAAGTCCCGTATTCAGTCCTTCGGGCACTTCGTTGTCTATTGTAGAGCCGGAGACCAAACGCTTGCTGCCCGCGCGCACGCCCTCAAAGTTGAGGGGAGTTGCAAGTCCCTGTTCGATATCGAAGACCTTGCTTGCCTCGTCGAATACCGTCGCGTCCTCGGTGGAGCCGGTGAGCGTGACCTTTTTCGCTCTCTCGCCCGTGGAGGCGTAGGAGAGCTCGGTCTTGGTGAGCGATTTCGTCTGGAAGTTCGCAAACGCCGCATAGCCCTGACCGTAGTCGTATTTATCCGAGCCTACGATCGTAGTCGGACCTAACGAGAATTCAATGGTGAATTCTTTGGCGTCTTCCGTATCGTTGGAGACGAAGAAGAAGCACTGTACCCAGCCGTCGTAGATATCCTTTTTACTCGCCGCCTCGTCGTTCGGATTCGTAATATCCACCGTTGAAACGGTCGTGGAGTCGAATGCGGAAATCGTCGTTTTGTTCGAGCCGTCCACGAGCGTGATGGTTGCGCCCGTGCGTCCTTTAATGACCTCGCTCGTCTTGACGAAGAACGAGATGAGAAGCCGCGATTCCCCCGCAAGCTCTATGGTTTTCGTCTTTGCCGTGTAAGCCGCGCCGTTCGTGGAGAGGAGCAAAATCAGATTCGCGTCTTTTGCGAACGGATATTTCTCTCCGTCGAAATCGTTTTTAACGATGTTTTTCAGATAGCCGTTTTCCGAAGCGGCAATTTCGTTATAAGACAGAACGTCGGCAATGCTTCTTTTGTTTTCGGGAACGTTCGTGTCGTCGCTGTTGTCGTAGAGCGACTTGTCGATATTTTCGGAAGTATATTCCTTCATACCGGGCTTTTCTTTGGTAAGACCGATTTCGATGTCGCTTTTGGTAAAGTCTGTGTTCGTAAAATCGCCCGCATAAAGGTCGATCGCAAAGTTTCTGTCATAATCGTTATTTGCGCTCAGCCGCGTTGCGTCGAAGAGTTTATCGGGCTTTTTGTCGTCGACATTGCAGGTGTAGTGGAAGCCGTCCGTAGCCGACAGATATTCGGTGTTGGGAATAATTTTGCATTCAACGTCGTCAAAGAGAGCGTAGCCGTTGACCGCCTCGTATCTATCGTCCGAAGTGCCTTGTCCGAGACCCAAAACGAGTTTCACGGTCGTCGTGGCAAAGGTGCTCGCGCGGACGTACACCGTGTACTGCTCCCAACCGTTATTGTCCTTGTCGGGATTCGTGACCTCGGTGTTGATATTCTTGATCTGCATTTGGTCGAGGGTCGTGCCGCCCACCGTCTGCGTAACGCCGATGTAAGCGCCCGCGTCCGAATTGACTTTAAGACCGTCGAGGGTGTCGTTTTCCTCTTTGAGGTCGGCGTAGTAGTGGCGGAGCTTCGCCGTCTTGACCCATACGGAAATTTTTGCGGAAGTGCCCGCTTGCAGGGTGATCGTCGTGGAGGAGGTATAGCTCTGCGCCGTTCCCACCGCGCCGTCGGAAGTTCTGCGGTTGTGGATCATGAGGATACCGCGCTTGTCCGATTTTTCGGAGTCGGTATCGCCGTGAAGGGGAATGCTCTTGCTTTCGCCCTCGCCGAGCTCGTCCCTAAGATATTGCACGTCCTCGAAATCCACGGAGGAGAACGCCTGTTCGTTGAAGAATTTCTTCTCCGCGGAATCGGAGGCAAGCGCGTCGTACGCGTCCTCGAAGGGATCGTATGCGGAATTGTTCGAGGGGTTGTCGCATTTATAGAAGAAGTTCAGCTTGTCGTAAATGCTGCCCGCGTCCCAATTCGTATAAGCGTCGTTAATATCGGTGAACTCGTGTTTCGATTTCGTAATGGAATCCCAATATTTAAGGTCTACGAGTCCCGACTTCGTATCGGAAGAGGGCGAGCCGGAGGAGAACGACCAGCTCGTAGGCGTATTGAGAATTGCTCTCAATTCGTCCTCGTCCTTCGTCATTTCGGAATAGAATTCGAAGTTGCCGTTTTTCAGAAGCTGGGTATCCGTAGGTAACGCGGCGGATTCTTCCTCTGCGGGCTCGTCCTCCCCGTCCGTCGTTTTGCAGGCGGCAAAAATGCCGAGGGAGAGCGCTGCCGCCATAGTAAGGGACAGCCCCGTCATCCAACGTTTTTTCCATTTTCCCGATTCATTGAATTTAGCCATAAAAAAGTCCTTTATACGCGCGTAACATTATAAAGCGCGAAATTTTTCACGATACTCCTATTTTAATATAAAACGCGCCGCAAGGCAAGCAATTCCGTGCGTAAATAAATTGTTTTGAGAAAATTTTTTATAAAATTTCACAAACTGAATGCAATCAAGCGTGTTTGAACGGCATTTTAAGGGGGTGGCGGGAATTTTATGGATCGGAAAAATTGGTACGCCGTGGGCGGCGGACTTTTAACGGGTACGGCGAACGGGCTCTTCGGCGGGGGCGGCGGCATGATCGCCGTGCCCTATCTCGAACGGGTAGCAAAATATCCGACTGCCTCCGCGCACGCGACGGCGATCGCCGTCGTGCTTCCCGCAACCTTAGTGAGCGCCGTCGTCTATCTGTTTTTCGGGCTCGTGCCCTTCTTTGTATTTTTGCCCGTCTCTTTGGGCGTGCTGCTCGGCGGATTCTTGGGCGCGAAGCTCTTGGGAAAATTAGAGCCGAAATATACGGCGATCGCCTTTTCGGTGTTTATGCTGATCGCGGGGGTCAGAATGCTTCTATGAGTTTTCTTATTTTTTTGCTCTCAGGGATCGCGGGCGGAATTTTAGGGGGAATGGGCATGGGCGGCGGCACGCTTTTAATTCCGCTTTTGACGACCGTGTGCGGCGTAAAGCAGAGCGCGGCGCAGGGAGTAAATCTTCTCTGCTTTTTGCCCATGTCTGCGGTGGCGCTCTTCGTTCACGCAAAGAGCGGGCTCTTGAAAAAAGAGGGGCTCGCCTTTTTGACCGTGCCCGCGCTTCTTTTTTCCGCGCTCAGTGCGGTGGCGGCGGCGTACCTTCCCGACGCGGCGCTTTCAAAGGGCTTCGGAGTTTTCCTCATAGGGCTGTCGTTTTTCCAGTTTGCCTCCGCTTTCCGCATGAAAAAAAGCAAAAATGCTTTCTAATATATTAAAAAAATTGTAAAAACCGGGCATTTTTTTCAAAAAGGGTATGGACAAACAGTCAAAGCTATGTTAGAATGATTTTATTATAATCGGGGGAAAGTTATAATTCAAGCGAGTGCGGGAAAACGCACCCGAAAAGGACGGTGAGCTATGGAAAAAATCGGTATTATCGATTTAGGCTCCAACTCTGCACGCCTCGTGATCGTAAAGCTCTTTGACGAGCACTTTATGGTCGAGGACGAAATGAAGGAGAGCGTTCGTCTCGGTCAGGATATGGACCGCGACGGCTTTTTGAAACCCCAACGCGTAGCAGAGACCATAAAAACCTTAAAAATGTTCAAGCGCCTGTGCGACGCAAGAGAGGTCACGCGCATTATCGCCGTTGCGACGGCGGCAGTTCGGCGCGCCAAAAATCAGCGTTCCTTCCTCGATGAAATTCAGGCGACCTGCGGGATTAAAGTGAGCGTTCTCTCCGAAGAGGAGGAGGCGACTTACGTCTACCGCGGCGTCATCAATTCCATGGATATTCCCAAGGGAATCATTCTCGAAATCGGCGGGGGCAGCACGAAGATCGTCTACTACAACCGCCGCACCATTCTCAATTTCGTGACGCTCGGCTTCGGCGCGGTCACCTTGACCGATCTCTTTAAGGACGACGGCTCTACCCGCGACCAGACGGAGCGTATCGAAGAGTTCTTCACCGAGCAATTCAAGAAGATCGACTGGCTGAACGACATCGATCCCGAAACGCAGATGATCGGCGTGGGCGGGTCGTTCAGAAACCTGTATAAAATCAACCGCGTCGTCAAAAAATATCCGCTTGCGAGCCTGCACAACTACCAGTTCGCAACGGAGGATTTCAACGCCGAATACGAAATGGTGCGCGATCTCGACGTGGAGAAGCGCAAGAGGATCAGGGGGCTTTCCCCTGCCCGTGCGGACATTATGCCCGCCGCGCTCGCCATTATCAAGGCGTTCACAAAGTATTTGAATATCGAATCCTTCACGATCGGCGGCAGCGGACTGAGAGAGGGCATTATGTTCAACCAGGCCGTGCCCATGACGATGGAACGCCCCATCACCGACGTGATGAGCTATTCCTTGAACACGCTCGTTAAATATTACGGCTGCAACGTGCAGCATGCGGAACAGACGGTGCGCCTCTCCATTCAGCTCTTCAAGCAGCTTCGGGTGCTTCATAAATTCCCGCGCGTCTATTTGAAGATCCTCAAAATCGCGGCAAGCCTTGCGGAGTGCGGTAAGGGTATGCGCTACTACGGCAACGCCCAGCACGCGCGCTACATGATCATGAATTCCTGTATCTACGGCGCAACGCACCGCGAAATCGTTTTGGCGGCGTTCGTGGCGGGGTGCTATCACAAAGAGGATATTCCCGCGGCGGAGTGGGCAAGATACCGCGATATCGTCACCGACGAGGATCTGGACGTCGTGAAAAAGCTGGGCGTTCTCTTGCGCATTGCCGAATGCCTCGACAGGAGCGGGCTCGGCATGGTCACGGGCATCAACTGCGACGTGTTGGGCGATTCCGTCATTATGAAGACGGAGCTTGCGGGCGACGCCACGCTGGAAATTCATCAGGCAATGGCGGTGAACGGCGAATTCAAACGCAATTTCCATAAAAATCTCGAAATTCTTTAATGAAGCTTTTACTTGCAAGCGCCTCTCCGAGGCGCAGAGAATTACTTGCTCCCCTGTGCCCGTTCGAGGTGGAAGTCTCCCGCTTCGAAGAGGTGGAAAAGGGCGGCGCGGAAGAGGTCGTACTCGCGAACGCGCGGGGGAAGGCGCTCGAAGTTTTAGGGCGGTTTCCCGATAGAGTCGTGCTCGGCGCGGATACGACGGTCGCCCTGGACGGCGTGATTTTGGGAAAACCCAAAGACGCCGAAGACGCGGAAAGAATGCTCCGCCTGTTGAGCGGAAGGACGCATTCCGTGTTCACGGGCGTGTGTCTCGCCGATCAAAACGGTGTCAAGGAAAGGGTTGTAGAGACGAAGGTTTTATTCAAAGAATTGAGTGAAAAAACGATAAAAAGCTACGTTTTGAGCGGTGCGCCGCTCGACAAAGCGGGGGCTTACGGGATACAGGACGGCGTGGTCGTAAAGTCCTACGAGGGGAGCTATACGAACGTCATGGGACTGCCGATGGAAGCGGTGGAGGAACTGCTTTTTCAATAAGGAAACGCATATGATAAAACTTGCAATCGATTTTGGTACGGCTTCAACGAAAATTTATAAGCTCGGCTACGGGATCGTCTTAACGGAGGCGACCTGCGTGACCTCGCAAAAGGACACGGGCGAGGTGCGCGCCTACGGAAACGAGGCGAAGCGGCTCTTGGGCAAGACCGCGGACTTGACCGACGTCAGCTTTCCCGTTTGGGAAGGGGAGATCGTATCGGAAAAGCGCGCCGCGGCGATTCTCGATTACTTCGTACAAAAGGTTGCAAAGCGTGGTGCGGAGGCGCTCTTCTGCGTGCCCACGGGCTGCACGGCGGCTTCGCGCGAGAAGTATCTGCGCGTTGCAAAGTCGGCGGGGATTTCCCGCGTGAAGTTTGCGGAAACGCACTTCTTGTCCGCGCTCGGGCAGGACGTTCCGCTCTCGGAGTCCAATCCGATTTTTGCGATCGATATCGGCGCGGGCAAGACCTCGTTCGCGGCGTTCTCCCTCGACGGCACGATCGCGGGACTTACGATGAACGTCGGCGGCAACAATATCGACATTCACATTATCGACCATATCGCGGAAATGTTCAATTTGAAGATCGGCTCGCTTACGAGCGAAAAGCTGAAAAATACGGTGGGAAGCCTTCTTCGCGATTCGGGCAGAAGCACCATTATCAACGGGCGCGACGTGCCCACGGGCAGACCCCGTTCGGTATCCGTTGCAAGCGAAGACATTCTCTTCCCCGTCAAGACCTATATCGATAAAGTGATCGAATATGCGGAAATGCTTTTAAGAAAGCTCCCTGCGGAGGTGTCCGCCGCCATGTGCAAGAACGGCGTGTACTTCTCGGGCGGGGTGAGCGCGCTCGAAGGCTTTGCGGACTACGTGGAAGAGAGAATGCAAATGGAAGTCCACGTTGCGCAGAATCCGGAGACCGCAGTCGTTTCGGGCGGCGGCAGAGTACTCGGAAACAGCGCCCTGCTCGATCGGATCATGATGGAATAAAGCAAAGATTAGCCCCTCTAAGGAGGGGCTTTTTTTGTGCCCGATATTTCTTTCATTGTGGATAATGAGGGGAGTTATCCACAAAATTCTAAGTTATCCACATAGTTATCCACAATTCCCGCGCCGCTATAAGTTGACAAAGTACCGTCACGCTAATATAATATTTTGGGCACGGAAGAATTTATTATGGTACTTTCTATCGTCATATGCGGGATCACCTGTATCGCCATGATACTCAGTATCCTGTTTTTCCCGAAAATCAAAATCGGTAAAATATCGATTGATACCTACTGGATCGTCACGCTCGTCGGCGCGGCGATTCTGCTTGCCTGCGGGCAGGCGGATGTCAAAAAAGTGGGGAGCGCGCTTATATCCGATACGGCGATCAACCCCGTAAAGATTCTCGTGCTCTTCCTGTCGATGACGGTATTGTCCGTCTTTTTAGACGAGCTCGGCTTTTTCCAATACCTTGCGAGCGTCGCCTTGAAAAGAGCGAAGACGGGGCAGACGAAGCTTTTTTTGTATCTCTATGTGACGGTTTCCATACTGACGGTATTCACCTCGAACGACGTCATTATTCTCTCGTTCACGCCCTTTATCTGTTACTTTGCAAAGAACGCGAAAATCGATCCCACGCCCTACCTTGCCGCGGAATTCGTTGCCGCCAACACTTGGAGCATGGCGCTCATGATCGGCAATCCCACGAATATCTATCTTGCGACCGCCTGCGGAGTGGATTTTATCAACTACCTCAAAATCAGTATCGTACCCACGGTTTTATCGGGACTCGTCGCCTTCCTTGCGCTGTATCTGCTGTTCTGCAAAAAACTTGCTTCTCCCATCGAGGGCGAGGCGGAGACCGTCGTGATCAAGGATAAGCTCCTCTTGTGGGTGGGGATCGTACACCTCGGCGTTTGCACGCTTCTGCTTGCGATCAGCTCCTATATCGGTCTTGAAATGTGGCTCGTGTCCGTTTGCGCCGTGGGGAGTTTGTTTTTGATATCGGGCATTATCGCAATCGTAAGAAGGCAAAAGCCTGCGGCGCTTCTCGGCTGTGTGAAGCGCGCGCCCTATCCGCTTATTCCCTTCGTGCTGTCCATGTTCGTATTGATCGTCGTCCTGAACGAGCAGGGCGTGACCCAAGCGATCGGGAATCTGTTCGGCGAAAGTCTGCCGATCCTCAAATACGGAACGACGTCCTTTCTCGCCTCGAATCTCATCAACAATATCCCCATGAGCGTATTGTACTCGTCGATCATCGAATCGACGGGCGGCGCGGCGGGGCTCGGCGCGGTGTTCGCAACGATCGTCGGCTCGAACTTGGGCGCGTTGTTCACGCCCATCGGCGCGCTTGCGGGAATCATGTGGAGCAATATCCTCAACAAGCACGGCGTGAAATTCGGTTACCTTGATTTTCTGAAAATCGGCGTTGCGGTGGCGATCCCTACGCTCGTCGTATCGCTCGGCTCGCTGTGGCTCATGCTTCTCGTAATTGCCTAAAAAGCCGAAAAATCAAAAACGCAATTTATTTGACATATGATTTATTATTTAATATAATAAAACAGACAGGGAGTGAGGAGAGAAGGATATGAAAAATTGCCCTATTTGCAATGCGTACATAGACGACAACGCGAGATATTGTTCCGAGTGCGGATTGAATATCGTAAGATACGAAGCGAAAAATAATTTCATGCACTGTTCGCACTGTAACGCGCTCATTAGGGCGAAGGATAAGTTTTGCTCAAATTGCGGCGTGGAGCTTGTAAAGCCTCCGATCAATGAAGATTTTAACGATCTTTTCGCCATCGAAAGAGAGAAGCTGTTGGCGGCGTTCGAGTACGACGAGCACGCCGACGGGAAGTATACGATTAAAAAATTAACGGACGTAAACGCTCTCGATATCACTGTTCCCAAGGGCGTGATCGGCATTGCGGACGGCGCGTTTGCAAACAGCGCGGTCATAGCGGTCGCACTTCCCGACGGGATCATCAAGATCGGCGACCGCGCCTTTCAGAATTGCAAGGACCTCATGCAAATCAATATTCCGCAAAGCGTTATATGGGTGGGTGAAGAGGCGTTCGAAAATTGCGTCGAGCTGGATATCACGTTGCCCTCGACCGTTCGAAGAGTCGGCGTAGACGCATTAAAAAATACGAAGTCCGACGTCCATAGACAAAAGGGGGAAGAGGTCAAGCGCAAAGCCGCAGAGGAGCGGAAAAAGGCGGTCGAAGAGGTAAAACGCAGAGCCGAAGAGGCGAGAATCAAAGCGGAAGAGGCGAAGCGTAAAGCAGAAAAAGATCGCGTAAAAGCAGAGGAAGAAGAGAAACGCAAGGCTGAAAAAGAGCGAATCAAAGCAGCGGAAGAGGCGAAGCGCAAAGCCGAGGAAGAGCGTATCAAGGCAGAGGAAGAGGC